>NZ_AYVK01000008.1:0-141522 GCF_000503155.1 Mesorhizobium sp. LSJC285A00
CGGCAGGCCGCCGCGGTCGTCGGTTACGGTCTCATAGGCGATTGCGGTGACGCCGGACGCGAGCAGGCCCTTGGTCTGCTCCGGATCCGGGGCCAGGTGCAGATAGGTGTAGAGGATCTGGCCGTCGCGCAGCTGCGCCCATTCGTTGGGCTGCGGCTCCTTGACCTTGACGATCATGTCGGACTTGGCGAACACGTCGGCGGCGGTCCTGGCGATGGTGGCGCCGGCGGCGCGGTAGGCATTGTCATCGGCGCCGATGCCGGCGCCGGCGCCGCTTTCGACCAGCACTTCATGACCATGCGCGACATATTCGCGGACGGAGCCCGGCGTCAGGCCGACGCGGTATTCGTGGTTCTTGATTTCCTTGGGGCAACCGACGCGCATAGTCTTCTCCTGATCCGGCCCTTCGGGCTCGTTCCCTGTATCAACCGAGTGAACCACAAATCGTTGCGCAGGTGTTTGCGAATGCGCTTGCGCGGGGTCACGCGTTTCGATAATCGTTGCGCGAAATCAAGGAAATTTCGCAGGAATCACGAGAAATGCCGCTCGACAGGATCGATATCGCCATTCTCGAGGCACTGCAGAAGGATGGCCGCATACCCAATGCGGCGCTCGCCGAAAGGGTCGGCCTGTCGCAGTCGGCCTGTTCGCGCCGGCTCGACAATCTGGAGAAATCCGGCACCATCCGCGGCTATCACGCCCGGCTTTCGAATGCAGCGCTCGGTCACCAGATGACGGCGATCGTGCACATATCGCTGTCGGGACAGTTCGAAAAGACGCTGTCGGATTTCGAGGCGGCGATCAAGCGCTGCCCGAATGTGCTGTCGTGCCACCTGATGTCGGGCGAATACGACTATATCCTGCGCATCGCCGCCAAGGATCTGGTCGACTATGAGCGCATCCACAAGGAGTGGCTGTCGGCGATGCCGCATGTGACCAAGATCAACTCATCCTTTGCCCTGCGCGAGATCGTCGATCGGACCGCCATGGGAATGAAGCCGGAACTGGCTTAACGCCACAAACATACTCGGACGTCCTTCCCGATATAGCATGCGCCTTCGCGGCGAAGTTCTTCCCAGCGTTCATCACCCGTGGGTGGCGCGAATGTCGGAGTTTGCATAGCCCGCCCAGACATCACCGTCCTTGTAGACATCCGCCCAGTAATCTTTAGACATTTCACCAGCGCCACTATGCGGATCAGGATAGTCGATCCCTGCAAAAACTTGCTTCGGTCCCTGGATATTGAAATCGCCGCCCTGCTCGATTTGATAAGAGCACCTTCCGGATATGCGGGTCTGACCGCCAACAACAAGCAGGCAGCGGCCCCATTTGTAGCCGCTCGGCAAACGATGCCGTGGTTGCGCATGCAAAGGCGAAAGGGAAAACGCAATTGCGAGGGTAATTGCTATGGTTCGTCCGATCATCTCGCCACCCGTTGCGAAGCAGCCAATTCAAGAGCGGCTCGACACTGTTGGATCCGCCCGAAGCGCATGTCGAAGCGGTTCGCTGCAGCATGGTTCCCTTAAAGAGTATTTATCGACCACGTCGGATTTTTGTCACGTAACATTTGTGTTGCTACACGGCGGTCAACCGGCCTCGATGCGGCGATAAAGTGCTGCCCAAATGTGCTGTCCTGCCACCTGATGTCGGGTGAATACGACTACATCCTGCGCATCGCGGCGAAGCACCTCGTGGGCTATCAACGCATCCACAAGAAGTGGCTGTCTGTTATGCCGCACGTGATGAAGATCAGTTCGTCCTTTGCCTTGCGCGATTGTTGATCGCGCGGCGATGGAGAAGAAGCGGAGAGGCTTAGGAACTGAGTAGCGGAGTGCACGGAATTGTGCGTAAAATCAAATAAAGTGGATACTAGAAAAGCCGCTGAAGAGGTGAAGATAATCGCCGACAATGCCAATGACATGGCCCGATTGATTGAGCTTCCGTCTGCAGGTGCGCTACACGCGCGCACCGGAGATCCGCTTGTCTTGCTGAAAATTTTGTTCAGTGTGTATCGCCGCATTCGTTTGTTGGCCGAGTATAAAGATGCCGGTAAGGCGGATATTCCTCAGTTGCCTGGGAATGACACCAACGGCGATCTTTTCTAAGCGTGATATTTATGAATATGTGCGATCACACGGAGGGTCTCTGAATCTCATCACGCTAGGCTTTTAATACCTCGGTCACCAGTTGGTCCATCGGGATGTCGTGCGGCTGCGGGTAGATGGTGGGGATGCGCTGCAGTTCGTAGCCGACGCCGATGACCAATGGCTTGAACGGCATGGCAGCCAGCGTGCGGTCGAAGAAGCCGCCGCCATAGCCCAGGCGGTAGTTTCGCGGGTCGATGCCGACGATCGGCGAGATGACGATGTCGGGCAGCACCGGGTCGCCTTCGGCGGGGATAGGGATGTTCCAGACGCCTTTTTCCAGCCGGTCGCCAGGCACATAAGCGCGGAAGATCAGCGGCTGGCCCTTCTCGATCACGATGGGCAGCGCCGTGCGGCCGCCGCGTTCGTTGATCGACGCCATCCACGGCCGCAGGTCCGGCTCGCCGCGAAACGGCCAATAGAGGCTGACCATGCGGCCGGCAATGTCGCCGATGGTCGCGTCGAGCCCTTCGGCGATAGCCCGCGACATCGCCACCCGCGCATCGGCGGAAACCGCCAACCGTGCCGCGATCAGACGCTCGCGCTCGGCCTTGCGCCAACGGCGCACATCGGTCCAGTCGGTCAATGGCGCGCGAAATTCCGGATCGAGTTCGTGCATGAAGCAAGGCGGCGAAGAATATTGCGCCCGCCCTTTGCGATCTTTGTCATCGTCGTTGGCCATGCTTCACTCCCGTGGTTCCAGCCCCTGCAAGGCTATACCCGTCCAGGCTTGCCGACATAGGCATTCGCGACATCCGGCGACGAGTCCTGGGCAGCCTTACGCGCGGCAGTCTAGCGCGCCGCGACATTGTTGCGGTGCACAAAAATCACTAGATAAAGAGAGACAAACAGGGGTGAATGCGATGAGTGAAACCAGCCATCATGTCGTTGTCGTCGGCGCAGGGTTCGGCGGTCTCGAACTCACCCGGGCGCTGGCCGGCGCACCCGTGCGCATCACCATGATCGACAAGCGCAACCATCACCTTTTCCAGCCGCTGCTTTACCAGGTGGCGACCACCTCGCTGGCGACCTCGGAAGTTGCCTGGCCGATCCGTCATCTGCTGCGCAAGCGCGAGGACGTGACGACCCTGCTCGGCAACGTCACCGGCGTCGACCGTCCAGGCAAACGCGTGCTGCTTGAGGACGGCAGTTCTGTTCCCTACGACACGCTGGTGCTCGCCACCGGCGCGCGTCATGCTTATTTCGGCCACGACGAATGGGAGCCTTTCGCGCCCGGGCTGAAGACGCTTGAAGACGCAACCACCATTCGGCGGCGCATCCTGCTCGCCTTCGAGCAGGCCGAGCGCGAGACCGATCCGGCCAAGCGCCAGGCACTGCTGACACTGGTCATCGTCGGCGGCGGCCCGACCGGCGTGGAGCTTGCCGGCACCATTGTCGAACTCGCGCATGAAACGCTGCGCGGCGAATTCCGCAACATCGACACGCGTGAGGCGCGTGTGGTGCTGGTCGAGGCCGGAGACAGGATCCTAGCCAATTTCGCGCCAAAGCTGTCCGACTATGCGCGCAAGGCGCTGGAGCGGCGGGGCGTCACGGTCGAGCTTGGCCGCGCCGTCACGCGCCTCGATGCCGAAGGCGTCGTCTTTGGCGATACGCATCTGCCGGCGCGAACCATCCTGTGGGCCGCCGGCGTGGCGGCTTCACCCGCGGGAGAGTGGCTGGGCGCGCCGGTGGACCGGGCGGGCAGGGTAATGGTCGAGCCCGATCTGACCGTGCCGAACAGTCCTGAAATCTTCGTCATCGGCGACACCGCGCATGTCTTGCGGCCGGACGGCAAACCGGTGCCCGGCGTGGCGCCCTCGGCCAAGCAGGAGGGCAAGCATGTCGCCGCGACGATCAGGGCGCGGCTGGCCGGCGATGGCGCGCCGCGGCCTTTCCGCTACAAACATGCCGGCGACCTGGCGACGATCGGCAAGTGGGCAGCCGCGATCGATTTCGGCTCGATCAAGCTCACGGGATGGCTTGCCTGGTGGCTGTGGGGCGTGGCGCATATCTACTTCCTGATCGGTTTCCGCAACCGGCTCTCGGTGTCGCTTAGCTGGCTATGGATCTATTTCACCGGCCAGCGCAGCGCGCGGCTGATCACCCAGGGCGACGATGACAAGGGCTGAGGTTCTCAACCGCGGCCAAGGATATTCATCCAGCCGTCACCTTTTGCTGATCGACTGACTTCCCGATGGACATGGCCGGTTTTCGGCGCGAAGCTTCCGCCCGGGGCTGGGATCTTGTCACGTCGCTGGGAAGGAAAACCAATGCCGCATCTCAATTACCCCGTCTCCCGCCGTAGTTTTCTTGCCGGTACGGCCGCCAGCGGGGCGCTGATCATGCTCCATCCGTTTTCCGCCCGCGCGCAGGCCAATCAGGCGCATCTGAGGATCATGGAGACCACCGACATCCATGTGAATGTGCTGCCTTACGACTACTACGCCGACAAAGCCAACGACACGATGGGCCTGTCACGGACGGCCTCACTGATCGCGGCGGTGCGCAAGGAAGCCACCAATGCGATGCTGATCGACAATGGCGATCTTTTGCAGGGCAATCCGATGGGCGATTACATCGCCTATGAGAAGGGCCTCAAGGAAGGCGATCTGCATCCGATCATGAAGGGCATGAACCTGCTGGGCTATGAATGCTCGACGCTCGGCAATCACGAGTTCAATTACGGCCTGTCGTTCCTCGACAAGGTGCTGGCCGGAGCCAATTTCCCCTTCGTCTGCGCCAATCTGATCCGCGGCACCGAGCTTGCCGCCAAACCGCGCGACGACAAGCTCTACCTCAAGCCCTATGTCATCCTCGACAAGAAGATCAAGGACGGGTCGGGCGCCGAGCAGCCGATCAAGATCGGCATCATCGGCTTTGTGCCGCCGCAGATCATGGTCTGGGACCTGAAGAACCTGGAAGGCAATGTCAGGACGCGCGACATCGTCGAGGCGGCCAGGGCATGGGTGCCGCAGATCAAGGAGGAGGGCGCCGACATCGTCATCGCGCTCTCGCATTCCGGCATCGATATCAAGCAGGGCGACGGCATGGAGAACGCCTCCTTCTTCGTCGCCGGCGTCGAAGGCATCGATGCGGTGTTCACCGGCCATCAGCATCTCGTCTTCCCCGGCAAGAAGGATTTTCAGGCGCTCGAAGGCGTCGACACCGAGAAAGGCACGCTGCAGGGCAAGCCCGCCGTGATGGGCGGTTTCTGGGGCTCGCACATGGGACTGATCGATCTGCTTCTGGAACGGGACGGATCGAAATGGCGCGTAGCCTCGGCCACATCGGAGGCAAGGCCGATCTACCAGCGCGTCGACAAGGCAAACAAGCCGACGGTGGCGGACGACCAGCGCGTCGTCGATGCGCTGAAGGCGGACCATGAGGCGACACTTGCCTATGTCCGCCGACCGGTCGGCAAGACCTCGGCGCCGCTCTATTCCTATTTCGCGCTGGTCGCCGACGATCCGTCGGTGCAGATCGTCAACCAGGCGCAGAGCTGGTACCTCAAGGACATATTGAAGAGCACGCAGTGGAAGGATGTGCCGCTGCTGTCGGCGGCAGCACCCTTCAAGGCCGGCGGGCGCAACGGCGCCGACTACTATACCGACGTGCCGGTGGGCGACATCGCCATCAAGAACGTCGCCGACCTCTATCTCTATCCGAACACGGTGCGCGCCGTCGAAATCACCGGCGCGCAAGTGAAGGAATGGCTGGAAATGTCGGCCGGCATTTTCAGGAAGATCGAGCCGGGCAAGGCCGACCAGGCGCTCATCGACACCGAATTCCCGTCCTACAATTTCGATGTGATCGATGGCGTCAGCTACGGAATAGACCTGTCGCAGCTGCCGAAATACGATGCCAAGGGTGGCGTCGCCAATGCCGGCTCGAACCGCATCGTCGGCCTCAGCTTCGACGGCAAGCCTATTGATCCGGCAGCGAAATTCGTCGTCGCCACCAACAATTACCGCGCCGGCGGTGGCGGCAATTTCCCCGACATCAATGCCTCGAAGATCATCTACGAGGCGCCGGACACCAACCGCGACGTGATCGTGCGCTACGTCGTCAGCGAAGGCACGATCAATCCCTCGGCCGACGACAATTGGTCGTTCACGCCGCTGCCCGGCACCAGCGTCGTGTTCGAGACCGGCCCCAAAGCGAAGGATTTTATATCGGGAGTGAAATCGCTCAAGATCGAGCCGGCCGGCGAGGGCGAATCCGGGTTTGCGAAGTATCGCATCCTGCTTTGAGGCAACGTGCAGCTAACAGGGAAAACGAGCGGGCATACGCCCGCTCAATCACGCTTCGGATCAGGCTTTGTAGACCACTTGGCGCACGTCGATGTAGCTGGCTCTAAAGCCGGCTTCGCAATAGTGGAGATAAAATTCCCAAAGCTTCTTGAAGCGGTCGTCGAAGCCGAGCGGGACGATCTTTTCCCACGACGCCCAGAAGCGGTTGCGCCATTCGGCAAGCGTGCGGGCATAGTCGTCCGGAAAGACGCGCTCGCGCAGATGGGCAAGGCCATGGTCGCTGCCCAGCGTCTTCAGGATCGACGGCGTCGGCAGCATGCCGCCTGGGAAGACATAGCGCTGGATGAAATCCGGCCTCGCCCGATAGGTGTCGTAGGCGGCCTCGTTGATGGTGATGATCTGCAGGCCGGCGGTGCCGCCGGGCCTCAAGCACGCCTTCATCTTGCCGAAAAATACCGGCCAATATTTTTCGCCGACCGCCTCGAACATCTCGATCGAGGCGATGCGGTCGTAAGTGCCCGTTTCGTCTCGGTAATCCTGCAGCTTGATGTCGACCTTGTCAGACAGTCCCGCCTTCTGGATGCGCGCCTTGGCGAAATCGTGCTGTTCGCGGCTGATGGTCAGGCCGGTGACGCGGCAGCCGATCTCGCGCGCGGCAAATTCGGCAAAACCGCCCCAGCCGCAGCCGATCTCGAGCACATGGTCCTTCTTGCCGATGCCGGTATCCTTGGCCAGCGCGCGGTATTTGGCGGCCTGAGCGCTTTCCAGGTCGTTGGCGCCGGTCGCATAGAGCGCCGACGAATAGGTCATGCTGGGATCGAGCCATTGCTTGTAGAAGGCGTTGCCGAGATCGTAATGCGCCGAGATGTTGCGCTTCGAGCCGGTGCGGGTGTTTTCGTTGAACCAGTGGCGGATGCGCTGGACCGTGTTGATGAGCCAGTTGGCGCCGCCGGCAATGCGTTCCCCAACGGCCGAGTTGACGACGAACAGTTCGAGGAAGCTGGTTACATCAGGGCTTTCCCAGTCGCCGTCCATGTAGGATTCGGCAACGCCGATGGTGCCGCCGGAAAAGGCACGGCCGGGCAGGCGCCAGTTCTTCAACACCAGCTCGGCATCCGGCCCGGGTCCGTTGCCGCCGACAAGCACCGCCCGGCCATCCGGCATCCTCACCTTCAGCGAACCGCGCGGCAATTTCATCGCCGCCGACAGCACCATGCGCGCCTTGGCCGGCAGGCCCTTGACGATCTCGGCGAAATTGAGTTCGTCCAGCCTGATGGCGTCGCCGATGCCTTTGTATTCCCTGACAGCCATCTCACACCCCCCTGGACTTCCGCGGGGGCGGCGCAAGATCTGCCGGCCTCCACATCCTCCACTTTCATTCGCCAGGCGCGAACGCCGTAGCCTGCTTAAATTTTCGCCACAATCTTCCACCGCATCGACCGGAACTTCAAGAGGCAAGCCGTGCCCGGCACTGGCCCAGGTGGCGTGCCTGGGGCCAGAATCGGTGAGGGCGAGCGACCGCCGGTGAAATCGCTATGGTTAGGAACAGCCACATACGTTAGTTTCAGCCATGCGTTACGTCATCGTCATCACCGCCATCGCCTTTTTCCTGATCTGGGATGGCCTCTATAATCAGGGCCGCTATCTCGACACGACGGTCAGGGAAATGTCGCGCGTCGTGCGCTACGTCACCGGCAAAGCCTAGCTTTTGCGCCTCTGCAAAGTCGCCTGCCGGCATTGCCGGGCGCGACATCGTGGCGGTTGACGCGACGGTCCCGCTCACACAAAACATGCCGCAAATCGAACGTGGAGGCAGGTGTGATCCGGCATATCGTTTTCTTCAGCGCGCGGCGCAAGGACGATGTCGAGGCCGTGCGCACGGGCTTGCTCGCGCTGGGCAAGATCCCGCATTCAAGCCTCTTCGAGGTGACGCTCAACACCAAGGAGATCGGAAGAGCGTCGTGTAGGGANTGGGCAAGATCCCGCATTCAAGCCTCTTCGAGGTGACGCTCAACACCAAGGTCGATCCGCTGTCGGATGCGATCGACGTGGTCGTCTATGCCGAGTTCGAGGATGATGCCGCGCTTGCCGCCTACAAGGCGCACCCGCTCTATGCCGAGACGACCAGTCGGGTCAAACCATTGCGCGAATTGCGCTATTCGGCCGATGTCGTGGCGATGGCCTGATCGGGCTGGCAAGAGGCCTTGAACCGATTTCCGGAATGATGCACACCGCGCCGGCATGACCAGCACGATCCATCCGCTTGACCATCTTGTGTTGCCGACGGCGAGCCTCGCCGTGGCGCGGGCGCGGCTGACATGGCTTGGCTTCATCGTCGCACCAACCGGCATCCACCCTTTCGGCACCGAAAATTGCTGCGTCTTCTTCGCCGACGGCACCTACCTCGAACCGCTGGCGGTCGGGAATGAACAGGCTGCAGACGAGGCATTTGCCGGTGGCAATGTCTTTGTCGCGCGCGACCGGCTCTATCGCGCCAGGCTGGGCGATGAGGGCTTTTCCGCCGTGGTGCTGGCCACCGACGATGCCGATGCGGACCATGCGCGCTTTATCAAAGCCGGCCTGTCGGCGGGAGATGTACTGAGCTTTTCCCGCGCCTTCACCGACACGGCCGGAAAGAGCGACATGGCCTCGTTCAAACTGGCTTTCGCCGCCGGCGCCGAGACGATGGACGCCTTTCTGTTCGCTTGCGAGCGGATCAACGCCCCTCAAATCGACCGTACGGCACTGCAGGCCCATGCCAACGGCGTGACCGGCATTGCCGAAATCGTCGCGGTCAGCGGCGTGCCATCCGAAAAGCGCCACCTGATCGAGACAGCGACGGGTTCGAGGCAGAGGAGCAGCACGGCGTTCGACCTGGCGAACGCGCGTTTGAGCGTTCTCAAGCCCGCGGCTTTCGCTGAGCGCTTCGGCATGTCGGCTGGCGCGCCGACGGACCTTCGCTTCGCCGCGATCGTCTTTTCGGCCCGCAGTGTCGGCGCTGTCGCGAGGCTGCTTGCAGACAACGCCGTCGGGCACGATATAGCGGGCAACGAAATCGTCGTGCAGCCGGCATCCGGACAGGGCGCGGCTTTCATCTTCCGGGAGACCCCATGAGCAAGCCGCAAGGGCCCAATTCGCTGGCGCCGAATTCGTCGGTAACCGTCGGCAACGTCGTCTTCGACAATAGCGGGCCCTTGGCGTTGATCGCCGGCCCGTGCCAGTTCGAATCGCGCCAGCACGCTTTCGACATGGCCGGCGCGCTGAAGGAACTGACCGGCAAGCTCGGCATCGGCCTCGTCTACAAGACCAGCTACGACAAGGCCAACCGCACCTCGCTGTCGGCAACGCGCGGCGCCGGCATGGACGCGGCGCTTCCGGTGTTCGACGAGTTGCGCAAGGCGTTTTCGCTTCCCATTCTGACCGATGTCCACACCGAGGAGCAGTGCGCGATCGTAGCGCACCATGTCGATGTGCTGCAGATTCCGGCCTTCCTGTCGCGCCAGACCGACATGCTGGTCGCCGCGGCCAAGACCGGCAAGGTGATCAACGTCAAGAAGGGGCAGTTCCTGGCGCCCTGGGACATGAAGAACGTGGTGGCCAAGATCACCGGCTCCGGCAACCCCAATGTGCTGACCACCGAGCGCGGCGCTTCCTTCGGCTACAACACGCTGGTGTCGGACATGCGGGCTTTGCCCGTGATGGCCGAGATCGGCGCGCCGGTGATTTTCGACGCCACCCATTCGGTGCAGCAGCCGGGCGGGCAGGGCGGTTCCTCCGGTGGCGAGCGCCGCTTTGTCGAGACGCTGGCGCGGGCTGCCGTTGCCGTCGGCGTCGCCGGCGTGTTCATAGAGACCCACCAGGATCCCGACAATTCGACCTCCTCCGACGGGCCCAACATGCTGCCGCTGAAGGACATGCCGGCGCTGCTCGAAAGACTGATGGCATTCGACCGCATCGCCAAGAATGCTGCTGACCTGAACCGAGGCTGATGGATTCGGCGATGGCGCGCGCGCTGCCCTGCTTGTGGAAGGCATAAGCCGGCTGTAGGCTCGCTGCTGCAAATGAGCGTCTTGGCAGGAGGAAGCCATGTCCGTCGCCCGCGTCACCGAAATCACGTCGTCGTCGAAAAAGAGCTTTCAGGACGCCATCGAGAAGGGGATTGAGCGCGCCTCAAAGACCCTGAAGAACGTGGAAGGCGCCTGGATCCAGGACCAGAAGATCGTCGTCGAGGACGGCAGGATCGCGGCCTATCGCGTCAACATGAAGGTGACGTTCATCCTCGCGGAGTAACCGCCCGCCGCTCGAAAAAACGGGAACTTTCGCCCGCGCCCCTCATTGTCAAAGTATCGATCAACGACATGAGGAGCAGCAGCCATGACCACCCAGACAGGCCACACCGAAGCCATCGCCGCTTCGCGCGTCATCGGCACGTCGGTCTACAACACCGAAGGCACGAGCATCGGCAGCATCGAGGACATCATGCTCGACAAGACGTCGAACGGCATCATGTTCGCGGTTATCGGGTTCGGTGGATTTCTCGGCATTGGCGAGAAGTATCACGCCATTCCGTGGGCGAGCCTCGACTATGACGAGGACAAGGGCGGCTATGTCGTGCCGTTCTCGAAGGAGCAGCTGAAGGCAGCACCCGCCTATTCGATCAATGAACTGGCCGGCGCCGATGGCGAGGCCGCGCGTGATGCTTCCTATGATTACTACAAGGTCACGCCGTATTGGCATTGATCAGCTGCGCTGACGCCTGACGTGAAAAGGCCCCCGAATTCCGAAACGGGGGCCTTTTCAGTGCAACCCGACAGTTTCTAAATTATTCTGCCGCATGAAACGTGGACAGCTGCGTCGCCGCCCTTGGCGGCTGCTGCGTATCGCAGGACGTCAGGAACGCCGCCGCGATCAGGAACAAACTCACGATACCGCTCAACTCGGACATGGCGAAACTCCTCCTGTTTCGCCCCGCGCATCACCATCCTAGTCGACACAGAGATTGTTATCTCTGAATTATGATGACGTGGTGTTGTCGAACGTGATCCGAGGCATGCTCAGCCGAGGAGTCCGGCATTCTTCACCGCCTTGAAAACCTTTTCGTGCCAGGCGATCCGATCCGCTTCGCCATTGGCCTGCGTGGCGGAATTGGCGTTGCCGACGTTGATCGCGCGCGAGATCTTTTTGATCAGGCCGGCATCGGCAAAGGCATTGCAGCCTGACCCTTTCCATTCGGCGCAAGCTGCGAGCAGCGAAGTCTGCGGATCCTCGATCAGTTCAGGATGATTGGCGAGGTCAACCTTGGCGAGCTTGCCCTTGGCCGTGTACGCGTCGCGCCCGGTGGTCTGGAACGTGCCGCCGCCGCGGAAATTGAAGCCGTCCAACGTTCCTTTCACATTGCCCATGCGGCCGCCATAGGCCCAGTCGCCCAGGGCTTGCGGCTTGCGCAGCAGGTTGTCCTCGATCCACTGATCGGTCTTGCCCGCGGCTCGCGACCTCCATGCGTTCCGGATTGCCGCCACGGTCGTGTAGGTCAGGGATTCGCGAATGAGGGTGAAGCCACCGGTTTCCATCGCCGCTTGAGCGAAGAAATGCATCAGCCGATCATAGTTGTTGCACACCCCATGATCGCCAAGTGTCTTGAGGCCTTTGTCGGAGGTAAAGGCGCCGATGTAACCGTCATAGATTGTTCGCTTGGAACCGCTTGCCGGTCTCGGCGCGAATTTCTGGAAGACCGCTGCTGGCAAACCCTTGTTCGGATCGCCCGCAACGGCTTCGAGCACGCTCTCGACACTCTCGGTCGACAGCACCGGTTCGCCTTCGACGACCACCGAAGCATTGGGAATTCGCTTGCCGTTGTTTTTCGGGAAGCCACCGCCGGCAAAGGTTTTCAAATCGTCGATGAGGGCGATTACGCGTGTCCGGCTCTCCGTGAAATCCATGTCGGAAAGAGGACCGCTCACCTTCTTCGTCGGGTTGATGCATCCGACGCTGGACAGGAAATTGACGCCCGGATGGATCAGGATTTCGGTGCGCTTGTTGGTCTTCAGCAGTTCGAGTCCAGGTTTGGGTGGCGTCTTGCCGCCAGTGTAGCCGATGGTCACATATTTGCCTCCGGCCTGCGTCGCCAGCGGATAGGTGCCGGGCTCGATGCGCCTGCCATTGTCTTCTTTGGAATTATCGCCTGGGCCGCGAGATTCACACACGAACCCCGATAGACCCGTTACTGCCGTGCCGTTGTGAAAGACTTTATAGGTACCAACTGTCCTGCGTCTGGTGCCCCTCATATGCTCGACTTTGCGGCTAATAAGAAGTTCCCAGCCAGTGCCTGAAATCGCTGCCATTGCCGCCTCCCCAAAGAGTTCAAGCTTGTTCATTTCACTGTGGTCGCCAAATAGTTCGCGTTGTAGATGTGACCCTAACATCTTCGAATTCTCTGCATTGTGAAGTTTGTCACGTTGGCGGTAGCCTCTTTTGAAGCATCGGCTGGAGTTTGTGCGCCGCCTGGTATTTCGTGGTAAGGCATTGCCGCGATGAAAGGGGATGGGCAGCCGCCCCATGCGGCGCCAGACATATGACGTCAGGGCGGGCTGTTTGCGTTCAGATGGCGTCGCCCATGCCCCACGGCCTGAGCGCATGGGGCGACCGTCACCATTATTTCATGCCATTCCTGATTGCCTTTTGCGGCACTTTGGCTAAGAGGGGCGCGACGCTTTCAATCGATCAATCGGGGACATCGCAATGACCGCCATCATCGACATTGTCGGGCGTGAAATCCTGGACAGCCGTGGAAATCCGACCGTCGAGGTCGACGTCGTCCTCGAAGACGGCTCGATGGGCCGCGCCGCGGTGCCGTCGGGCGCGTCGACCGGCGCGCATGAGGCCGTCGAACTGCGCGACGGTGGCGCCCGCTATCTCGGCAAGGGCGTGCTCAAGGCGGTCGAGGCCGTCAATGGCGAGCTGTTCGAGGCGATCGGCGGCTTGGAAGCCGAAAACCAGATCCACATCGACCAGACCATGATCGAGCTCGACGGCACGCCCAACAAGAGCCGGCTCGGCGCCAACGCCATCCTCGGCGTCTCGCTGGCGGTCGCCAAGGCCGCGGCGGAAGCCGCCGGCCTGCCGCTCTACCGCTATGTCGGCGGCACCAAGGCGCATTTGCTGCCGGTGCCCATGATGAACATCATCAACGGCGGCGCGCATGCCGACAATCCGATCGATTTCCAGGAATTCATGATCCTGCCGGTCGGCGCGCCGACGCTGCGCGAAGGCGTGCGCTGGGGCTCCGAAATCTTCCACACGCTGCGCAAGAAGCTGAAGGATGCCGGCCACAACACCAATGTCGGCGACGAAGGCGGCTTCGCGCCCAATCTGAAGAGTGCGCCGGTGGCGCTCGATTTCATCATGGAATCGATCGAGAAGGCCGGCTTCAAGCCGGGCGAGGAGATCGCGCTCGGTCTCGACTGTGCGGCGACCGAATTCTTCAAGGACGGCAATTACGTCTATGAGGGCGAGAAGAAGACCCGCGATCCCAAGGCGCAGGCCAAGTACCTGGCCAAGCTCGCCGCCGACTATCCGATCATCTCGATCGAGGACGGCCTGGCCGAGGACGACTGGGAGGGTTGGAAGTACCTGACCGATTTGATCGGCAACAAGACGCAGCTGGTTGGCGACGACCTCTTCGTCACCAACACGGCGCGGCTGCGCGACGGCATCCGCATGGGTGTCGCCAATTCGATCCTGGTCAAGGTCAACCAGATCGGCTCGCTCACCGAAACGCTCGACGCTGTCGAGACCGCGCACAAGGCAGGCTACACAGCCGTCATGTCGCACCGTTCGGGCGAAACCGAGGATTCGACCATCGCCGACCTCGCCGTCGCCACCAATTGCGGGCAGATCAAGACCGGTTCGCTGTCGCGCTCGGATCGCATGGCCAAGTACAACCAGCTGATCCGCATCGAGGAAGAGCTCGGCAAGCAGGCGCGCTACGCCGGCAAGTCGGTAATCAAAGCTTAAATTCTGCTGAACTGGCGAAAACGACGAAGGGCGGGATTTTCCCGCCCTTTTTCGTTGCGGGCGCTGGCTAATGCACCTGTCCGTAACCGTCCATTAAGCACAATCGGGCGAGATAGACAGGTCAGAGGATTGCGACCATGTGGACACGCCAGCACAAGCAGAGAAACACCGGCCGGCTGATCATCCCGTCGCTTTGCGTGGCGTTCCTGGCCTATTTCGGCTTCCATGCCTATCATGGCGAGTTCGGCATCAATTCCAAATATCAGCTCGAAGCGCAGACCATCGAATTGCAGGCCAAGTACGATGCCATCAAGGCGCGCCGGGTCGATCTGGAGCGGCGCGTCCAGCTGATGCATGAGGGTACGCTTGAAAAGGATATGCTCGACGAGCAGGCACGCCGGGCGCTCAATCTGTCCCAGCCCGATGAAATCACCATCATGCTGCCGGCCAATTTGAAATAACCTAATTTCGGTTAATCGTTTTTATTTCCAATGATTCTAGGCATTTAGATGCATGCCAGCCATGCGTTTTTCTGCATGGCGAAACGCGGTCTCGCATGTTAGCTTCCTTCCAATCGGTGGGGAGGAGCTGATCCTCCCCGGAGCAGACATGGTCTGCTTTAGTGTCCGCAAAGAGACGCCAACAGGGAGTGATGCATGGCCACCGCCGCCAAAAAAGCGCCTGCCAAATCCGTTAAATCGACATCCGCCAAATCAACGGGGCTTTCCGCCCCCAAGCCGGCCGACTTCACCAAGGACGAGGAGCTTGCCGCCTACCGGCACATGCTGCTTATCCGCCGCTTCGAGGAAAAGGCCGGCCAGCTCTACGGCATGGGCTTTATCGGCGGCTTCTGCCACCTCTATATCGGCCAGGAAGCGGTCGTCACCGGCATGAAGATGTCGCTGATCAACGGCGACCAGATGATCACCGCCTATCGCGACCATGGCCACATGCTGGCGATGGAACTCTCACCGCGGGGCGTCATGGCAGAGCTGACCGGACGCCGTGGTGGCCTGTCGAGGGGCAAGGGCGGCTCCATGCACATGTTCTCCAAGGAGAAGCATTTTTACGGCGGCCACGGCATTGTCGGCGCGCAGGTCTCGCTCGGCACCGGTCTCGCCTTCGCCAACCGCTACCGCGACAACAACAATGTGTCGCTGACCTATTTCGGCGATGGCGCAGCCAACCAGGGTCAGGTCTATGAAAGCTTCAACATGGCCTCGCTGTGGAAGCTGCCGGTGATCTACATCATCGAGAACAACCGCTACGCCATGGGCACTTCGGTGTCGCGCTCGTCGGCCGAAACCAATTTTTCGCATCGCGGCGCCTCGTTCAAGATTCCCGGCATTCAGGTCGACGGCATGGATGTGCGTGCGGTCAAATCCGCCGGCGATCAGGCGACCGAATGGTGCCGTGCCGGCAACGGTCCGATCATCCTCGAGATGCAGACCTATCGCTATCGCGGTCACTCGATGTCGGATCCGGCAAAATACCGCTCCAAGGAAGAAGTGCAGAAGATGCGCTCGGATCATGATCCGATCGAGCAGGTCAAGGTGCGGCTGACGGCCAAGAAGTGGGCGACCGAGGACGAACTCAAGAACATCGACAAGGAAGTCCGCGACATCGTCGCCGACGCCGCCGAATTTGCCCAGCACGACGCAGAGCCGGATCCGTCCGAGCTCTGGACCGACATCGTATTGTAACGGGAGGGCAAGGACATGCCGATCGAAATTCTCATGCCCGCTCTCTCGCCGACCATGGAAGAGGGCAATCTTTCCAAGTGGTTGAAGAACGAGGGCGACAAGGTCGTCGCCGGTGATGTCATCGCCGAGATCGAAACCGACAAGGCGACCATGGAAGTCGAAGCCGTCGATGAAGGCACGATCGGCAAGATCGTGGTTCCCGCCGGCACCGAAGGCGTCAAGGTCAATGCGGTGATCGCCGTGTTGCTGCAGGACGGGGAAAGTGCAGGCGACGTCGAAAAGAGCGGCAAGCCTGCCTCCACCCAGGATGCCATTTCCGCTGGCGGTCAGCGGACCGATGCAGCCGAGGAAGGCTCAAAGGCGGCTCCCCAGGATGCCGGCGAGGCTCCGAAGGCAGTTCCCGCCGCTCCGGCAGCCAAACCTGCCGCCGATCCGGATATTCCCGCCGGCACCGAGATGATCTCGACTACGGTGCGCGAGGCCTTGCGCGATGCCATGGCCGAGGAAATGCGCCGCGACGGCGATGTCTTCGTCATGGGCGAGGAGGTCGCGGAATACCAGGGCGCCTACAAGATCACGCAAGGGCTGCTGCAGGAATTCGGGCCGCGCCGCGTCGTCGACACGCCGATCACCGAGCACGGCTTTGCCGGCGTCGGCGTCGGTGCGGCGATGGCCGGCCTGAAGCCGATCGTCGAGTTCATGACCTTCAACTTCGCCATGCAGGCGATCGACCAGATCATCAACTCCGCGGCCAAGACGCTCTATATGTCGGGCGGCCAGATGGGCGCACCGATCGTGTTCCGCGGACCGAACGGTGCGGCCGCCCGCGTCGGCGCCCAGCATTCGCAGTGCTATGCCGCCTGGTACAGCCATATTCCCGGGCTAAAGGTGGTGATGCCGTACACGGCTGCCGACGCCAAGGGCCTGCTCAAGGCGGCGATCCGCGATCCGAACCCGGTCATCTTCCTTGAAAACGAAATCCTCTACGGCCAGTCCTTCGACGTGCCGAAGCTCGATGATTTCGTGCTGCCGATCGGCAAGGCGCGCATTCACAAGCAGGGCAAGGACGTCACCATCGTCTCGTTCGGCATCGGCATGACCTACGCCATCAAGGCGGAAGCCGAACTGCGCGGCATGGGCATCGATGCCGAGATCATCGATCTCAGGACCATCCGTCCGCTCGACCTCGACACCGTCATTGCCTCGGTGAAGAAGACCAACCGCTTGATCGTGGTCGAAGAAGGTTTCCCGCAAAGTTCGGTCGGCGACCACATCGCCAACCAGGTTTCGCAGCGCGCCTTTGACTTCCTCGATGCGCCGGTCATCACCATCGCCGGCAAGGACGTGCCGATGCCTTATGCGGCGAACCTCGAAAAGCTGGCCTTGCCCAATGTCGGCGAGGTCATCGAGGCCGTCAAAGCCGTCACGTATCGCTGAGCCGGTCGGGAGGACATCATGCCAATCAACATCACCATGCCGGCGCTGTCGCCCACGATGGAAGAGGGCAATCTTTCCAAGTGGCTGGTCAAGGAAGGCGACAAGGTTTCGCCGGGCGACGTGATCGCCGAGATCGAGACCGACAAGGCGACGATGGAAGTCGAGGCCGTCGATGAGGGCACGGTCGCCAAGCTGGTCGTTCCGGCCGGCACCGAAGGCGTCAAGGTCAATGCGCTGATCGCCATTCTCGCCGGCGAAGGCGAGGATGCAGGGGCGGCGGCAAAGGGTGGTGGCGATGCCGCGCCCGCGAAAGCCGATGCCAAGCAGGATAAGGCGTCAATCTCCCCACCCGTGGGGGAGATGTCGACGAAGTCGACAGAGGGGGGCGCTGCCCCGCCGACCTCTCAGTCTGTCGCGCCCCCCTCTGGCCTGCCGGCCATCTCCCCCACAAGGGGGGAGATCAGCCAATCGTCAGGCGAGCGCACCTTCGCTTCGCCGCTGGCTCGTCGCATCGCCAAGGATGCCGGAGTCGACGTGTCCGCCGTAACCGGCACCGGCCCGCATGGCCGTGTCGTCAAGGCCGATGTCGAGGCGGCGATTGCCGGCGGTGGCGCCAAGGCTGCACCGGCCGCGAAAGCCGCACCTGCCGGCGCTCCGGCACCTGCGGCTCCGGCTGCGGCACCCAAGGCGATGTCGGACGAACAGGTGCTGAAGCTGTTTGCCGAAGGGTCCTATGAGCTCGTCCCGCACGACAATATGCGCAAGACCATTGCGCGCCGCCTGGTCGAGGCCAAGACAACCATCCCGCATTTCTACCTGACGCTCGACTGCGAGCTCGATGCGCTGCTGGCGCTGCGCACACAGATCAATGCGGCTGCTCCGACGAAGAAGACCGACAAGGGCGAGGCTCCCGTCTACAAACTCTCGGTCAACGACATGGTGATCAAGGCGATGGCGATGGCGCTGATGGCGGTGCCGGATGCCAATGCATCGTGGACCGAAAGCGCCATGGTCAAGCACAAGCACGCCGATGTCGGCGTTGCCGTGTCGATCCCCGGCGGCCTGATCACGCCGATCATCCGCCACGCCGACGAAAAGACGCTGTCCACTATCTCCAACGAGATGAAGGATCTGGCGAGCCGTGCCCGCAGCCGCAAGCTGAAGCCTGAGGAATATCAAGGCGGCACGACGGCTGTCTCCAATCTCGGCATGTTCGGCATCAAGGACTTTGCCGCCGTCATCAACCCGCCGCATGCGACGATCCTGGCGGTGGGTGCGGGCGAGCAGCGGCCGGTGGTCAAGAATGGCGAGATCAAAATCGCCAATATCATGTCGGTGACGCTGTCGACCGATCACCGCGCCGTCGACGGTGCGCTCGGCGCCGAACTTCTGGTCGCCTTCAAGCGCATGATCGAAAACCCGATGGGCATGCTGGTCTAGGAAGGAAAGGCTGTGCGGAAATTCGTCACCAGCCTTTTCGCCCTGATCCTTTCCGGCCTGGCCGGCGGGCTGGTGGCGCTGTGGCTGGCAATCGTCACCAATGCGAATTCCGAATACATCCTGGTCTTCATGGTTTCGGCGCTGGTCACCATCGTTGCGACCGTGGCGTTTTTCATCGCGCAGTTCGTGCCAAACCCGCAAAGGGCGATAAACCTGACGGGGCTTGTTGGGGTTTCGTTGTTCGTGCTGGCCGGAATCGGGCTGATTGCCTGGACCTTCTCGCAGCCGCCTGGCAAAGCCCAGTGGTCGGGCGATCTCCCCGTTGTCGCCGGTCTGTTTTTGCCAAGCATCGCCACGGTTATCGTGCAGTGGCTGTTCGTGGGATGGCGCGTGCGGCGCGGGCTTAGGGCGGAGGCGGGTGCGGGTGCATGAAGACGATCCTCTGCTACGGCGATTCCCTGACCTGGGGCTATGACGCGGCGAGCCTCGGGCGTCATGCGCTGGAAGATCGCTGGCCGAGCGTGCTCAAGGCGGCGTTGGGCGACGATGATATCGAAGTCATTGCCGAAGGTCTGAACGGCCGCACCACGGCTTTCGACGATCACCTGGCTGGTGCCGACCGCAATGGCGCCAAGGTGCTGCCGACGATCCTGACCAGCCATGCGCCGCTCGACCTGATCATCGTCATGCTCGGCGCCAACGACATGAAGCCCTGGATCCACGGCAATCCGGTCGCGGCCAAGCAGGGGGTGCAGCGGCTGATCGACATCGTGCGCGGCCACGATTATCCGTTCGACTGGGCCGCGCCGCAAATCCTGATCGTCGCGCCACCAGCGGTCAGCCGCACCGACAATGCCGAATTCAAGGAAATGTTTGCCGGCGGCGACGAGGCCTCGAAGCGGCTGGCGCCGCAATATTCCGCGCTCGCCGACGAGGCCGGCTGCGGCTTTTTCGATGCCGGCACGGTGGCCGAGACCACACCGATCGACGGGGTCCATCTCGATGCCGAAAACACGCGCAATATAGGTGACGCATTGGCGCCATTGGTGCGTGTGATGCTGGAACTCTAGAGAAAATCAGGGAGAAACCCCGTGGCAGAATCCTACGACGTCATAATCATCGGCTCGGGCCCCGGCGGCTATGTCACGGCGGTGCGCTCCGCCCAGCTCGGCTTCAAGACTGCCATCGTCGAGCGCGAGCATCTCGGCGGCATCTGCCTCAACTGGGGCTGCATCCCGACCAAGGCGCTGCTGCGCTCGGCCGAGATCATGCACTATTCCGATCATCTGAAGGACTACGGCCTGAAGCTCGAAGGCGGCAAGGTCAGCGCCGACACGGCCGCTGTCGTCGACCGCTCGCGCAAAGTGTCGTTGAGGCTCAATGGCGGCGTCGCCTTCCTGATGAAGAAGAACAAGGTCGACGTTATCTGGGGCGAGGCCAAGCTCTCCAAGCCCGGTGAGATCGTCGTCTCCAAGACGGCCAAGAAACCGATGGAGCCGCAGCCGCCGGTGCCCAAGGGCGTCAAGGGCGAGGGCACCTATACCGCCAAGCACATTATTCTCGCCACCGGCGCCCGGCCGCGCGCGCTGCCCGGCATCGAGCCGGACGGCAAGCTGATCTGGACCTATTTCGAGGCGATGGTGCCGAAGGAGATGCCGAAGTCGCTGCTGGTCATGGGTTCGGGCGCCATCGGCATCGAGTTCGCCTCCTTCTACCGCACCATGGGCGCCGAGGTGACGGTGGTCGAGCTGTTGCCGGCGGTGATGCCGGTCGAGGATGCCGAGGTCTCGAAATTCGCGCAGAAGCAGTTCGAGAAGCAGGGCATGAAAATCATCCTCGAGGCCAAGGTGACCAAGGTCGAGAAGGGTGCCAACTCGATCACCGCCCATGTCGAGATGAAGGACGGCAAGGTCGAGAAGATCACCGCCGACCGCATGATCTCGGCCGTCGGCGTGCAGGGCAACATCGATAATCTCGGCCTCGAGACGCTCGGCGTGAAGACCGATCGCGGCTGCGTCGTCATTGACGGCTATGGCAAGACCAACGTTCCCGGCATCTACGCTATCGGCGATGTCGCCGGACCGCCGATGCTCGCCCACAAGGCCGAGCATGAAGGCGTGGTCTGCATCGAGAAGATCGCCAATTTCCCCGGCGTGCATGCGACAGACAAGCTGAAGATCCCGGGCTGCACCTATTGCAACCCGCAGGTCGCCTCGGTCGGGCTCACCGAAGCCAAGGCGAAGGCCGAAGGCAAGGACATCCGCGTCGGCCGTTTCCAGTTCGGCGCCAACGGCAAGGCGATCGCGCTTGGCGAGGACCAGGGCTTCATCAAGACCATCTTCGACAAGAAGACCGGCCAGCTGCTCGGCGCGCATATGGTCGGCGCCGAGGTGACGGAGCTGATCCAGGGCTTTGTCGTGGCGATGAACCTGGAGACCACCGAGGAAGAGCTGATGCACACCATCTTCCCGCATCCGACGCTGTCGGAGATGATGAAGGAAAGCGTGCTCGATGCCTATGGCCGTGCGCTCAACGCGTGATAAATTGGTGCCGCGAGACTCAGACGCATGCGCCGGAGGAACCTTACGGCAAGACAGTTCGTTTCCGGATGCATTTTCACCTGACACTGGAGGAGTTGGCATATGGACGTGAATGGCGTGGGCTGGATTGCGGCCATCATCATCGGCGGTTTGGCCGGGTGGCTGGCCGAGATGGTCATGAAGAGCAATACCGGCGTCTTGATGAACATCATTATGGGCATTGTCGGCGCGGTGGTGCTGAACGCAATTCTCAGGGCGCTCAACATCGAACCCTTCGGTGTCGGCTGGCTCGCCTACCTGATCACCGGCTTCATCGGCGCCTGCCTGCTGATCTTTGCCGGGCGGCTCATTCGCCGATAAAACGGCTCGCCGTTTTATCTCGTTCTTCTGACGCAATTCCGGACGGAAAACCGTGTCACACTTTTCCTGGAATTGCTCTGGATCCCCGCTATGCGAAAAAGGCTGTGGCGGCATGCGCCGCCGCAGCCTTTTTCTTTGCACCGAAAAGTCCTAGATGACGCCAGAAGGGCGAATGCCGACGGGCAGACGCCAACAAGTCAGGTTTGAGATGGTCACTGTTCTCGACACGATCGCCAACGCGCCGCGCCTGCGGCACCCCGAGAAGGCACACAAGCCTGATCAGGACGTGCTGCGCAAACCCGACTGGATCCGCGTCAAGGCGCCGATGTCGAAGGGCTATGCCGAAACTCGCGAGATCGTGAAGTCGCACAAGCTGGTCACGGTGTGCGAAGAGGCCGGCTGCCCCAATATCGGCGAGTGCTGGGAAAAGAAGCACGCCACCTTCATGATCATGGGCGAGATCTGCACGCGCGCCTGCGCCTTCTGCAATGTCGCCACCGGCATTCCGACCGCGCTCGATGCCGATGAGCCGGCGCGTGTCGCGCATGCCGTCAAGCAGATGGGGCTGACCCATGTCGTCATCACCTCGGTCGACCGCGACGATCTCGCCGATGGCGGCGCGCAGCATTTCGCCGAGGTTATCCGGGCGATCCGGGCAGCGACACCTCTGACCACGATCGAAATCCTGACGCCCGATTTCCTGCGCAAGGAAGGCGCGCTGGAGATCGTCGTGGCGGCCAAGCCCGATGTCTTCAACCACAATCTCGAAACCGTGCCGTCGAACTACCTGACGGTGCGGCCGGGTGCCCGCTATTTCCACTCGATCCGGCTGTTGCAGCGGGTCAAGGAGCTCGATCCGTCGATCTTCACCAAGTCCGGCATCATGGTCGGCCTCGGCGAAGAGCGCAACGAGATCCTGCAGCTGATGGATGACCTGCGCTCGGCCAATGTCGACTTCATGACCATTGGCCAGTATCTGCAGCCGTCGAAGAAGCACCACCCGGTGATCCGCTTCGTCACGCCGGAGGAATTCAGCTCCTTCGCGACTATCGGCAAGACCAAGGGTTTCCTGCTGGTGGCGTCGAGCCCGCTGACGCGCTCCTCGCATCATGCCGGTGACGATTTCGCCAGGCTGCGGGCGGCGCGTGAGGCGCAGCTCAAAAAAGCCAGTTAAATCCTGCTTCAATGCCGAAATTCGAAGCCACACGCCGCGTTGCCCACACGCCGGAGCAGATGTTTGCGCTGGTCGCCGATATCGAGACCTATCCGCAATTTCTGCCGCTGTGCGAGGCGCTGACGGTGCGCTCTCGCAAGGAGCGTGATCGCCGCACCATTCTCCTCGCCGATATGAGCATCGGCTACAAGGCGATCCGCGAGACCTTTACGACGCAGGTGCTGCTGAAGCCGGACGAGAACACAATCGACGTCAAATACATCGATGGGCCGTTCAAATATCTCAGCAATATCTGGCGCTTCGAGCCGGCCGACGGCGGCGGCTGCAACGTTCGCTTCTTCATCGACTACGAGTTCAAGAGCCGTATCCTCGGCGTGTTGATGGGCACCATGTTCGATCGCGCCTTCCGCATGTTTTCCGAAGCCTTCGAAAAACGTGCGGACGTCATCTACGGAACGACGCCCATCTCATGAGTGTCGCCGAGCGCGCGCAGGCCGATCTCCAGCGCATGCTTGACCGTCTCGCGGCGGATGAAGTCGCGGCCAATGTCGGCAAACATATTGAGCTCGGCAGCCACCGGCCCACCTCTTAGGGCAACTCCGAACCAGACGAGGCCGACCGGTTTTTCCGGCGAGCCGCCGCCTGGGCCGGCAATGCCGGTGACGGCAAGCGCAAGCCCGGCGCGCGAGCGGGCCAGAGCGCCCTCCGCCATCTCCAGAACCGTTTCGCGCGAGACGGCGCCATGCGCCTCGAGTGTGGCGGGCGAGACGCCGAGCATCTCCATCTTTGCTTCATCGGAATAGGTGATGAGGCCGCGATCGACGACAGCGGACGAGCCGGCAATGTCGGTCAGTGCCGAGATGATCATGCCGCCGGTGCAGCTCTCGGCCGTCGCCAGCATGATGCCGCGTTGCTGGCAGACCTGGAGCAGGGCGTTGGCAAGATCGCTGTTGTTCATGCGGGAACCTCCCCGGGGAAGACGACACTGGCGGTGGCGATGGCGGCGATGCCTTCCTCGCGGCCGACAAAGCCGAGTTTCTCGTTCGTCGTCGCCTTGATCGAGATGCGATCGCTGGAAATGCCCAGCATCGCCGACAGCGCATTGGTCATGGCCCCGCGATGCGGGCCGACGCGCGGCGCCTCGCAGATCAGCGTGATGTCGGCATTGGCGATGCGGCCGCCGCGTTCGCGCACCAACCTGGCCGCATGCTCGACGAAGTTCTTTGACGCCGCGCCCTTCCATTGCGGATCGGAAGGCGGGAAATGCGTGCCGATGTCGCCGGCGCCGCAAGTGGCGAGCAGCGCATCGGTCAGCGCGTGCAGGCCGACATCGGCATCCGAATGGCCGGAAAGCTTCTTGCCGTGCGGAATGGCGACGCCGCACAGGGTGACATGGTCGCCGGCCTCGAAGGCGTGCACGTCATAGCCATTGCCGGTGCGAATGTCTGGAAAACGCTCGCCAGTAAGCCGTTGATCCGCCATCGCGATATCCCTTGCCCAGGTCAATTTGACATTGTCCGGCGACCCCTCGACGATTTTTACCGGAATATCCGCCCATTCGGCGATCGCGGCATCGTCGGTGAAATCCGCCTTGCCGAGATGATGGGCCTTTTCATGCGCGGCGAGCAACGGCCAGAACGGAAAGCCTTGCGGCGTCTGGGCGGCATGAAGGCCGGCCCTTGGCACCGTCTCTTCGATCATGCCGGTCGTCGACTCGCGCTTCAGCGTATCGGCGACGGGCAAAGCGGGCAGCGCGCCCTGCCGCTCGCCAATGGCGGCGATGGTACGGTCGATCAGGGCCGCGTCGACAAAGGGCCGCACCGCGTCATGGACAAGGACACGGCCGGGCGTACGGTCCCTCAGCGCCAGCAGGCCGAGCCGGACCGATGCCTGGCGCGACTCGCCACCGACCACGGCGGTAACCCGCTCGGCATACAGGCCGGCTGCCTTGTCGAAAAGCGCGCGGTCATCGGCATGGATGGCGACGACGACGGGGCCAATTTTGGGATGCGCCAGGAACGTCTCCAGCGTGCGCGCGATAACGGCACGGCCGCCGATGCGCTGATATTGCTTCGGCCCGTCGGCCTGTCCGGCACGCGCGCCGCGGCCGGCTGCAACGATGACCAAGCCGACCTTGTCGGTCGTCGCCTCGGCCGGTTTTTCGCTTGCGTCTGTCATGCCGAGAGGCTTAGTCGCGGCTTATGGCGAAGGCCAGCATTTTCCCAAATGCGCCGCAATGTGACGTCATTGCGCGTTGCACAATGCCTTTCTTATGGCTAGAGAATGTGCAGCAATCCGATATGCTTGGTTTTTGTGCATGCCTGAAGTGACAAAATTGGCTTCGCCGCTCGACGTTGGCGGCGTGACGATCCGCAACCGCGTCTTCCTCGCGCCCATGTCGGGAATAACGGACGAGCCGTTCCGGCAGCGCGCCGACGCGCATGGCGCGGGCCTGGTCGTGTCGGAAATGGTGGCGAGCGGCGAGCTTGCCAAGGGCAGGGTCGGATGCGACCTGCGCATCCGTCATTCCGGGCTGCCCGTCCATATGGTTCAGCTTGCCGGCCGCGAGGCCGAGCACATGGCCGAGGGCGCGCGCATCGCTGCCGGCGAGGGCGCCGACATCATCGACATCAATATGGGCTGCCCGGCCAAGAAGGTGACCGGCGGCTATGCCGGCTCGGCGCTGATGCGCGATCTCGACCATGCGCTGTCGCTGATCGAAGCGGTGATCGGCGCGGTCCAGGTGCCGGTCACGGTCAAGATGCGGCTCGGCTGGGACGACAATGCGCTCAATGCACCCGTTTTGGCGCGCCGCGCCGAAGAGGCCGGTGTTAAAATGGTGACCGTGCATGGGCGCACGCGCTGCCAGTTTTATCAAGGCAAGGCCGATTGGGGCGCCATCGCCCGCATCAAGGACGCCGTCTCGATCCCGGTCGTCGCCAACGGCGATGTGGGCTCGCCCGCGGAGGCCGCCGAAATCCTTGAACAGTCGGGCGCCGACGCGGTGATGATCGGTCGTGCCCATTATGGCGCGCCATGGACGGCGGGCCGCATTGCGGCGACGGCTGCGGGCGACGCGCTCTCCGGCGTGCCGGAAAGCCCGCAAGCCATGGCCGACTACATCGTTTCCCACTACGAGGACATGCTGACGCTTTACGGCGTCGAAAGCGGCTTGCGCCAGGCGCGCAAGCATCTCGGCTGGTATCTCGACCGCCACGCTGCTGGCGTTTCCGATGAGCGGCGGAAAGCCATCCTCACCTCTTTCGAACCCGCCCGCGTCATTGCCTTGCTGCATGAGGTGTTTTCCGGCGAAGCCACGCCCTTGCGGAGCGCCGCATGAACGCCACCGTCACACCGAGCTCCGACATGGCGGATGCCGCCAGTATCGTGCTGAACACCATCCGCCGTCCGGTCATCATGGTCGATCCGGACGGGTTCATCACCTACGCCAATGCCGATGCGGAAGACTTCTTCCGTTCAAGTGCCAACATGCTTGCCCGCAACACACTGTCCAAGCTGATCCCGTTCGGCAGCCCGTTGCTGCAGCTGGTCGATCAGGTGCGCGAGCGCCGTGCGCCGGTCAACGAATACCGTGTCGACGTGTCGTCGCCGCGTCTCGGCATCGAGAAGGTCGTCGATCTCTATGTCGCGCCGGTGCCGGAATTCCCAGGCTCGATCGTGGTGATGTTCCAGGAACGCTCGATGGCCGACAAGATCGACCGGCAGATGACACACAGGGGTGCCGCGCGTTCGGTCACCGGCCTTGCCGCCATGCTGGCGCATGAGATCAAGAACCCGCTGTCCGGCATTCGTGGCGCCGCACAGCTGCTCGAACTCTCGGCGTCCGACGAGGATCGCGCGCTGACCCGCCTCATCACTGACGAGACTGATCGCATAGTCTCCCTCGTCGACCGCATGGAAGTGTTTTCCGACGAGCGGCCGATTGACCGCTATCCTGTCAACATCCATGTCGTGCTGGACCATGTGAAGGCAATCGCGAAGAACGGTTTTGCCAAGAGAATCAGGATAATGGAGGACTATGATCCATCATTGCCTCCGGTTTTCGCCAACCGCGACCAACTGATCCAGGTGTTCCTCAACCTGGTCAAGAACGCCGCCGAGGCCATCGGCGGCGACCCACAGGGGGAGATCGTGCTGTCGACCGCGTTCAGGCCGGGCATCCGCGTGTCCGTTCCCGGAACCCAGGACCGCGTGTCGCTGCCGCTTGAATTCTGCGTGCGCGACAATGGTTCGGGCGTTTCGGAAGACATTCTGCCGATCCTGTTCGATCCGTTCATCACCACCAAGCCGAACGGCTCGGGGCTCGGCCTGGCGCTGGTGGCGAAAATCGTCGGCGAGCATGGCGGCATCATCGAATGCGATTCGACGCCGCGCGGCACCACCTTCCGAATCCTGATGCCGGCCTGGAAAGAAACACCCATCGACACTGCCGATGATGAAGGCGAAGGAGACCGCAAATGACGGTTCGCGGCAATATTCTCGTCGCCGACGACGATGCGGCCATCCGCACCGTGCTCAATCAGGCGCTGTCGCGCGTCGGCCATGAGGTGCGCGTGACCTCCAACGCCTCGACGCTGTGGCGCTGGGTGGCGGCGGGCGAGGGCGATCTGGTGATCACCGACGTTGTCATGCCGGACGAGAACGCCTTCGACATGCTGCCCCGCATCAAGAAGGCCCGGCCGGAGCTGCCGGTCATCGTGATGAGCGCGCAAAACACTTTCATGACGGCGATTCGTGCTTCCGAAACAGGTGCTTATGAATATCTGCCGAAGCCGTTCGACCTGACCGAGCTGCTCAACATCGTCAATCGTGCGCTGTCAGAGCCGCGCCGACCGAAGATCGATACGCGACCGGAAGAACAGCCTGACGCCATGCCGCTGGTCGGCCGCTCGGCCGCCATGCAGGACATCTACCGCATGCTGGCGCGCATGATGCAGACCGATCTGACGGTGATGATCTCGGGCGAGTCCGGCACCGGCAAGGAATTGGTGGCGCGCGCGCTGCACGAATATGGCCGCCGCCGAGGCGGTCCGTTCGTCGCCATCAACATGGCGGCAATCCCGCGCGACCTCATCGAATCGGAACTGTTCGGTCATGAGAAGGGTGCCTTCACCGGCGCACAGAACCGCTCGACAGGCCGCTTCGAGCAGGCCGAGGGCGGCACGCTGTTCCTCGACGAGATCGGCGACATGCCAATGGAGGCGCAGACGCGGCTGCTGCGCGTGCTGCAGCAAGGCGAATACACCACTGTCGGCGGGCGCACCCCGATCAAGACCGATGTGCGCATCGTCGCCGCCACCAACAAGGATCTGCGCACGCTGATCAACCAGGGGCTTTTCCGCGAGGATCTGTTCTATCGCCTGAATGTCGTGCCGCTTCGGCTGCCTGGCTTGCGTGAGAGATCGGAAGACATTCCCGATCTGGTGCGGCATTTCTTCAAGAT
Source organism: Mesorhizobium sp. LSJC285A00 (assembly GCF_000503155.1). NCBI lineage: Bacteria > Pseudomonadati > Pseudomonadota > Alphaproteobacteria > Hyphomicrobiales > Phyllobacteriaceae > Mesorhizobium > Mesorhizobium sp. LSJC285A00. The sequence goes on from NZ_AYVK01000008.1 coordinate 28,526, forward strand.
CGGCGCCAGCGAAGGCTTGCAGACCAAGCGCATTTCGACCGGCGGCATCGAATTGATGAAGCGCTATCCGTGGCCGGGAAACGTGCGCGAGCTGGAAAACCTGGTGCGCCGGCTTGCGGCGCTCTATTCGCAGGACGAAATATCAGCCGAGATCATCGAGGCCGAACTGAAGACAGGCGAAAGGCCGGTCATTCCCGGCGGCGGCAATTTGATCCCGGACGATCTGTCCATCGGCCAGGCGGTGGAGCACTTCCTGCAGCGCTATTTCGCCTCTTTTGCCGGTGATTTGCCGCCGGCAGGTCTCTATCAACGCATCTTGTCGGAGGTCGAATATCCGCTGGTCCTTGCCTCGATGACGGCAACCCGCGGCAACCAGATCAAGGCCGCCGAACTGCTGGGCCTCAACCGCAACACGTTGCGCAAGAAGATTCGCGAGCTGGGTGTCAACGTGTACAAATCGTCGAGATCATGAGCGCCTGCTGCCCGAAGTGACGCGAGGTCATCCCCTTTTCAGGGGATCGGCGGCCGAAAGATTTCCGTCACGGCCACACTTGTTGCATAATCGCCACAATGCGTTGCATACATCCAACGCAATCACTGGCTCTTAGACGGCGACATGGCTTCGCAAGCTCTCACATCAAACGAACCGCTTTTCAGCAGACCCGGCCAGAGGGATGGACGGCGGCTGCTTGCGTTGCCTGGCGTTGTGGCAATTGCCGGCGCGCTGGTTACGGCGGCAATCTCGTTTGCGATTCTTGTCGGCGCCACGCCGATCACGCCAGACGCAAACACAACGCTGACGCTGATTGCGGCCAATGCCTTATTTGTGCTGGCGCTGATTGCTCTGGTCGGCCGCGAGGTGCATCGCATCACCATGGCGCGCCGGCACGGCAAGGCGGCGTCACGGCTGCATGTGCGCATCGTGACGATGTTTGCGCTGGTCGCGGCCATCCCCGCCATCATGGTGGCCATCATTGCCTCGATCACGCTCGATATCGGCCTCGACCGCTGGTTCGAAATCCGCACCAAGGCGATCGTCAACTCGTCGCTGTCGATCGCCGACGCCTATGTGCAGGAAAACGCTCGTAATCTTCAGGGCACGACGCTGTCGATGGCCTATGATCTCGACGCCTCGCGCACGCTTTACGGCCTCGATCGAACCGGCTTTCTCGACCTGATGAACAAGGAAGCCGTGGGCAGGAGCCTGGTGCATGCGGCGCTGGTCAGGGAAGACGGCTCCTTTGTCATGAGCGCGAAGACCGATGCGGATTTCTCTATGCCGCCACCGCCGGAGGGCGCGGTCAGCGCCGCGGCCGACGGCAAACCGGTGCTGATCGAGCCGAAGACGCGCAACATCATGGGCGCCATCATCAAGCTGCGGGAGATCGAAGGCCTCTACCTCTACACCAATCGCCTGGTCGACCCCGAAGTGATCAAGGCGAGGGCGATCGTCCAGTCCAACACCGCCGAATATCGCGGCCTGGAAGACAACAGGCGGACGTCGCAGGTGGCGTTCGCGCTGCCCTATCTGTCACTGACGCTGATCATCATCCTGTCGGCCATCTGGACCGGCATAGCGGTGGCCGACCGTCTGGTGCGGCCCATCCGTCAACTCATCGGCGCGGCTGACGAGGTTGCGACCGGCAATCTCGATGTCGCCGTGCCGGTACGGCCTTCCGACGGCGATGTCGCCTCGCTTGGCGATACGTTCAACAAGATGCTGCTGGAGCTTAAATCGCAGCGCAACGAGATCCTGTCGGCCAAGGATTTGATCGACGAACGGCGTCGTTTCTCGGAAGCGGTGCTGGCCGGCGTCACCGCCGGCGTCATCGGCGTCGATCCCTACGGCATCGTCTCCATCGTCAACAAATCGGCCGAAACGATGCTGGCCATATCGGCCACGGCGGCGCTGGGGCAGAACCTGTCCGCCGTGCTACCGCATGTCGGCCGTGTCTTCGAGATCGGCCGCAAATCCGGCAAGCCGGTCTATCGCGAGCAGGTCACCTTCTATCGCACCGGCGCCGAGCGTACCTTCAACGTGCAGATCACCATCGAGGCCGGCGACGACGGCGAGGAGGAGAAATCCTACGTCGTGACTGTCGACGACATCACCGATCTGGTCCAGGCACAGCGCTCGTCGGCCTGGGCGGATGTGGCGCGGCGTATCGCACATGAAATCAAGAACCCGCTGACGCCGATCCAGCTCTCGGCCGAGCGCATCAAGCGACGCTTCGGCAAGGTCATCACCGAGGACCGCGAGATTTTCGACCAGTGCACCGACACGATCATCCGGCAGGTCGAGGATATCGGCCGCATGGTCGACGAGTTCTCGGCTTTCGCCCGCATGCCCAAGCCCGAGATGAAAGCCATCGATCTGCGTGAATCGCTGCGCGAGGCGTCGTTCCTGGTCGAAGTCAGCCGCGCCGACATTGCTTTCGAACGCGTGTTCGGCAACGAACCGCTCAAGGGCACGTTCGATAGCCGATTGATGGCGCAGGCTTTCGGCAACGTCATCAAGAACGCGGCCGAGGCGATTGACGGGCTGGAACAAAAGGACGGTTCGCACGGCATAATCCGGATTCAAGCTGCCCGGCAGAATGGCGCGATCAGAATCGACGTCATCGACAATGGCAAAGGCTTGCCGCGCGAGAACCGCCAAAGGCTGCTCGAGCCCTACATGACGACGCGCGAGAAGGGCACCGGGCTCGGTCTCGCCATCGTCAAGAAGATCGTGGAGGACCATGGCGGGCGGCTCGAATTGCACGATGCGCCCGCGGATTTCCACGGTGGACGCGGCGCGATGATCTCGATCATCCTGCCGCCAGCTGCCGCAACCGCGCCGCCACGCGGTCAAGGCGAAACGGAACACGAACGAGAAACTGAAAAGGTCGGTAATGGCGTCTGATATTCTCATCGTCGATGACGAGGAAGACATCCGTGAACTCGTCGCGGGCATATTGAGCGACGAAGGGCATGAAACCCGCACGGCATTCGATGCCGACAGCGCGCTCGCGGCAATCGCCGACCGGGCGCCGCGGCTGATTTTCCTCGACATCTGGTTGCAGGGCTCGCGCCTGGACGGGCTGGCGCTGCTCGACGAGATCAAGACGATGCATCCGAGCCTGCCGGTGGTGATGATCTCCGGCCACGGCAATATCGAGACAGCGGTGTCGGCCATCCGCCGCGGCGCCTATGATTTCATCGAGAAGCCGTTCAAGGCCGACAGGCTGATCCTGATCGCCGAGCGGGCGCTCGAAACCTCGAAATTGCGGCGCGAGGTGTCCGACCTCAAGCAGCGCAGCGGCGAAACCTTCGACCTGATCGGCATGTCGTCGGCGATGAGCCAGCTGCGCCAGACCATCGAGCGCGTGGCGCCGACCAACAGCCGCGTCATGATCATCGGTCCGTCCGGCTCGGGCAAGGAGCTCGCCGCGCGCGCCATCCACACGCTGTCGACGCGCAAGGGCGCGCCGTTCGTGACGCTGAGCGCGGCCAACATCACGCCCGAGCGCATGGAGATCGAGCTGTTCGGTACCGAATCGAACGGCACCGAGCGCAAGGTCGGCGCGCTTGAAGAGGCGCACCGCGGCATTCTCTACATCGACGAAGTGGCCGACATGCCGCGCGAGACGCAGAACAAGATTTTGCGCGTGCTGGTCGAACAGCAGTTCGAGCGGGTCGGCGGCACCAAGCGGGTCAAGGTCGACGTCCGCATCATCTCCTCGACCTCGCAGAACCTGGAGGCGATGATCGCCGACGGCCGTTTTCGCGAAGACCTCTATCATCGCCTGGCGGTGGTTCCGGTCATGGTGCCGGGCCTGGCCGAGCGGCGAGAGGACATTCCCTATCTCGTCGACAATTTCATGAAGCAGATCGCTCGCCAGGCCGGCATCAAGCCGCGCCGCATCGGCGACGATGCGCTTGCCGTGCTGCAGGCGCACAACTGGCCGGGCAATGTCCGCCAGCTGCGCAACAATGTCGAACGGCTGATGATCCTGGCGCGTGGCGACGATATCGATGCGCCGATCACCGCCGACCTGTTGCCGTCGGAGATCGGCGATGTCATGCCGCGCACGCCGAACCAGTCCGACCAGCACATCATGGCGCTGCCGCTGCGCGAGGCGCGCGAACAGTTCGAGAAGGACTATCTGATCGCCCAGATCAACCGTTTCGGCGGCAACATCTCGAAGACGGCCGAATTCATCGGCATGGAGCGCTCGGCGCTGCACCGGAAACTGAAGTCGCTGGGGGTCTGACCCCCGTTGTTGTTGGTCCAGCGGGCTGTGGCCCATTCAATTGCCGGTTACGGCAGCGGCGGAATCGCATAGAAAAACCGGGACTTTTCTGAGGGATCACCCATGCCGCGCATTGCCTATGTGAACGGGCGCTATGTCGCCCATGCCGACGCTGCCGTGCATATCGAGGATCGCGGCTATCAATTCGCCGACGGCGTCTACGAGGTCTGCGAGGTGGCGCAGGGCTTTATCGTCGACATGCCGCGCCATCTTGCCCGGCTGAGCCGCTCCCTTAGCGAATTGTCGATCGACTGGCCGGTCACCAAGGGTGTGCTGCCGCTTCTTCTGCGCGAAATCGTCCGGCGCAACCACGTCGTCAACGGCCTGGTCTATGTCCAGGTTACGCGCGGTGTTGCCAGCCGCGACTTCGTTTTCCCCGCCGATACACCGTCATCGCTGGTGATTACGGCCAGAAAGGCCGACCCGGCGGCGGCCGCCAAGCGAGCGGAGGCGGGCATCAAGGTCATCACCGTGCCGGAAAACCGTTGGGACCGGGTCGACATCAAGAGCACCGGCCTGCTGCCCAACGTACTGGCCAAGCAGAAGGCCAAGGAGGCCGGCGCCCAGGAGGCCTGGTTCGTCGACACCGATGGCAACGTCAAGGAGGGCGGCTCGTCCAACGCCTGGATCGTTACAAGGGACGGCGTTCTGGTCACCCGGCCGGCGGAGCATGGCATCCTGCGCGGCATCACCCGCACGACCATGTTCGAAGTGGCGGCAAAGCTCGGGTTGACGATCGAGGAGCGCGGTTTTTCAGTCACTGAAGCCAAGGCTGCGCGAGAAGCTTTCATCAGTTCGGCAACGACAATCGCCATGCCGGTCGTGGCAATCGACGGTGCCGCGGTCGCCAATGGGCACCCCGGTTCGATAACACTTTCATTGCGGCAAGCCTTTTTTGACGTTGCGGAAAAAAGTCCAGCCTGATAACCGCACAGACGGACTGCACATCAATATATCTCGTTCTGCTTGTCGTTACGGCAAGGGGGTGTTTGCAAGCTTGACATGTGCCCGCTAATTTGGCGCATTAGCCTGCAAACCGAAGGGGATCGGCGAAAGACAAGAACAATGGCGGAACGATCGCAAAACCTTCAGGACCTGTTCCTGAATTCTGTTCGCAAGAGCAAAAATCCACTCACCATCTTTCTCATCAACGGCGTCAAGCTGACCGGCGTGGTCACTTCCTTCGACAATTTTTGTGTTCTGCTGCGCCGTGACGGCCACTCCCAGCTCGTCTACAAGCATGCCATTTCCACGATCATGCCGAGCCAGCCGGTTCAGATGTTCGATGGCGAGGAAAGCCAGGGCGCCTGATTGGCACGTGAAAAAGACGCGGACCGCGGCGTCCGCGGGAAACCAGCACATAATTCCGGGACGGAAGCCACAGGTCCGACCCGGGCGGTTGTCATTGTGCCGGTGCTTACCCGGCATCAGCGCAACGATGACGAAACGAACCGTCCACGGCTGACGCGTTCGGCGGATGCGCGCCACGACGAAGCGGTCGGCCTTGCCCGCGCCATCAACCTGGATCTGATCCACACGGCGGTGGTCACCGTCAACGATCCACGCCCGGCAACCTTGCTCGGCAGCGGCAAGGTCGCGGAATTCGCCGAGATCGTCAAAGAGGGTCACGCGGAGGTGGTCATCGTCGACCATCCGCTGACGCCGGTGCAGCAGCGCAATCTCGAAAAAGAAATGAATGCCAAGGTGCTCGACCGCACCGGATTGATACTGGAGATTTTTGGCGAGCGCGCGCGGACCAAGGAGGGCACGCTGCAGGTCGAACTTGCCCATCTCAACTACCAGAAGGGCCGCCTGGTGCGGAGCTGGACCCACCTTGAACGCCAGCGCGGCGGAGCCGGCTTCCTCGGCGGCCCCGGCGAAACCCAGATCGAGTCGGACCGGCGGCAGCTGCAGGAAAAAATCATCAAGCTCAAGCATGAGCTGGAAACGGTGCGCCGCACCCGCGACCTGCACCGCGCCAAGCGCAAGAAGGTGCCGTTCCCGGTGGTGGCGATTGTCGGCTACACCAATGCCGGAAAGTCGACGCTGTTCAACCGGCTGACCGGGGCCGACGTGCTGGCCGAAGACATGCTGTTTGCAACGCTCGACCCGACGCTGCGCCGCGTGCGCCTGCCGCACGGCACGCCGATCATCCTGTCGGACACAGTCGGCTTCATTTCGGACCTGCCGACGCATCTGGTCGCCGCCTTCCGCGCCACGCTGGAAGAGGTCGTCGAGGCCGATCTGGTCATCCACCTGCGCGATATTTCGGATCCGGATACCGCAGCGCAAGCCGAGGACGTCGAGCGCATTCTCGCCGATCTCGGCGTCGATGCCGGCGATGCCAAGCGCGTCATCGAAGTGTGGAACAAGGTCGACCTTCTCGACGACGGCAACCGGGAGCGCCTGCTCGCCGACGGCACTGACGCCAACAAGGCGCCGCCGATCGCCATCTCGGCGGTCACCGGCGAAGGCATCGATGCGCTGAAGGCGCTGATCGAGACCAGGATGTCGGGCGAACTCGAGGAATTGACGGTGACGATCGAACCGCCGCAGTTCGGCCTTGTCGACTGGCTATACCGCAATGGCGACGTCGTTTCGCGGGTAGACAATGAGGATGGCAGCGCGACCATCGCACTCAAGGCCACGCACACCGCCCGGCAAGAGATCGAAAGCCGATTGCACCGCAAAAACAGGCAGTAAGCCTGATTATTTCACGCCCTTGGCCTGCTGCCAGAGCACTTCCATCTCGTCCAGCGTGGCTTTTTCGAGCGTGCTTCCCGATGCATCGATCGCGCGCTCGACATAGTGGAAGCGCGAGCGGAACTTTTCGTTGGTGCCGCTAAGCGCCGCTTCCGAATCGAGCTTGAGGTGACGCCCCAGATTGACGACGGCAAACAGCATGTCGCCGAATTCGTCCTTGATCTCAGCCGTTTCGCCCTTAGCCAGTGCCTCGCGCAGCTCGCCGATCTCTTCCTCGATCTTGTCGAGGATGGGTGCTGCCTCGCTCCAGTCGAAACCGACACGCGCTGCCTTTTCCTGCAGCTTTAGCGCCCGCGTCAAAGCGGGCAGGGCGACGGGCACGCTGTCCAGGTAACCCTTGCCATGGTCTTCGGGGTCGAGGCCGCGGGCGAGGCGCGCACTTCGCTTTTCGGCTTTTTCCTCAGCCTTGATCTTTTCCCACATGCCCTTTGCCATGCCGGCGCTGCGCGCCTTCTCGTCGCCGAAGACATGCGGATGGCGCCGGATCATCTTGGTGGTGATGGCCTCGACCACATCACCGAAGGCAAAATCGCCGGCTTCCTCAGCCATCTGCGCGTGGTAGACGACCTGCAGCAGGAGATCGCCGAGTTCGTCGCGCAGATCGTCGAGATCGCCGCGCGCAATGGCGTCCGCCACCTCATAGGCTTCCTCGATCGTATAGGGCGCGATGGTCGAGAAATCCTGCTCGATGTCCCAGGGACAGCCGGTCTTCGGCGCCCTGAGCGCCGCCATGATCTCGATCAGCCGGGAAATGTCGCGCGAAGGTTTCATGCGGCGAATGCTATCCCGCTGCCTGTCGTGCGGCCAACGGCGTCAGCCGGAGAGGGGAGATTGTCCACAGCGAGCTTCAGCCGAGTACCGACACAACCGCCTTGGCGAGGTCATCCATGCCGTCCTCGGGCAGGCCGGCGACGTTGATGCGGCTGTCGCCGACCATGTAGACGCCACACTCGGCACGCAGCCGCTCGACTTGCGCCTCGGTCAGGCCAAGCCTGGAAAACATGCCGCGATGGCTGGCGATGAAGTCGAAGCGGTCGGAGTTGGACTGCCGGCGCAGCGCGTCGGCGAACTGGACCCGCAGCCTCAGCATGCGCAGCCGCATCTCCTCCAGCTCCGCCTCCCAGTCGGCGCGAAGGCCATCATCTTCCAGCACCGTGCGCACGGCGGCGGCGCCGTGGTCCGGCGGCATCGAATACATGGCGCGCGCCGCCGCCAGCATCTGGCTCATCGCGACATCGGCTTGCGCGCTATCCTTCGCCAGGATCATCGCCGCGCCGACGCGGTCGCGGTAGACGGCAAAGTTCTTCGAGCAGCTCGAGGCAACGACCATTTCAGGCACCTTGCCCGCGAGAAGGCGCAAGCCGGCCGCATCGGCGTCCAGGCCTTCGCCAAAGCCCTGATAGGCAATGTCGACAAAGGGCAACAGCCCGCGCTCGACGACAAGATCGGTGACGCTGGCCCATTGCGCGATATCGAGATTGGCGCCGGTCGGGTTATGGCAGCAGCCATGCAGCAGCACGATATCGCCGGGCTCGGCTGCGCCAAGCGTTGCCAGCATCTCGTGGAAGCGCACCGCGCCGGAAACGGCATCGAAATAGGGATAATCGCGCACCTTGAGGCCGGCCCCGCGCATCACCGGCGGGTGGTTCGGCCATGTCGGGTCCGACAGCCAGACGGTTGCGTCGGGGCGGGTCCGCTTCAACAGCTCCGCCACCAGCCGCAGCGCGCCGGAACCGCCAGGCGCTTGCGCGGCGCGGATGCGCGTCATGTCGGCAGCGGGGCCGAAGGCCAGCTTGACCATCGCCGTGTTGAAGCCGGTGTCGCCGGCAAGGCCGAGATAGGTCTTGGTGTCCTGGTCCTGCAGCAACCGCTTCTCGGCCTCGCGCAGGGCGCGCATGACCGGCGTCCTGCCGTCGCGGTCCTTGTAGACGCCGACGCCGAGATCGATCTTGCCGGGGCGCGGATCGGCGCGATAGAGGCCGATCAAGGCGATGATCTTGTCGGCCGGGGCAGGTTGCAGGGTCTCGAACATCAATACGGCTCCAATGGCGGCGGAGTAATACGCAAAGCGGCCGCGTTTCGCCAGTGCTTCCATCTGCGCCAGTCCGCTAGCGTACTGGACCGTTACGCCAAGCTTTGTCTGTACGGCAGGGGTCGGCGGCTATGGCGACGGGTTCATTCCAATCCGCCGGATAAGCACCCGTCCAATCACGGCGAGACCGATGCCGGTCAGCAGGGAGAAACCGCCGAGCATGCCGGCCAGCCCGGCAAGGAACCAGCGTCCGGCGAAGCTGTCGACGGAGGCATTTTGCGGATTGGTTGGGTCGTAAGCGACAGGGACGCTGTCGCCATCACCCCAGAACGAGCTGTGGACGGCATTGTTGAAGCGGATGATGGTGCCGTCGGCGGTCGAGAACTCGATGCGGGGATTGTATTCGGCGGCGACAATCCTGCCTGTCGCCGAAGCGGTACGAGGGCCGTACATCTCGACGATGGCCAGCACGCCGGAAGCGATCAGTCCGACAATGCCAAAGATGATGAACACCCTGCCGACGATCGGCAACGCTGCAAAACCCGTTACACGACTACCATTGGCCATCTTTTGCTCCTGGGACAGACGGATAAGGCTAGACTTCATCCATAAAGCAAACATCTGCCGCACGGGAGATGGGTAAGTGCGCAGCGGACTTCTGATTGCATGATGCCTATTGTGGCGACGCAAAAAAGTTTTGGTGGCGATGGATTAAGATCCCCGCCTGTTTCGTAAACGGGGCATGAAACGGTCGATGCCACGCTTCGATATTGTCGGACAGCTGGGTTCGCTCAGGCGCTACGCACGCTCGCTGACGCGCGACGGCACTGACGCCGAGGATCTGGTGCACGATGCGCTGGTGCGCGCCTACGAGCGGCGCGACACATTCCGCTCGGGCGGCAATCTGCGGGCATGGTTGCTGTCGATCGTCCACAACGCTTTCATCGACAAGATGCGCTCGCGCCGGTCGGAATCAGCGCGTGTCGAGCAGGCCGGCTATCTCACCGATGCCAGCACGCCGGCGCCGCAGGAACATTCCGTGCGACTGGCGCAGGTGCGCGAGGCCTTTTTCAGTCTGCCGGAGGAGCAGCGTTCGGCGCTGCATCTGGTCGCCATCGAGGGCCTTTCCTACCAGCAGGCCGCCGACGCCAGCGGGGTGCCGCTGGGCACGCTGATGTCGCGTATCGGCAGGGCGCGCGCAGCACTGCGCGAGATGGAAAACGCTGCACCTTCGCCGGCCAAAAGCCATCTGAGGATCGTGGGAGACCCGTCATGACCGACCTGTTGCGGGACCCGGTGACCGATACCGATCTCGACGCCTATGTCGACGACCAGCTGGATGTCGCGCGCCGCATCGAGGTCGAGGCGTTCCTGTCGGCTCGTCCGGAGGCTGCGGCGCGGGTGATGTCCGACTTGAGGACGCGCGACGAACTGCGCCTGGCGCTGGCTGCTTCCACAGGCATGGCGCGGCCGGCGACGACTGAAGTCGCGCGCCGGCTGGGCAGGGGGCTGGCCAGTCGCCGCGTCTTCGCCGTGCTGCAGCGGGCGGCCGCGGTCGCCATCTTTGTCGCTGCCGGCTGGCTGGCGAACGGCCTCTTCGGGCCGCTGCTGGTGACCAAGGTCGTGGCTTCGCCGCCGCCGCCCGCCTATGTCGAAGAAGCGATCCGGGCGCACAAGACGACGCTCATGCGCGAGCGGATGCCCTCGCAGCTGGAGGCGCCCAACTACAATGGCGACGAAATCCGCGCCGCCACCGCAATCGTCATGCCATCGCTGCCCAAGGACTGGAAGGTCCGCGACGTCCAGATCTATCCGTCGCGCTTCGGGCCGAGCGTCGAGGTGGCGCTGGAGACGAAGGATATGGGGCTGGTCTCGCTGTTTGCGATCCGGCCCGGAACCTTCGACGTGGTCAAGCCTGCCATCGCGCCCTCCGGCGACATCTCCTCTGCCTATTTCCAGATCGGCGAGGTCGCGTACGCGGTCGTCGCGCGCAGCGATGTCCACGACCTCGACCGCACCGCCGAGACGCTTGCCAAGACACTTTACTGATCAGGACACTTTACTGATCAAGACGCTTTACTGAGACCACATAAGGAGAACCCGCAATGAATACCCCTGACCTCGGATACCGCATGGGCACTGGCGCGCGCGCCGGCGCCGTCTATGACGAGGGCCTGCGCAGCCACATGCTGCGCGTCTACAATTATATGGGCATCGGCCTCGTCGTCACCGGCATCGTTGCCATGGTGGTGTCCTCGACGCCGGCCCTCTACGTGCCGATCTTTTCCAGCCCGCTGAAATGGGTGGTGATGCTGGCGCCGCTCGCCTTCGTGCTGTTGTTTTCGTTCAAGATGCAGACGATGTCGGCGGCGAGCGCCCAGTTGATGTTCTGGGCCTTCTGCGCGGTGATGGGCCTGTCGCTGGCTTCGGTGTTCCTGGTCTTCACCGGCACCAGCATCGCGCGCACCTTCTTCATCACCGCCACCATGTTCGGCGCCACCAGCCTCTACGGCTACACGACCAAGCGCGACCTGACCCAGTTCTCGTCGTTCCTGATCATGGGTCTGATCGGCGTGGTGATCGCCAGCGTCGTCAACATCTTCCTCGGCTCGACCGCGCTGCAGTTCGCCATTTCGGTGATCGGCATCGCGGTGTTCGTTGGCCTGACCGCCTGGGACACGCAGACGATCAAGGAACAGTATGCTGAGAATTTCGACGCGGAATCGCAGCAGAAGCTCGCCGTCTTCGGCGCGCTGTCGCTCTACCTGAACTTCGTCAACATCTTCCAGCTGCTGCTGAACTTCACCGGCGAACGCGAATAGTCGAACCGTAGCAAGGCAACAATCTCGATCTCGCAGTGGCCGGAGGAGAATCTCCGGCCACTGTCGTTTTGGCGTGGAGACATCGCTCCTCTATCAGCGCGATGTCGCTGCGCCCTTGAGTCCATGCGGGCTTTTGCTAACCTGCCGCTCGCACGCAGCTTTCCGCGAGAACGCATGGAACAAGTGACGCTTCAGGGCGACGGCATCTCGGCAACCATTGTCGGGCAGGGGGCCGAGCTCGTCTCCTTGCGCAATGCCGAGGGTCTGGAGTTTTTGTGGCAGGCCGGGCCGGAATGGCGGCGGCATTCGCCGGTGCTGTTTCCGATCGTCGGCCGGCTGAAGGGGGACCAGCTTCGCCATCGGGGCCGGGTCTATCCCCTGACGCAGCACGGATTTGCCCGCGACAAGCCATTTGTGTGGGCTGACGCGAGCCCCCGATCCTGCACGCTGGTGTTGACCGACGATGCCGATACACGCACGCGCTATCCGTTCGCCTTTCGCCTTGCCATCACCTACACCCTCGAGCGTCGCGAACTTGGTGTGAGCTTCGAGATTGCCAACACCGGCGACGAGACGCTGCCAGCCTCCATCGGTGCACATCCGGCTTTCAATTGGCCATTGCAGCCGGGGCTCGCCAAGACAGACTACCACCTGACCTTTGCCCAGGACGAGCCGGCGCCGATCCGCCGGCTGAAGGATGGCCTGGTGCTGGCTGCACCGCGGCCGACGCCTATCGAAGGCAAAACGCTGGCGCTTTCCGAACAACTGTTCGAGGCAGACGCCGTGATCCTCGACCGGCCGGCCAGCACCAGCGTGCGCTATGCCGCCGCGAACGGTGCGGCGATCGAGATGTCGTGGCAGGGTTTTAAGGAATTGGGCATCTGGTCGAAGCCGGGCGGCGCTCCGTTCCTGTGCATCGAACCCTGGCACGGGCTTGCCAGCCCCGTGGATTTCGATGGCGAGTTCGCGGACAAGCCGGGCGTGATGCTGATCGCGCCCGGTGAAAAGCGCGTGCTGAGCTATCAGGTACGGCTCGAGCATGCGCCGCTGTGACCGATGAACCAGAGACAGGCGCGATGAAACTTGGCTTCATCGGCACGGGTGCCCTTACAGCGGCCATTGTCAGCGGGCTCAAATCCGTCGCGGATAACTCCGTCTCCGTGCTGCTGTCGCCGCGCAATGAAGAGATCGCCGCAGAGCTGGCAGCCCGTTATCCGGATGTGCGTATCGCTGATGACAATCAGGCGGTTCTCGATCAATGCGACCTGGTCATGCTGGCTGTCCGGCCGCAAATTGCGCATGACGTCCTGCCGGGTTTGCGGTTTCGGCGCGAGCATCACCTCATCAGCTTGATCGCCACGCTGCCGCGCGAGGAGATTGCCCGCTTGACCGCACCCGCGCACCAGGTGACGAAAGCGCTGCCCATGCCGATGATCGCCCACCGGCTGGGGGCAACGATCATCTGCCCGCCGGATGCCACTGTCGCTGCCTTGTTCGGCAATCTGGGGAAAGTGATCGAGGTCGAGAACCCAGCCGAATTCAACGCGTTGAGCGTGGCCACCGCAACCTATGCCAGCTACTTCAGATATCTCGATACGATTAACAGCTGGCTCAAGAGGAATGGCGTGGAGGAAGGGAAGGGGCGCGATTACATCGCCTCACTTTTCAAAGCCTTGGGATGCGCTCCTGATATGTCGCCGGATGCCGACTTCATGCATCTGGCGCAGGACTATGCGACGCGCGGCGGCATCAACGAACAGGTTCTTCGCGAACTCACGGCTCGAAACATGTTCGAGGCGCTCACCGAGAGCCTGGACGGCGTACACCGGCGCATCGTCGGCGATACGCCTTGATGGGCGGTACCTTGAAATTCCCTGATGATCAGGAGTATGGCTCCAACGGATGTTCCGGACCGTTCGGGAGGGTCGGCGGGTGCCTGGATGCTTGAAATTGGGCTTTGTGGCAGCGGCGCTGGCTGTGCTGATTGTCTTTCCGGTCGCTGCCGCCGACATCGACCGCGCCAGCCTCTACCGCGCGCAATCGGTGACCAGCGGCACTGGCGAGGAGAACCGGGCCTGGGGCCTGGCGCCGTGCCTTGAAGAGGTGCTGGTCAAGGTTTCCGGCGACCCGCGGCTGATCGGCGACCCGCGTGTTGCGGACATGAGCCGGCACGCGGCCGACTATGTCACTGGTGTCGGCTACCGCGACCTGCTCAACAACCGCCCGCCGCATGACGAGCAGGGCACCCACGACCGGCCGCATTACATCACCGCCGATTTCGACCCGGACAAGATCAATGCCTTGCTGGCGTCGCTCGGGCGCAAACCGTGGGCGGTGCCGCGGCCAAAAATGGTCGCACTGCTGGATGTAAGGCCGATGAAAGGCGACGGCTTCACGCTGGTGCGCGATGGCGGCGGCGAGCTTGCGGCGGATATGCGCGTTGCGCTGGCGGACGCGGCGCACCGGACCGGTTTGCCGCTGGAGTTGCCTCGGCCGTCCGACGTCGCGCTCGCCGACGTGGCCAACACGCTGGATGGGGACGCCCTGCTTGCCGGCACTTTGGTATGGCGCCAGGAAGCGCTGGGCTGGGTCGGCGACTGGCGGCTCAGCTTCAAGGATAAGGAGTATCGCTGGCAGGTACGTGGCGTCAGTTTCGACGATGCGTTCCGCAACGCCACGCGCGGAACGCTGCAGATCCTGTCGGGCAATGGAGAGCCGGAAGCCGTCACGCCCTGACTTCAAGGGAACCTTCTTGCCCGAGCGCCGTAAACAAAGTGGCGGGCAAGCTTTGAGCAAGGAGGTATAATTGCAACATCGCCGGATCGACATTGACGGAAACAGCATCTTCTATCGCGAAGACGGCCCGCCTGATGCTCCCGTCCTTCTCCTGCCGCACGGCTATCCGTGCTCGTCCTATCAATTCCGACGGTTGATGCCGGCACTTGCCGATCGCTGGCATACATTCGCGCCGGACTTTCCCGGCTTTGGCTACAGCGGCACGCCCGAAATGTCGGACTTTGGCTATGATTTCGATGCCTATGCCGGGTTTCTGACAGCTTTCGCCGATGCGCTCGGCACGTCGCGCTATGCGCTCTGGCTGCACGATTATGGCTCTCAGATCGGACTGCGCCACGCCATCGCACATCCCGAGCGCATCGCGGCACTCATCATCCAGAACGGCGATATATACCAGGATGTTCTCGGGCCGAAATACGCTGGGATAAAAGCCTATTGGAAGGAAAAGACGCCCGAAAAGCACCGGCCGTTGGAAGAGGCGGTAAGCGAGGAGGGCTTCCGGCACGAGTTTGTCGGAGAGGTGGATTACGCTGTAGCCGAGCGCGTGCCTCCCGATCTTTGGAAACTCCACTGGCCTTTGATGGACACGCCGATCCGCCGGCGGCTCGCGGTCGGCCTGATGGAGAAGCTGGAGGCGAACCTCGGCTGGTTCCCGCGCTATCAGAGCTATCTGCGCGAGCACCAACCGCAAACGCTCATCGTCTGGGGCCCCGAGGATGGTTACATGCCGGCACAATCGGCGCATGCCTACCAGCGCGATTTGCGGGAAGCGGAGCTTCATCTGATCGATGGCGCCGGCCACTGGTTGCTCGAAACGCATTTCGATGAGGCACTTCCGCTGGTGCGCGATTTCCTGGCGCGCGTCCACAGTCAGGAAGCGAAAGGGACGGGCAGGGCGGCCGGCCGGGCGTAGACCCCTCCGTTGCGGTCATCGGATCGATCTGCAACCATGGCGTCATGATAGAAAAGTCTGCCGCGCCCTGGCCTCTGCTGCAAATCGCGATCGAGCCGAAGTCGCGGGCGGATCAGGAGAAGCTAGCTACTGCCTTGTCGAAGCTGGCGGACGAGGATCCCTGGTTGCACGTCAAGCAGGATGCGGAATCGGGCCAGACGATCGTCGCCGGCAGGGACGAACTCCACCTCGACATAGTCATCGACCACCTGCGCCGCGAGTCTCGCATTGAGGTGAATGTCGGCGCGCCCAAGGTAGCGTATCGCGAGACGATCACCCGTAAGCACGAGCAGGACTACACGCACAATAAGCAGTCCGGTGGTACGGGTCAGTTCGCCCGCGTCAAGATTGCGTTCGAGCCGAATGGCGGTAGCTGGGACTTCGTCTTCGGGTCCAAGGTCGCCGACGGTGCGCTTCCGAACGAATATGTTGCGGGCGTCGAAAAGGGGCTGCGGAACATTCTGTCTTCAGGCCCGTTTGCTGGCTTCCCGATGCTTGGCGTGAAGGCAACGCTGATCGACGGCGCGTATCACGATACTGATTCCTCGCCCCTGACTTTCGAGATCGCCGACCGAGCCTGCTTCCGTGAAGCCGCTCCCAAGCTGGGCGTGCAGCTCTTCGAGCCGATCATGCAAGTCGAGGTGAACACGTCGGCGGCCTATGTCGACAAAATCATCGCCGAACTGCACAGCCGCCGGGGCCTGATCCGGAGTCGGGAAATCAGCGGCGTGGTCGTCGTTGTCAAAGCGACAATGCCGCTCGCGAACATGTTCATGCTGGAGGATGCGCTCCGGTCCTGTTCGAACGGACTGGCACGCCTGCGCGCCGACTATTCCGGATACGCTCCCGTACCACTGCCACCCGGCGGCGACCCACCGGCCGCCATGGCCATGGCCAGATGACGTCGCCAAAATTCTCCTCGCGGGCAGGGTTCCTTGTCGGCCTCGGCGTCACGCCGGTCGCCTTTTTCCTGGCGCTCTATTCGGCCGGGGCCGGGCATGGCGACTATGTGCTGGCGCGACTTCTCTATCCGGTCCCCATGCTGGCAACGCTTTTGACCAACACAACTATCACCAGCCTTTCCATCGGATTGGCTGCGCTGCAGTTTCCTGCCTATGGGGCATTTGTTGCGGGCGCCGGCGGCTCCAGATGGCTGGCCCTTGGCGTCTTCCATCTTGTTGCAATCGCAGCAGCCTTCAGCGGCCTCCTGGAAAGCTTTTCGGGATGACGCTCCTGTTCGTTATCCCGGCGCGGGCCGGTCGAGCAGGAAGTCGAGGCCTTTGCGAAAGGCGCCATCCCTTGAGAAATGAAGACCACGCCAACTCATTTCGCCACTGCTTCGTCAACGTTCCTCCCGCCAAGCAATCAGAGCCGCCGGCCCGCATCTCAGTCAGCAGGGCGTATATTGGCACGTCCGTAATGGAAGCAGCAGCCACATATGAAAGTCGCATAAGATAGATTATGGAACTTGTGCATTAGACTGAAGCTGGAAATTGCTGCGATTTTCACGGGTTTGGCATGATCGACGCGTGTTGCCTTGAGCCGATGGCCAACGCTACGCTGTGTCGATGACGACAGCAAAGCGTGACATCGAAGCGGCGATCGAAGTGTTCGTGCACGGCTTCAGCACCGACAAGAGCCGTTCCTTTCCCTACGAGGCCAGCCGCGTCGGACCCTTGTGGCTGATGCGCGATGCCGAGCGCAAGAATGCACGCGACTACCGTGGCGAAGAATGGATCGTCCATGACGTCGCCGCCGAGGAAGCCGATGCCATCGTGCGGCAGCATGCGCGGCCAAGCTTTGCCGTTTCGGTCGTGATCGCGAATGACGGCCCGGACGAACCGACGCGAACTGCCTACAAGGCGCTCGGCTACCGGCTGCTGCGGACGGAAGGCTTTTTCGTCCAGTCGCTGCGCCAAATTCCAGACCCGCCAGCAATCGTCTCTATCGAACGCGTGAGGACGGCTGAACGCGCTGCACAACTGGGAAAGGTCATACGCAGGCGGCCACTTCCAGACGATCAACTCGGCGACGATGCGCCGTTTCGCCAGTATGTGGCGCTCGATGGCGACGCCATCGTCGGGCGTGTGCGCAGCATAGACGCCGTCGGCGCCACATGGTGCTCGGCAATCTTTGTCGAGCCTTCGCACCGGCGTCGAGGCATCGGCCAGGCGCTGATGGCCAAAATGCTGCATGACGACAAAGCGCATGGGTCGCGGTGCTCGATGCTGTTGGCGACGCGTGCCGGAGCGCTGCTTTATCCCCGCATGGGCTATGAGCGGATTGGAACGCTGCTGATCTTCGCGCCGAAGAACCGAACGTCCTTATAAAGAGCTGTTCGTATCATGCTGACTCATAGGGAATTTCGATCTCCATGCCGTCATAGGCCGGAGTGACGTTGGCCGGCACCTCGGCCTTGACCGTGGCAAAGTCGAGCGGCACATGCATATGCGTCAGCACGGCCTGTTTCGGCGCCAGTTTTTCAATCCAGCCAAGCGCCTGACCGAGCGACAGATGACTGGGATGGGTATGGTACTGCAAGGCATCGATGACCAGCATTTCCAGGCCGCGCAGCCGCTCGGCGGTGGCATCCGGGAAGTCGCTTATATCGGGGCAGTAGGCCAGCCCGCCGATGCGGAAGCCGAGCGAAATGATGTCGCCATGGATCTGCGGCAGCGGCTCGAGGGTGAGGGCACCGCCCTCGCCTTCGATCGTCACCGCCCTTGCGTGATCGATGATGTGCGGCCTGACGATCGGCGGATAGGAACTGCCAAACGGCGTCTCGAAGCAATAGCCGAACGCTTCGCGCAGCCTGAGCATGGTCGGCTGGTCGGCATGGACATCGATCAAATGGCGCTGCTCCAGCACGTAGCCGCGCAGATCGTCGATGCCGTGGATGTGGTCGGCGTGCGGATGCGTATAGACGACGGCGTCGATGCGCCGGACGGCCGCCATCAGCATCTGCTCACGGAAATCAGGCCCGGTGTCGATGACGACCGTGGTTCTGGCGCCGTTGGCTGCTATCCGCTCGACGAGCGCGGCTGAGCGTGTACGCCGATTTTTCGGATTGGCCGGGTCGCAATTGCCCCAATCGCCGGTGATGCGCGGCGTGCCGGGTGACGAGCCGCAGCCGAGGATGGTGAGGCGCAGCCGGTCGCTCATGCGTCAGAGCCCGGCGGGCCGCGGCATCTTGCCGAACAGCCGGAAGAAGTTCGCCGTCGTCAGCGTCGCGATCTCGGCTTCGCCAACGCCGACCGTCTCCGCCAGCACCTTGGCTGTATGCGCGACATAGGCCGGCTCGTTGCGTTTGCCGCGGAACGGCACCGGCGCCAGATACGGCGCGTCGGTCTCGACCAGCAGCCGGTCATGCGGCACATCGGCTGCGATGGCGCGTAAATCGGCGGAGTTCTTGAAGGTCAGTATGCCCGAGAAGGACACATAGCCACCAAGCGCCACGCCGACCTCTGCCAGCCGTCGCCCCGACGAAAAACAATGCAGGATGAAGGGGAAGGCGCCCTTCCCTGTTTCGTCTTCGAGGATGGCAGCCATGTCGTCATCGGCATCGCGCGAATGGATCACCAGCGGCAGCCCGGTCTCGCGCGCAGCTGCTATATGAGTGCGAAAACCCTGCGCCTGCGCATCGCGTGGCGCCTTGTCGTAAAAATAGTCGAGCCCGGCCTCGCCGATCGCCACCACCTTCGGGTGCGCGGACAGACGCACAAGGTCCTCAGTCGTCACATCCAGCTCTTCGCCGGCATTGTGAGGATGAGTGCCGACCGAGCAATAGATTTCGTCGAAACTCTCGGCAATCTCAAGCACTTGCGCAAACCGCTTCACGCGTGTCGAGATGGTCACCATGTGACCTATACCGGCAGCCTTGGCGCGGGCGACGATGGCCGCCCGCTCCTCGGTGAAATCCGGAAAGTCGAGATGGCAATGGCTGTCGACGAGCATCAGGCGCTCGCCTCAGGGTTTTCGACATAACGCGGAAACACGCCCTCCGGCGCGGGCAGCGCCGTGCCGGGCACCAGCGCATAGTCGGCATGGACATGCGCGAAGTCACGCTTGTCCGCCGGCACCGCCAGCAGGTCCAGCAGCTTGCCGGCCGACCCCGGAATGTAGGGCTGGCACAGCAATGCCACGCGCCGCACCAGTTCGGCGGTCGTCCACAGCACTGTTTCCATGCGCGCCGGATCGGTCTTCTTCAGCGCCCAGGGCGCCTGCGAGGCGAAGTAGCGATCCGCTTCCGCCACAACGCCGAAGATCGCCGCCAACGCGAGATGGATGCCCTGTTCCGCCATCGCCTGGCGCGCGGTACCCAGCGCTTCCACCGCCTGGTCGAGGATCGCGCTGTCGGCTTCGGTCAGCTCGCCGCGATGCGGCACCACGCCGCCGCAGTTCTTGGCGATCATCGACAGCGAGCGCTGCGCCAGATTGCCGAGACCGTTGGCGAGATCGGCATTTGTGCGGTTGACGATCGCGTCATGGCTGTAGCTGCCGTCCTGGCCGAATGGCACCTCACGCAAGAAGAAATAGCGCACCTGGTCGAGGCCGTAATGCTCGACCATGGTGAAGGGGTCTACGACATTGCCGACCGACTTCGACATTTTCTCGCCGCGGTTGAACAGGAAGCCATGCGCGAAGACGCGCTTCGGCAGTTCGATGCCGGCCGACATCAGGAAAGCCGGCCAGTAGACGGCATGGAAGCGGACGATGTCCTTGCCGATAATGTGCGTGGCCGGCCAGTAGCGCCATTGCTCGGCCTTGGTGTCGGGATAGCCGGCAGCGGTGATGTAGTTGGTCAAGGCATCGACCCAGACATACATCACATGCTTGTCGTCGCCGGGCACCGGCACGCCCCAATTGAAGGTCGTGCGCGAGACCGAGATGTCCTTGAGGCCGGACCTGACGAAGCTCATCACCTCATTTCGGCGCTCGGCCGGACCGACGAAATCGGGCTGGCTTTCGTACAGCGCAAGCAATTTGTCCTGATAGGCGGAAAGCCTGAAGAAGTAGCTTTCCTCCTCATTCCATTCGACCGGCGAGCCAAGCGGCTCGCGGCGCACGCCGTCGTCGCCGAGCGTGGTTTCGCTCTCTTCGAAATAGGCTTCCTGGCGGACCGAATACCAGCCACTGTAGCGGTCGAGATAGATGTCGCCATTGGCCGCCATCGCCTTCCAGATCGCCTGGCACGACTCGTAGTGGCGTGGTTCCGTCGTGCGGATGTAGTCATCATTCGAGCCGCCCAGGACCTCTGTCATCGAACGGAAGATCGCCGAGTTGCGGTCGGCAAGCGCGAGTGGCGTTATGCCTTCCTTCTCGGCCGTCTGCTGCATCTTGAGGCCATGTTCGTCGGTGCCGGTGAGGAAGAGCACGTCCTTGCCGTCCAGGCGCTGGAAGCGGGCCAGCGCGTCGGTTGCAATGACTGTATAGGCGTGGCCGATATGCGGCTTGCCGTTCGGATAGAAAATCGGTGTTGTGATGTAGAATGTGTCGCGTGACATGAATTAACCGTCATGAATGGCCGAATGAATGTGAGCGGTGGATATCGCATCGAGACGGCGATTGCCATCCCGCCCCAATGCCGAAACCGGTCACATTCGCATTGCGGAATTCAGGCGGTCGATCATGGTCAAGGCGTGCTGCTTCTTGTCAAGATTGTAGGTATCGGTCTCAGATATGGCGTTCAGCGCCTCGTGCCAAGTGTCGGACAGCGTTTTCGCCCGCGCGAGATCCCCAGCCAGCGCGGCTTCACTGGCGCCGGTGGAGAGCAGATCGAGCGCGCGGCGGTTGAAGATGTCGAACTGGATCGCCTGGTCGCGGCCGGCGACGGCCTCGGCAAGGCGATAGGCGCCGGCGATGTCGCTCTTGCCCGACGTGACCAGGGCGTCGAGGGTGCCGGCAATCTCCAGCCCGCCATATTGGGTCAGAAGGATCGCATTGCGGGCGCTGCCCCCTGCCCGTTCCGCTAGTGCCGCGCGCGCAGCAGGATCGGAAGGTGGCGGCGGCTCGACGGTCTCCAGAACACTCATCAGGCTGCCGGCATCGAGCGGCGTCAGCCGCACCATCTGGCAGCGCGAACGGATGGTCGGCAAAAGGCTGCCCGGCGCATGCACGATGAGGATGAACAGCGTGCGGCTCGGCGGCTCCTCGAGGTTCTTCAGCAAGGCATTGGCGGCGTTGGTGTTCATGTCGTCGGCCGGATCGACGATCACCACCCGGTAGCTGCCGTCATGCGAGGTCAGCGACAGGAAGCGGTTGACCTTGCGGATCTCGTCGACGGTGACGACGGTCTTGAAACTCTTGGTCTTGTCGTTCAGCGGCCGGGTCAGGTGCAGCACGCCGGGATGCGCCCCGGTGGCGATCTGGCGAAACAGCGGTGAGGCCGGATCGGGAACGGCAAACGTGTCCGGCGCCTGGTCGAAGGCCGGATGCTTCAACAGATGGTGCGCCAGGTGAAAGGCAAGCGTCGCCTTGCCGATGCCGACCGGCCCGGCAAAGATCAACGCATGCGGCAGTTTTCCCGAGCGATAGGCGGCAGCGAGCATCGCGGCCGCCTGCTCATGGCCGACCAGGCGCAGCGTCTCGGACGGCTCCGGTACACCGTCCAGCGTGTCGTGCTGCTCGGGAGCGATGCGTTCGAAGATCATGCGGGCGCCGCCTGTCGGTTGCGCGCGGGCGCCCTCGCCTCAAGTGCGGCGAACACCACCGCGGTGATGACATCCTCCACCGCAGCGGGAGGCGCCGACGCGTCGATCACGATGCAGCGGTCCGGCTCGGCCGCTGCGATCGCCAGGAAGGCGTCACGGCGGCGCTGGTGGATGTCCAGCGTCTCCTTTTCGAAGCGGTCCGGACCGTCCTCGGCGCCACGCCGCGCGGCGGCGCGCCGCAAGCCCTCGGCGGGGTCAATGTCAAGGATCAGCGTCATGTCCGGCATCATGCCGTTGATGGCGACCTCCTCCAGAGCTTCCATGAAAGCCGGATCGAGGCCGCCGGTGACGCCCTGATAGACGCGCGACGAATCCAGGAAACGGTCGCAAAGCACGATGGAGCCGCGCTCCACCGCCGGCCGGATGACCTGCTCGACATGGTCGGAGCGTGCGGCGGCAAACAGCAGCGCCTCCATCTTCGGCCCGAAAGGCTCGGCGGCGCCGGACAGGAGCACGTGCCTGACCGCCTCGGCGCCGGGTGACCCCCCGGGTTCGCGGGTGAGGAGGACATCGTATTTCTTGGCGCGCATCTTCTGGGCCAGCCGCTCGATCTGCGTCGACTTGCCGGCGCCCTCGCCGCCTTCGAAGGTGATGAAAAATCCGCTTGCCAATCGAAAGGCCTTTGTCCTGCTTTGCGCTGGTGTCTTAGTCCGCGCCCGAGAAAAGGTCCACGCCGCAGGAACTCAACGCAGCCAGCCTACGGCCAGTTCCCTGGCGGCATCAAACGCTCGTTGCGGCAGTGTGCCGACGCCAACCGATTCGGCGGCGAAAAGCGGGGTTTCCTGGCTCAGCGTGTCGCCGATCCAGACGCGCAGCGCGCCGACGGGCTGTCCCTCCTCCACCGGCGCCGATACCGGCCCCTGATAGACGATCCTGGCGGTCAGCTTGTCGCGGTTGGCGATCGGCAGCAGGACGTCGATGGGCGCCTTTGCCTTCAGCGCTACGCTGGATTTGGCGCCGCCGAACACCTGGGCCTCGCCGACCACTTCGTTGCTGGCGAAAATCTCGGTCTTCTCGAAGGAGCGGACGCCCCATTCAAGCAGCTTGCGCGCTTCCTCGGCGCGCTCGCGGTCGTTGGCCAATCCGCTCATCGCCGCGATCACCCGCGTCCCGTCATGGCTGACCGAGCCGACGATGCCGAAACCGCCCGCCTCACTCGACCCGACCGCCAGCCCATCGGCACCGATGCCCATGGCCAGCAATGGGTTGCGGTTCTTTTGCGAGATCTTGTTCCAGGTGAAATCGGCCCGGCCGTAATAGAGATAGAGATCCGGATATTCGCGCCATATATGCAGGCCAAGCTGCGCCAGTTCGCGCACCGTCGTCTGCTGGCCGTCGGCCGGCAGGCCGGTCGAATTGACGAATGTCGATTTCGCGAGCCCGATCTGGCGGGCGCGATCGTTCATCTGCGCCGCGAAATTCTCTTCCGAACCGGCCATGCCTTCGGCCAGCACCATGCAGCCGTCATTGGCGGCCTGTATGGTGACCCCCTGGATCAGATCCTCGACCCGGATCGCCGATTTGAGCTTGGCAAACATGGTCGACGTTCCCGAAGGCGCACCGCCCTTGCGCCAGGCATTTTCCGAAACCACGAAGGTGTCGTCGAGGCTCATGCGCTTCGACTTGATGGCGTTGAAGACCATCTCCATCGTCATCAGCTTGGCCATCGAGGCCGGCGGGATCGGTTGGTCGGCATCCTTGGAAAACAGCACCGTGCCGGTTTCGGCATCGATCATGAAAGCCTGCGTGGCCTTGGTCTCAAAAAGCTGCGCGTTGGCCGGAACCAACGCGGCAAGCAAGAAGCCAAGGCCAAAAAGCCCGGCAAAAGGGTGGAAAAGGCGAAATCGCATGAAGAGGCTCGACTGTTAGCCGGCAGAAACTTGCCGCAACGCTATCAGGCTTCTTCCCGGCGGATCAACCGCGCAATGACAAAACCGGCGTGCCTTTGTTGGTCAGTTGCGCACAGCCAGCGCGTCCGGCGCGCCATGCGACCATGCCGCGCGCAAGAGGTCGTCGACATTGCCATGGCCATCCGGATAGAGATTGACCGCGTACCAGTCATTGCCGTCGAGCTCGGTGCTCTGGATTTCTATCCTGCCGAAGGGTTTTAGGGCCGCAGCCACCCGCTTTGCCTCGGCGGCATCGTCGAAGGAGCCGGCGGCGACATAGTCGGAAACGGCAGGCGATGCCTGCGGGTTGGATTTCTTCCACGATTGCAGGATGTCGGCTGGCGACATGCCCTGGCCGTCAAGCGCTGCAAAGACGTCGGCGCGCTGTACGCGCTCATCCGCATAGGAGAGCGAAGCCATGGCAAAGGGCGATTCCGGGCGCTGAGGCACGATCGGCCCGAATTCAGGCAGCGTCACATCGCTTGAGGCCGGTGCCTGCATCGACATCACTGGCTGTGTGTCGGAATTCGTCAACTGACCAGGAAACGGCACTACGGCAGGGGGTGCGCCAACAGATAGGCTCGGCGAAGGTCCGTTCATCGCCACCATGACGCCGGTCGGCAAGCCATCGGACGGGTCCGGGCGGTTGTTGCCCGGGCGATAGGAGGCGACCAGATATTGGTCGTCGTCGCCGTCGAGCGGCGCGCGGCCGATATATTCCACTTTGACCCTGGCCGTGCCGACCTTGGCATAGTCGAGCATTTGCGCGGCGCGTTCCGAGACATCGATGATGCGTCCCTCATGATAGGGGCCGCGGTCGTTGACGCGCACGATGACCGAGCTTCCGGTCTCGGTGTTGGTGACACGGGCATAGCTCGGCAGCGGCATGGTCGGATGCGCCGCGGTCAGATGGGTCATGTCGTAGACTTCGCCATTGGCTGTGAGACGACCGTGGAAGGCATCGCCATACCAGGAGGCGAGACCGACCTTGGCGTAGCGCTTGTCTTCCTTGGGGTAATACCACTTGCCGCGCACCTGATAGGGCTTGCCCAACTGGTCGCGGCCGCCGCCGCGCCGCATGTACTGAACGCGCGGGCTGGCCTTCACGCCGTACTCGGTCTCGGCAAAATATTCCTTCGAGCGAGGCTTCTTGTAGACCATGGCTTTCGGCTCGGACTGCGGCGACGCGCACGCGGCCAGCAACGCAGCCGAAAGAGCGCACAACACCAAAGCAGGAGCGCGACGAAGACGCCGATGCGTCGTGGTCTGCATGTTTTCCGATGTCCCCTACCGTCTCGACACAGGCGCCGCTTCTAGAATTTCGGCGGAGCCAGATGAGCAATGCCTGCGACGCGCCAATCCCCATCCCTTGTGCGCAGGAATTGTTTATCAGCGTATTAATCGATTGTGTCCGGAACCGGGC
This sequence comes from Mesorhizobium sp. LSJC285A00, assembly GCF_000503155.1. Lineage (NCBI taxonomy): Bacteria > Pseudomonadati > Pseudomonadota > Alphaproteobacteria > Hyphomicrobiales > Phyllobacteriaceae > Mesorhizobium > Mesorhizobium sp. LSJC285A00. The sequence continues at coordinate 54,208 of NZ_AYVK01000008.1, forward strand.
AGGAATGTGGCGGCCAGGTCCCGGGCTGGCCGGGCGCCTGTGAGGAGGCATCCGAGACCTCTGTCCTTTGGAGTCTGGAAGTGAACCTGTGGCATGAAGCGCGGCTGCCTGGAACCGACCGACCCGAGATACGTTCTGCGCCTCATGGATGAATTCATTGAACGTTTCGGGCAACAGACGTGGCTGCCCTTTTCCGTAATTTCAGCCAGGCTTTTGCTCGCGGCCGTCCTTGGCTCCATCGTTGGGATCGAACGCGAATGGCGTAACCGACCGGCCGGATTGAGGACACACATCCTGGTCTGTGTTGCGACGGCTCTAATTGCCATCCTCACGATCGAGATTACTCATCTTCACGTCTTCGATGGTCAGGAAATCGCCATTGATCCTATCCGCTTGATCGAAGCCACGACTGCCGGCGTGGCATTTCTGGCCGCGGGCTTGATCTTCTTCTCCAAGGGCGAGGTTCAAGGGCTTACCACTGGGGCGGGCATGTGGCTGGCAGGCGCCATAGGCCTGGCGGTTGGGCTCGGGTTCTGGCAGATCGCGGCTTTGGCTACCTTGCTCGCGCTTGTCGTGCTGGGTCTTCTGCAACTTGTGCAGGTCGGCAGCAAGGATCGCAATTAGATCCCGGCTCCTTCGAAAACGGGTTCGCAGCTCCGTTCGGGTAACGAACGCCACCCCCTATTATCCATGGCAGCGCCGATGGTTGACTTGGCGATGGGCAACGCTCTAGAGAAATGAACCGCAAGCTGGTCCGGAAGGATAGGTATCATTCGATACCAACTGTCGTTCACTGGGTCGGTTGATGTTCCTAGATGATTGAAAAGTCACGTTGGAGGGATGGCCGAGCGGTTTAAGGCACCGGTCTTGAAAACCGGCGTGGGTGCAAGCCCACCGTGGGTTCGAATCCCACTCCCTCCGCCAGATATTTGGCTACCGTGCTGAATTGCCTCTGTATTTTCAAAGAGGGCCAAATCTTTCCTAAGTTATTCCTAACTTCCTAAAACGAAGAAGCCTGCCACCGCGAGGCAGCGGGCCAGCGTGAGCGCAAACGTTGCGCCAGCCTCAGGATCAACGTTCGTCCTGGCGATAGAGCCGTTTGGTCGCGCGGTCGCTTTCCATGCGTTCTGCAGGACCACGGTGGCGTCGGGTCATAAGAACGTATGCCATCAATAGGGCCAGCAACAGTGGCCCACCAGCAACGACGATCAACCACATCACACTTTCAAACATGAGGCATCTCCTTCACGTCACAACCGTCAAGGAGAAGAACCGTTCCGTTCAAAGTTACAGCAACACCAGCACCTCCTGCGACTGAGGGCCGTTTTCCCATGTGACCGTTTCGGAAATCCGGGCTCCGCTGCAACAAAAGGCTGCGGCTGCACGTTGCGGTTGATCATTCAACCAGGAGCAAAGCAAATGGCTGACGACAAAACGAAGACGGACTTCCGCGATCGGGACCGCGTCTCTGCCGATGAGGATTATGAAGTCGAGTATTTCGCCACCAAGGCCGGCATCACCCCGCAGCAGGTCAAGGAATTGATCGCGAAGCACGGCAACCGACGCGAGACGCTGGAGCGGGAAGCGAAGGCTCTGGGGAGCGGTAGGTAGGCCGGCATGCCAGAGTACCAGGTGGAAGAGTGGCATGGAGAGGAGTGTGTCTCAACTCAGGCCACGAGCGCCGATGATCCGTTATCTGCGGTAGAGAAGGTCACGGGCCAAAGGGTGTCGCCTAGAGCGCTTCAGGAGCATTGGTTTCGTGTGGTCGATGAAGATGCGCGAAGCACGCATGAATTCAGCCTTGAGGACGGCGGCCCGGCTGGAGATTTCGCAAAATAGCCATGACCAGAATCTCGGACCTGCATTGGGACCAACGCTGCAGATAGGCGAGAAAGGTGCAGCCGCCGGGCGGACCCGACGGCTTATCGTCGATTGGATCGCTGCCGCCGCATGGGGCCTTAAGGCGCGGCCGGCGCCAGCTTGGCGGCTACTTGGTCGATCTTGTCGGCAAGTACGCTATTGGCCCAATCTGTCACCTCAGGGTCAACGGGCTTGTTGGCCATTTGGGCAAGGGCTGCATCGATCGATGGGACGTTGGCAGCGGCAGCTGTGGCGGCGGTCTGAGCAGCGGCCGCATCCTGGGTGGCGTCATCGAGCGCTGCCTGTGCTGCATCGAGGTCGGCCTGCGTCGGGACATCTTCGGGCGGGGTATTCGGGTCAGCCGCTTTCGCATTCAGCGCGTCGAGCGCCGCTTTGGCGTCGGCAACCGCCTGATTAGCGGCATCGAGCGCCGATTGAGCGTTCTTGGCTATTGCCGACTGTGTCACAAAAGCCTGCACGCCAGCGAAGTTCTTGCTCTTGGAGTGCATAAAGGCGTTGGCGTTGCGCTGCAGTGAGTTCAATCGGCCCAGCTTGGCATGGATATTCTTTTCCTTGGACACTGAACCGGTAGCGGCCTTGGCGACCTGGCCCTTGGCGGATGCCGACTTGCCGAGCGAACCGCCGCCTCCGCCATTGCCGCCAGCATTACCGTTTCCTCCGCTATTGCCATTGCCATTACCATTGCCGTTACCATTGCCATGGCCGTTACCATGGCCGTTGCCACCAGCAGCAGCCAGGGCCGGCGACACCAGAAGCGAGAACACCGCAAATGCAGCAAAAAGGGTCTTTCGGGATGTCATAACTACCTCCGAGATTGCCACCGCCACTAACCGCTATAGCGGGCAACATGAGGAATCGCTAACACAAAGGGTAAACTTGGATATAGCTGTGCTTTCATTGCGAGAACGAAGCGGCCGGCCGGCGAAACGCCAACCAGCATAACTCTTTGAAATTGCTGAAGTAGATCACCCTCGTTGGGACCGGCCGGCCTTCCGAACTCAAAGGTCCTAGACCGCTCGGACCAAGGTCTTAAGCCGTGGTTTCGGCCGCGACTCAGAAGTCGTGACGGCGCGGCGACCTTCGGTAGTCGGCACCGTATCGGCCTGAGGCCGAGCTCGACGTCGATCCGCTGCTGTGTCCCAAAACACCGCCTAAGTGGTTGTATTCTCTGTCTTTTGATATAAGCGCTAGTCTGAGGTAAATTTCGACCGGCATCTGGCGGGCTTACGTTATGCAGCATCGAACGTTCTTTCGCGGCAAGGTCACCGAGATCCCCACTTCGTTACATTGCGATCCCAGGGGAATGCTGACCGCTATCGAGTTCAGCCGTTACAATTTCCAAGCCGTGCGGGCGTTCGTCGTCACCGCGCCGCGCGGCACGTCGCGGGGCGGACATGCACACGGCTCGGGCCGGCAATTGATGATGCAGCTGTCGGGCGAGATCGGCATCGAATTTCGCTACCAGGAACAGGTCGAACGGCTGACGCTCACCGCATCGAACCGCGCGGTGCTGGTCGATGCCCCGGTGTGGGCGCTGCAGACCTATGAAGGCGAGAACCCGTCTTTGCTGGTTTTCTGCGATACCGAATACGACCCTGAAAACTACGTATCGGACCCCTGAGGACACTCATCGGGAAAGGAGAGGCCGCGATGCGCGCCAGGACATGACAGCGCCTCGCGGCAGAATGGCTATTCTCGGCGCCGGCATGATGGGCGCCAGCCTCGCTCTCATGATGGCCCGCAGAGGCTACGCGGTGTCCCTCTTCGACAAGGAGAGCGAGCCGATGGCCTGCGCCAGCCGTTGGAACGAGGGCAAGATTCATCTCGGCTATCTCTACGGGAACGATCCCTCGCTGCTGACCGCCCGGCATCTGCTTTCGGGAGGACTGTGTTTCGGCAGGCTTGTTTCCGAGCTGATCGGAAGCAATCTGGAAGCGCACACGACCTTTTCGGAAGACCTTTATCTGGTCCATCGCAACTCGATCGTCGCTGCCGAGGCGCTGGGGGCGATCTTTGAACGTGTGGATGTATTGGTGCGCAGCCACGCTGACGCCACCAGCTACCTTGCCGACGTATCGGCGGCGCGATCGAATCGGCTTTCCAAAACTGAATTGGCCGATGTCACCAACTCGGACCAGATCGTCGGGGGCTTCCAGGTGCCGGAGCGATCCGTCAACACGCGATGGGTTGCCGACCGGCTTTGCGCCGTGCTTCGGGGTGAACCCAACATCAGCTTGCGGATGACGTCCAAAGTCCTGTCGGCACAGCCGGTGGACGGAATTGACGGGAAATGGCGCGTGGCGGTCGCAGGCGAGAAAAGCGAGGCGTTCAACATCGTCGTCAATTGCCTTTGGGAGGGGCGGCTGGCTGTCGACCGCACGGCCGGCATCGAGCCGGTTCTCGGATGGTCGCACCGCTACAGGCTTTGCCTGTTCGGCCGCACCAGGCAGCCTGTCGATGTGCCGTGCGCGGTCGTCGCCCTTGGCCCGTTCGGCGACATAAAAAACTATGACGGGCGCAACTTCTATCTCTCCTGGTCCCCGAGCGGGTTGCTTGCGGAGAGTGGCGAATTGTCGATCGAAACGCCGCAAGCGCTCGATGCCGACGCACGACAGCGGTTCATCGGCGACGTTCGCGCCACGCTCGCCCGGTTGGTGCCCAGTGTTTCCAGCATGTTCGACGATGCCGAGGAGCTTGAGGTACGCGGCGGCTTCGTGTTTGCGCAAGGGCGTGGTTCGCTCAGCGACCCGAAAGCCACGATCCATCGCCGCGACCAATTCGGGGTCAACCGCCTGGGCAACTACATCTCGGTCGACACAGGTAAATATTCGACGGCGCCGTGGCTTGCCGACAGGCTGGCGCGGCAAATCTGCGGGATCGAGTGAATGGGTGAGACAGAACAGGGCGGCGCGAAGCAGGTAGCGCAGAAACAAGTCCAGCTTCGATCCGGCTGGCGGCCGAAGGTCACGGCGCTGGTGCCATGCTACAATTCGGCGGCATTCATTTCGCGTACGCTGGACAGCCTCGCCGCGCAGACCTGGGACAATATCGAGATCCTGGTCGGCGAGGACAATTCGACCGACGCGACATTCGAGATGGTTTCAGCCTTCGCCAGCGGCCGCGACGATGTCCGTATCCTGCGCCGGGACAAAAACCTGGGATGGCTGAAGAATTCCAACGATCTGATGGCCAATGCCAGCGGCGAATTGATGTTCTTTGCCTTCCATGACGACGTCATCGATCCAACCTATATCGAGGCGTTGGTGCGGGCGCTCGATGCCAATCCCGAGGCCGTACTGTCGTTCAGCGATGTCGAAGTGATCGAAGTAAGCGGCGAAAGTGCCACGTGGAAGTTCGACCTGCTGAAGGGCTTGCAGGACGGTTTTGCGCGTGGCCGGGCGATGGCGCGCCAGCCGCATGGATGGTGGGTTCCCAATCGTGGGATATTCAGGGCCTGGGCGTTCCACCGTAGCGGCGGGATCAAGCCCAACAGCCAAGGCGAATTCAGCGCCGACTGGACCTGGCTTCTGCATCTGTCGCTGCTCGGCGGCTTTGTCCGCGTGCCGCAAGTGCTCTGCCACAAATACTACCGGGCGGGCAGCATCAGCCGGCGCTGGGACCGCAACAGCACCCAACGAAGGGCCTTGCGGGCGGCGGGGATAAGGGAGGTCTGGCACAGCGAGGCCGGCCTTGCACAAAGAGCCTTCCTCGCTGTCTATATCGCCTTGCGGCCGTGGCGGTGGGTGCCGCGATCGCGAGAAGCGCAAAGACGGCGAAACAGGCAATCGGTGCATGGCAGCCCGGACAAATAAGAATGGCGCCGGCGACGTATCAAAGCGGCTGCGCCTGCCCGGCTAACGGCGATTCCAGGCATATCCGGCTGCCCCAAAATGGCACTCCGGTTGATTTTTCACGCGAGTTATGGTCGTTCTCCCGTCCATGAAAAAACTATTCCTTGCGGCGCTGGCCTCGGTGACGCTGGCTTTACCCGCCCACGCGATGGACGCCGCCCTGCGCGCCGGCCTGCTGAAACTCGACCCGGAGACCCGGCTGGAGCAGAGATGCGACGCCGAAGTGCTCGACCGCATCAGCCATGACGACCACAAGTACAAGGCAGACCGCGTCGTCGCCTACGCCTTCGCGACGCCGGAAATGAAGGCCGATGCCATCCGCAGCCCGGGCGCTGCCTTCCGCAGCAAGGGGCAGTGGTACCGGCTGAAGTTCAAATGCGAGACGGCGCCTGACCATATGGAGGTCCTGCAGTTCCGTTACCGCATCGGCGACGAGATTCCGGAAGCCGACTGGGCGAAGTACAATCTCTACGACTGAATTCGCTGCGACCAGAATTCTCTCTGGCAGAACGACCTTCCCTATTCCCGTGGCTTTCAGCGTCGGCCGTTGGAGCGGTTCAGCTTTTTATAGAGCAGCTGACCCACCTAAAGCGCGTCGCGTTTGAACGGACTCAGGCGACGCGCTTTAGGTCTTTGTTTTTATGCATGTCGTTGTCTCAAAACCGGGGCCACTTTTGAGCGACATGCACTAACTCTTTGTTTTTGCATAATTCCGGACGGAAAGCCGCTACGCACTTTTCCTGGAATTGCGCCGGCAGTCTCTTGACGCGCGGGAACCATACACGTTAGGGCGTCGGCATATCCGACGACGAACACGCCGATACAGCAAGGGGCTCCGGTCGATGGACATTTTCAGCGCTGCAAGCATGACGGCCCTCCTCCAGGTCATCGCCATCGATCTGGTGCTTGCCGGCGACAATGCCATCGTCATCGGCCTTGCCGCCGCCGGCCTGCCGGTCGAGCAGCGCAAGAAAGCCATCCTGATCGGCGTGTTGGCGGCGACTGTGCTGCGCATCCTGTTTGCCGCCGTCACCGTCAAGCTTCTTGCCATTGTCGGCCTGCTGCTGGCCGGCGGCATCCTTTTGTTGTGGGTGTGCTGGAAGATGTGGCGCGAGCTGCGGACGTCGCATGCCGACGAGTTCGAGGCGACCGAGGCGCTGTCCGATTCCGACCTCAATAGCGACAGAACGGTGGGTGGCAAGGCGCCGCGCAAGACGCTCGGCCAGGCGGCCCTGCAGATCGTCGTCGCCGATGTTTCGATGTCGCTGGACAATGTGCTGGCGGTCGCCGGTGCGGCGCGCGATCATTTTCCGGTGCTTGTCATAGGCCTGGTGCTGTCGATCGCCTTGATGGGCTTGGCCGCGAGCTTCATTGCCAAGCTGCTGCATCGCCACCGCTGGATCGCCTATGTCGGCTTGCTGATCATTCTTTACGTCGCGATCGATATGGTCTATCGCGGCGTTGTCGAGGTCTGGCCGCATGTCAGTCCTGTGGTGAGCTGACGCAGCCGGTCCCACAGCTTCTGTAGCAGCATGGGTATCTGCCGGAGGCAGTGGTCGCGTTCGCCGCAGCCGCTGCCCATACCAATGCCGCAATAAGTGTGGTACTGGCCGCCGATCCCGAAAAACCCGGAATGTTTTCTCATGTCTGCGCCTCGCGTCAGTTTCGTCAGCCTTGGATGCCCGAAGGCCCTTGTGGATTCCGAGCGCATCATCACGCGCCTGCGCGCCGAAGGCTATGAGATCGCGCGCAAGCATGACGGCGCCGACCTTGTCGTCGTCAACACCTGCGGCTTTCTCGATTCAGCCCGCGACGAATCGCTCAACGCCATTGGTTCGGCGCTTTCGGAAAACGGCCGGGTGATCGTCACCGGCTGCCTCGGCGCCGAGCCGGACGTCATCCGAGAGAAGCACCCCAACGTCCTCGCCATCACCGGCCCGCAGGCCTATGAGAGCGTGATGGCCGCGGTGCATGAGGCGGCGCCGCCCAGCCACGATCCGTATATCGACCTTCTGCCGCCGCAAGGCGTCAAGCTGACGCCGCGCCACTACGCCTATCTCAAGATTTCCGAAGGCTGCAACAACCGCTGCACCTTCTGCATCATTCCCGCACTGCGCGGCGACCTCGTCTCGCGCCCGGCGGCCGATGTGCTGCGCGAGGCCGAGAAGCTGGCCAAGGCCGGCGTCAAGGAACTGCTGGTCATCTCGCAGGACACAAGCGCCTACGGCATCGACATCAAGTACCAGACGTCGATGTTCGGCGACCGCGAAGTGCGGGCGAAATTCCTCGACCTGTCGGAGGAGCTGGGCAAGCTCGGCATCTGGGTACGCATGCACTATGTCTACCCCTACCCGCATGTCGCCGATGTCATCCCGCTAATGGCGGATGGAAAAATCCTTCCCTATCTGGACATCCCCTTCCAGCACGCCTCGCCGCAGGTGCTGAAGAACATGCGTCGGCCCGCGCATGGCGAAAAGACGCTGGAGCGCATTCGCGGCTGGCGCGAGGTGTGCCCGGATCTGGCGATACGCTCGACCTTCATCGTCGGTTTCCCCGGCGAGACCGACGAGGATTTCGAGATGCTGCTCGACTGGCTGGACGAGGCCAGGATCGATCGCGCCGGCTGCTTTAAATACGAGCCGGTACGCGGCGCCCGCTCCAACGATCTCGGCCTCGAACAGGTGCCGCAGGAGATCAAGGAAGCGCGCTGGCATCGCTTCATGCAGCGCCAGCAGAAGATATCGGCGACGCAGTTGGCCAAGAAGCTCGGCAAGCGCCTGCCGGTGCTGATCGACGAGGCGCATGGCACGTCTGCCAAGGGCCGGACAAAATACGACGCGCCCGAGATCGACGGTTCGGTGCATATCCAGTCGCGCCGCCCGCTGCGCCAAGGCGACATCGTCACGGTCAAGATCGACCGCGCCGACGCCTACGACCTTTACGGCTCGGCGGTTTAGAAAATTACCAAAAAGGGCGCCTCCCGGCGCCCTCGGATTTTTGGCACAGCCCTCGGCGCGGTTTCGCAGTCGAAGCGTGCAGCCCGCGAATGAAAAAAGGGCGCCGGGCGGCGCCCCTTCTCTTTTGCGTTTCCGATACTTACTGCGGCAACTTGTCGTCGACGCCCTTCACATAGAAGTTCATGCCGAGCAGCGTGCCGTCGTCGGCTACTTCGCCGTCCTTGAGCCACGGCGTGCCGTCCTGCTTGGCGACCGGTCCGGTGAAGGGGTTCCAGCCATCTGCGATTTTCTTCGCGGTTGCCTCGGCCATCGCCTTCACGTCGTCCGGCATGTTGGTGAAGGGCGCCAGCTTGACGGCGCCGTCCTTGATGCCGAGCCAGACATTGTCCGGCTTCCAGGTGCCGTCGAGCGCTGCCTGGACGCGGCTGATGTAGTACGGCCCCCATTCGTCTGTCAGCGAGGTCAGCTGCGCGTTCGGCGCGAACTTGATCATGTCGGAGGACTGGCCGAAGCCGTGCAGCTTGCGCTCTTCCGCCACCTGCAGTGCCGCAGTGGAATCGGTGTGCTGGACGATGATGTCGGCGCCCTGGTCGAACAGCGCCTTGGCCGCGTCGGCTTCCTTGCCCGGATCGAACCAGGAGTTCACCCAGACGATCTTGGCCTTGAAGTTCGGGTTGACCGACTGCGCGCCGAGCATGAAGGAGTTGATGCCCATCACCACTTCGGGGATCGGGAAAGAAACGATATAGCCGGCGACCCCTGCCTTCGATTCCTTGGCGGCGATCTGGCCGAGCACGTAGCGGCCCTCGTAGAAGCGCGCATTGTAGATGCCGAGATTGTCAGCGGTCTTGTAGCCGGTGGCGTGCTCGAACATCACTTTGGGGAACTTCTTGGCGACCTTCACTTCCGGGTCCATGAAGCCGAAAGAGGTGCCGAAGATGATCTTGCAGCCTTCGCGCGCCAGACGCTCGAAAGCGCGGTCGGCATCGGGACCTTCCGAGACGTTCTCGAGATAGGCGGTTTCGACCTTGTCGCCGAGGGCCTTCTCCACCTCGAGGCGGCCTTGGTCGTGCTGGTAGGAATAGCCGAAATCGCCGATCGGGCCGGTGTAGACCCAGCATGCCTTCAACTTGTCGGCGGCCTGCGCCGACGCCGCCAGTGACATGGCGGCGGTCGTGGTCATCAACGCGATAAACAGTTTTTTCATTGTGTTACCTCTCTGAGTTTAGCCTTGGAGCTTCCCGTTTGTTTTTGTTGTCAACGATCCGGAACGAATGGCTGCCCCAAGGAAGCCGGCGTGTTCATCATCGTCAGACGCTTGTTGCGCGAGATTAGAACGAGAACCACGACGGTTGCCAGATAGGGCAGAGAAGAAAGCAGCTGCGAAGGCACCGGAATGCCAAATGCCTGTGCATGAAGCTGGCCGATCCACACCGCGCCGAAGATGTAGGCGCCGGCGAGCACGCGCCACGGCCGCCAGGAGGCGAAGACGACCAGCGCCAGCGCGATCCAGCCGCGGCCCGCGCTCATGTTCTCCACCCATTGCGGCGTGTAGACCAGCGACAGGTGGCCGCCGGCAAGGCCGGCGCAGGCGCCGCCGAAGATGACCGCGAGATAGCGGTAGCGGATGACCTTGATGCCGAGCGCATGCGCCGATGTGTGGCTGTCTCCGATCGAGCGCAGGGTGAGGCCGGTGCGGGTCTTGAACAGGAACCACATGACGGCCGCCGTCAGCGCGATCGAGATGTAGAAGATCGGGTCCTGGCCGAACAACAGCCTGCCGACCACGGGAATGTCGGTGAGCACCGGAACGTAGAGGTTTGGCAGCCGCTCGCCGGGCTGGCCGACGAAGCTGGTCCCCATCATGCCGGACAGGCCGAGGCCAAGCAGCGTCAATGACAGGCCGGTCGCCACCTGGTTGGTGGCGAGCGACAGCGTCATCACCGCAAACAGCAGCGAGAACACCGCGCCCATGGCAATTGCCGCCAACAGGCCGATCCAGGGCGATCCCGTGAGATAGCCGGCTCCGAAGCCGCCGACGGCGCCCATGATCATCATGCCTTCGACGCCGAGGTTGAGCACGCCGGAGCGCTCGACCACCAGTTCGCCGATGGCCGCTATTAAAAGCGGCGTTGCCGCCGTGGCGATGGTCAAAAGGATGTTGACGGCGATGTCCATCAGCGGGCTTCCTTCAACTTCGGCGCGGCTTCAAGCTTCGCCGCGCTTTTCGTCAGCGCCATGCCGACCAGGCGAATGCGGTAATGGATGAGCGTGTCGCAGCCGAGCACGAAGAACAAAAGCATGCCCTGGAACACGCGCGCCACTTTGTCGGAAATGCCGAGCGCGCTCTGCACCGCCTCGCCGCCGAGATACGTCAGCGCCAGCACCAGGCCCGCGGCGACAATGCCGAGCGGATTGAGCCGGCCGAGGAACGCGACAATAATGGCGGTGAAGCCGTAGCCGGGCGAGATCACCGGTTGCAGCTGGCCGATGGCGCCGGAGACTTCCGAGATACCTGCAAGCCCGGCCAGCGCGCCTGACAGCAGGAAGGCGAAGAAGACCATGCGGTTGAGGCCGAAGCCGGCGAACCGCCCTGCCCTCGGGCTGGAGCCGAGCACGCGGACCTCAAAACCCTTGAGCAGGCGGCTCATCAGCACCCAGATCAGCACGGCTGCGATGAGAGCGAAGACAAAACCCCAATTTGCGCGGCCGGCATCCGGCATCAGTTCCGGCAGCACCGCCGAGTCGTTGAACTGGATGGTCTGCGGGAAGCCGTGGCCCTGTGGATCGCGCCAGGGACCGCGCACCAGCCAGTCGAGGAAAAGCTGGGCGACATAGACCAGCATCAGGCTGGTCAGGATTTCGTTGGTGCCGAAGCGCGTCTTCAAGAGAGCCGGGATTGCAGCGTAGGCGGCGCCGCCGACCATGCCGAACAACAGCATCAGCGGCAGCACAAGCGGGCCTTCGAACCCGGGAAACAGCACCGGAATGGCCGAGCCGAAAATGCCGCCGAGGATGAACTGTCCCTCGGCGCCGATGTTCCAGATGTTGGCCTTGTAGCAGACCGACAGGCCGACCGCGATCAGGATCAACGGCGCGGCCTTGATCGCCAGCTCATGCAGCTGCCAGACCTGGCTGATCGGCTCGATGAAGTAAATCCCGAAAGCAGTCAGCGGGTTGACGCCGAGCAGCGCGAACAGAACCGCGCCGGCGATGATCGTCAGAGCGAAGGCGATGAAAGGCGACAGCGCCGAAAACAGCATCGAGCGCTGTGGGCGTTTGACGAGTTCGAGGCGCATCATGCCGTCTCCAGACCATGTTCGGCGTGGCCGGGCTCGGCGCCGCCCATCAACAGGCCGATCTTCTCGAAAGTGGCCTCGGCGATCGGCAGCGGCTTCGACAATTCGCCGTTGTGCATGACCGCGATCGCGTCCGAAATCTCGAACAGCTCATCGAGGTCCTGGCTGATGACCAGAACCGCCGAGCCACTGCGCGCCAGTTCGATCAGCGCTTGGCGGATATGAGCGGCGGCGCCGGCGTCGACGCCCCAGGTAGGTTGGTTGACGACCATGACGGCAGGGCTGCGGTCGAGTTCGCGACCGACGATGAATTTCTGCAGATTGCCGCCCGAAAGGGCCGCAGCTTCCGGATCGGGCGCGCTCTTGCGCACATCCATCGCCACGATGATGCGCTGGGCGGCGGCATAGACCGCACCGCTTTTGACGGCGCCGCCGGCGCCGACAAAAACCTTGCCGTCGGTGGCGTGCCGCGACAGAAGCAGATTTTCCGAAAGCTTCATGCGTGGCGCGGCGCCATGGCCGAGGCGTTCTTCCGGCACGAAGGCAGCGCCCATCAGCCGCCGGCCTGTGATCGAGAGCGAGCCGGCATCCTTGCCGCGGATGCGCACGGATGCGGCGTCCTGCTGCAGCACCTCGCCGGAGACGGATTCGAAGAACTCGCCCTGGCCGTTGCCGGCGACACCGGCAATGCCGATCACTTCGCCGGCGCGCACAGTGAGGGTTATGTTCTTCAGCGGGATCGAAAACGGGGTTGCCGGCTTGCGGCTGAGGGCGCGGATTTCGAGCAATGGCTGCGCGGTCTCGATGCCTTCGGCCGGCGCACGCACCACGGCCTTCACCTCGCTGCCGACCATCATGCGGGCCAGCGACGAAGCCGTTTCCTCGCGCGGGTTGCAATGGCCGACGACCTTGCCGTGACGCAGCACGGTGGCGCGGTCGCAGATGCGTTTGACCTCTTCCAGCCGGTGCGAAATGTAGAGGATGGATTTGCCCTCCGAGCGCAGGCGCTCAAGCGTTTCGAACAGCTTGTCGGCTTCCTGCGGCGTCAGCACCGAGGTCGGCTCGTCGAGGATGATGAGCTGCGGCGTCTGCAACAGGCAGCGGATGATCTCGATGCGCTGGCGTTCGCCGACCGAGAGATCGCCGACCAGCGAGTCCGGATCGAGCGGAAGGCCATAGCTGAAGGAAAGCGCCCTCGCCTTGGCCGCGATCGAGCTGATCGGTGAGCCGTCATCCAGAGACAGAGCGATATTCTCGGCCGCGGTCAGCGCCTCGAACAGCGAAAAGTGCTGAAACACCATGCCGATGCCGAGCTTCTTCGCCATGCCCGGACTGGTGATCCGCACCGCTTCGCCGTTCCAGAATATCTCGCCGGAATTGGGCTCCAGCGAGCCGAACAGCATCTTGACCAGCGTCGACTTGCCGGCGCCGTTTTCGCCAAGCAGCGCGTGGATCTCGCCCTTGGCGATGTTGAGGTCGATATGATCGCACGCCGTCAGCGTGCCGAATATCTTAGTCAGGCCACGAACCTCAAGCAGGTTCGCTCCATCATGATCTGCACTCACAGTGCCTCCCATCCGGTTCCCGGACATGTTCTGTGTTCCCGCCAGCATGGTATGCGCTGGCCGCTCTCGTGCGAAAGCAGCACCCACCTTGAAAGAGCTTCAAGAATTTCAGCGGAAACTCAAGAGGTAAAGACCGACCTGCTTCGTACAACAGACCGATCGCCCGGTTTTTCGTGCAAACAGTGCCTGGCGTCGCGGCAAAACGCTGAAAGCAAGGCAGATCAGGGGATCAGTATGGTCGTGCCCGTGGTCTTGCGCCCTTCGAGATCGGCTTGCGCCTTGCCGGCGTCCTTCAGAGCATAACGCTGGTTGATCTTGATCTCGACCGCACCGCTCAACACCACGTCGAACAATGCCGCGGCGGAGACTTCGAGGTCTTCACGCTTGGCGTTGTAGACGAACAAAGTCGGCCTGGTAGCGAACAGCGAGCCCTTCTGCGCCAGCAGCGACATCGAAAATGGCGGGATCGGTCCAGAGGACTGACCGAAAGAGACAAACATGCCGAGCGGCTTCAGACAGTCGAGCGAGGCCGGGAATGTGTCGTTGCCGACCGAATCGTAGACGACGTCACATTTCTTGCCGCCGGTGATGGCGGCGACCCCGGCGACGAAATCCTGCTCCTTGTAGTTGATGACATGGCCGAAGCCATGCGCCTTGGCGAGCTCGATCTTGTCGGTTGAGCTTGCCGTGCCGATCACGGTGGCGCCGAGATGTTTTGCCCATTGCCCCAGGATCAGCCCGACGCCGCCGGCGGCGGCATGGAACAGGATGGTGTCGCCTGCCTTCACCTTGAAGGTCCGGCGCAACAGATACTCCGCCGTCATGCCTTTAAGCATCATGCCGGCGGCCTGTTCGTCGCTGATGCGGTCCGGCACCTTGACGACGCGGTCGGCGGCGACGACGCGCTGTTCGGCATAGGCGCCGACGTTGACGGCATAGGCGATGCGGTCGCCCGGCTTCAGCCAGTCGATGCCTGCGCCGACCTCGAGAACCACACCTGCCGCCTCGCCGCCGGGGATCAGCGGGAAGCCGCCGGGCGGCGGATAGAGGCCGATGCGGTGATAGACATCGATGAAATTGAGGCCGATCGCGGTGTGCCTGACCAGGATCTGCCCGGCGCCGGGTTGTCCCGGATCGGCGTCTTCATAGGTCAGGACTTCCGGACCGCCATGGGCGTGGATACGGACTGCTTTGGACATTGTGGGCTTTCCTGCGGTCAGGCTTTCTTAGTGTCCGGCTTGGCGCCGAGTTTGGGGAAGAACTGCATGATACCGCCGATGCAGGCGAGGTAAAGTCCGGTGATGGTGATGCCGACCTTGGTAAAGACGCTGACCTGTTCGCCCAAAACGCCGATCTGGTCGTAGAAGGCGGCAAGGGCCGCCTGCGCCAGCGCCAGCGCACCGAAAGCACACCAGAGCAGCGTCATGCCAAGATTGATTGGCCGCAGCCGCACCACCCGCACGGGGTGAATGAAGTTGATCGGCACGAAGGTGAGGATGCCGGCCGCCACGACGACGCCGAAGGACACCCACTGTCCGGGCTCGATGACGAACAGCGTGAACACGACCATGTTCCAAACGACCGGAAAGCCTTTGAAGAAGTTCTCCTTCGTCTTCATTCCGGTGTCGGCATAATAGATGGCGCTGGACACCACGATGATGGCCGCCGACAGGAAAGACAGCCCTTCGCCCATGAAGCCGCGCTGGTAGAGCGCGAAGGCGGGGATCAGCACATAGGTGACATAGTCGATGATGTTGTCGAGGAGTTCGCCCGACCAGGTCGGCAGGATCTCCTTGACCTCAAGCTTGCGCGCGATCGGCCCGTCTATGCCGTCGACGAACAGCGCCAGCCCCAGCCACCAGAACATCGCCGTCCAGCGTTGCTCGCTTGCCGCCACCAGAGACAGGAAGGCCAGGAACGAGCCAGACGCGGTCAACAGATGCACCGAGAATGCCCGCGCCTGCGGCCAGGTGACCTTTTTCTTCGGCCTCGGAATCCGGTCGGTGATCTTTTTGGCGGCGTTTCTGGCCGTTGTGTTCTTGCTCACGGGCCCCGCCAATCCAGTTTGCAGATTTCGGCCGAGCGGCCGGCAAAGTTCCAGTTGCGGCCGAAAGCCCGCATCTTGCTCTTGTCGGACCTGGCCACGATGATCTCCGGCGCGATCCAGTATTCCGAGTTGCCGATCACGGTATCCTTCTCGCGATCCTTGCCGGGAATCGGTGTGACCGCCCCGTCGATGGTCTTCGGTATCTGGAAAATACGGGTCTTGTCACGCGTCTCGTAGGTGATCGGCACCTGCTCGACGCCGAGGAACTTGCCGACAAGGATCGACAACAGCGCGGTGGTTCCGCCGGCCTTCCCGGTGAAGATCCTGGTCAGCGCTTTCACCGCATAGACGGAGGCTTGCTTGTCGATGAACAGGCCTGCGGTCCAGTTGCCGCGGCTCATACAGCCTGGGATTTCCATGACCAGACCGAGATTGAGGCCGGACAGGTCGACCTCGCCGAAATGGCCTGCGTCGATGCGGAAGCCCGCCCAGGTCTGGCAATAACCCTCCGTCGGCGGATGGCTGCCAAGCGACAGTACGCAAGGACAAAAAACCGTGCAATTGCAGGAGAGTACGAGCTCTCCTTTCATTGCCCAGCCTTGCTCTGCCATGGAATTATCCCCCGTCATGCCGAGACTACTAGCAGGGCGACTGCCCAGACAAGCAGTATCGCACCGGCCACTCGGGTTGGAAGGCTGCCGGTGGTCTGTTTTTCGATCAAGGTGAACAGGCCGATCAGCGCCATCCAGAACACGTTCATCGCGCCGACGGCAAACATCACCAGCATCAGCGCCCAGCAGCAGCCAAGGCACCACAGGCCCTGCTTCAGCCCTAGCCGGAAGATGCCACCCGGCTCCGCGCTCCAGTTGGAAAACAGTGTCGAGAACGGGTTCCGGCATTTTGTCAGGCAGGCCTGCTTGAGGCTGCTGAACTGGTAGAGGCCGGCAACCAGCAGCGCGGCCGCCGCGGCAAGGCCGCTCACCGGATCGAGCAATCGAGCGGAGGACGCAAATGCGTGGACGAGCAACGTCAGCACCGCGAAGCCGATAGAGGCGACAAGCCATGTCGAGAGGTAGCCGGCAGCCAGGACCAGCGGGTGGACCACCGGTTCGCCCTTGATGCGGGCGGTGTCGGCGATTTCACAATAGGTACGGATCATCGGCGCCGCCGACGGCAGCATCGTCGCCACAGCCATCGAAAACCACATCACGATCAACGCCAGAAGCTGTGCGCCGCCGGCATCAAGTGGTGCGGGCGTCAGGCACATGCCGAAGAAGCGGTCGAGGACATCCGGCAGCGGCAGTTGCGGCAGATATCGCAGGACCACATCGCCTGGTACGCCGGGGAGCCGGCCTTCGGCGTCGCGGATCGCCATGGCGCCGAGAATGAACCAGGCGAGCAGAATGCCGCCGGCGATGGCGATGTTGACCGTCAGGCGGGGGCTGCAGGCCAGGCTTGCCGTGGCGCGGCCGGCGCGGTCGAGATGGCTGAAATCGTCCTGCTGGCCGGTCATGACAACCGAATGAGCCTAATCGCCGCGTTGATCAAGCCGCATGGTCTGACCTATATCCATGGGTAGACACCTGCATCGCAAACTGGAAGTCCAATTTGGATCATCGCGAGACAGCACGGATACTGGTAGCCGGCAGCGGCCCTGCCGGACTGATCGCGGCGCTCGGTTTCGCCGAGGCGGGCTTTCCGGTAACCCTGGTCGGACCCGAAGCAGGCGGGCCCGATGGCCGGACCACGGCGCTGATGAACCCTGCTCTCAAGGTTCTCGATCGGCTGGGCGTGCTGGCCGAACTTGCGCCGAAGGCCGCGCCGCTGAAGGTCATGCGCATCGTTGATGCGACCAGCCGGCTGATCCGCAGCCCGGTGGTGACTTTTCGCGCCATAGAGATCGGCGAGGAGCAGTTCGGGCTCAACCTGCCCAACAGTGCGCTGAACCCGACGCTGGCCAAGTCCGTCGCGGCGCATCCCGGCATCGAATGGCTGACGTCGATGGTCGAGAGTTGGCGTCTGGACGCCGATCAGGCGCATGCCGTCTTGACTGATGGTCGCGAAGTCTCGGCCGCGCTTGCGGTCGCTGCCGATGGGCGCCTGTCGCCGGCGCGCGAGGCGGCAGGCATAGTGGCCTCGGTGCGATCCTACCGCCAAGCGGCGCTGGTGCTGAATTTTGGCCATCGCAGCGAACACGGCTTCACCTCGACCGAGTTCCACACAGAGACCGGGCCGTTCACCCAGGTGCCGCTGCCCGGCAACCGCTCCAGCCTCGTCTGGGTGGTGAAACCGGAGGCGGCGAAGGACCTCGCCGCACTCGATGACGCGACGCTTTCCGAGCGTGTCGAGCAGCAGATGCAGTCGATGCTGGGCCGGGTGTCGGTCGAGCCCGGCCGACAAATTTACCCGCTTTCAGCGGCATCACCGGGGCGCTTCGCGCAAAACCGTGTGGCGCTGGTCGGCGAGGCTGCACATGTGTTCCCGCCGATCGGGGCCCAAGGTCTAAACCTCGGCATCAGGGACGTCGAGGATCTGATTGGAATCGCACGCGAAAATCGCAGCGACCCTGGCGCCGCAAGGGCTTTGGCCGCCTATGATTCCAGGCGCCGTCCCGACGTTCTGGCGCGTTCGGGCGCGGTCAACCTGCTTAACATGTCGTTGCTGTCGGACATATTGCCGGCGCAGATGGCACGCAGCGCCGGCCTCAATGTGCTCGGCAGTTTCGCGCCGCTGCGCGCCTTTTTCATGCGCGAAGGCTTGAGGCCGGGCAGCGGCCTTGCGGCGCTTACCGGCGGTTCAGGGAAACAGGTCCGGCGGTAAGATGCCGTGGCGGATCATGTAGAGCAGCCCGGTCACCGTCAGCACCGAGAGGCAGGTTGTGATCAGCACGCTGGCCGACGCGCGTTGCACCCAGACGCCATATTGCTGGGCGATGACGAAGACGTTGGTTGCGGTCGGTAATGCCGCCAAAAGCACGGCTGAAAAAACCCAGATTTCGGAAAAGTTCCCGATCCAGCTCAGCACGACGTAGCAGAGCGATGGATGCAGGATCAGCTTCAGCGCCGCGATCGACGCCAACTCATGCGGCACGCGGTTGAGGGGCCGGAGCGCAAGCGTCACGCCCATGGCAAACAGGGCGCAAGGGGCGGCCGCCCGAGACAGATATTCGAGCAGGCGATCGACCGGCTGCGGTGGGTGAAAGCCGAGATAGGCGGCGCCGACGCCAAGCGCGGTCGCGATGATGAACGGGTGCAGGACGATTTTCCTGACTACGCCGAGGATGAGCCGCCACGGCGATGTCTTGTCGTCGCCCGACAGCGCCATCATCATCGGCGCGATGGCGAAATGCATGATATTTTCGAAGCAGAAGATCAGCGCAACGGGGACCGCCGCTTGTTCGCCGAAGGCGAGCAGCGCCAGCCCCGGCCCCATATAGCCGATATTGCCGTAGGCCGCGGCCAGCGCCTTGATCGTCGACTGGGCGATCTCCCCGCGCGACGCCGTCACCGACCATACGAACATGATCGAGAAGATCGTGTAGGTGGAAAACACCGAGCCGAAGATGAAGCGCCATTCGGTCAACTGTTCGAACGGCGTGCGGGCCAGCAACTGGAAGAACAGGGCAGGAAGCGCGACATAGACGATGAAGGTGTTCATCCAGCCAAGCGCTTCCAGCGGCTGCCTGGTCATGCGCGCGACCAGAAAGCCGATGAAAATCAGCCCGAAAAACGGAAGAACAAGACCGACGACGTCAGACATTTTTGCCTTCGCCCGAAACCCCTGAGCCCGGCTAACCCGTAGCTTCTCCGGGCGTCAAGCGCTTCGGCATTGAATTGATACACGGCCTGCGTCGATAGAACCTGAAACCAGCCCTAAAGTCGGGCTCGATTTTTGATCGCAGCGCGTGTAAATTCAAAGCCTTAGAGGGTCTGCCGCGCATTCCGAGGGACGCCGGGCGCTTTTAAGGCTTAGTGGTGAGTACGATGAAAACAGCCAAATTCTCGATCGGACAAGTGGTTCGCCACCGGCTGTTTCCATTCCGCGGCATCATTTTCGATGTCGATCCGCAATTTGCCAACACCGACGAATGGTACGAAGCGATCCCGGCCGACGTGCGGCCGCGCAAGGACCAGCCGTTCTATCACCTGCTCGCCGAGAATTCGGAAACCGAATACATCGCCTATGTCTCCGAGCAGAACCTGCTCGAGGATCAATCGGGCGAACCGGTCCGGCATCCGCAGATCGGCGAGATGTTCGACAAGCGGCCGGATGGACGCTACGAGCCGAAACGCCAGTCGAGACACTGACATCACCTTGCATCGACGTGACGACAACAAAAAAGCGGGGCATGACCCCGCTTTTTGTGCGCTCCGGTATCTGTCCCGGCGATTAGTTGGCAGCTTTGGCCTTGGCCTGCTCGTCCTTGAGCTTCTTGGCGAAGTCCTGGTTGTTCTTGACGACGAAATCCTGAAGTTTTTTCTGCCGATCCTCGATGTCCGACTGCTGCAGCGGCGCGCCGTCAAAGGCGCCGCTGAAGCCGGTCAAGGCAACCTTGATGGGATTTGGTTGACTTTGGAAGTTGATCGAGGTCAGCGTGATCGCCTGTCCCTTCTTGAAGGACGCGACGAGCGCGTCGGTCAGCGGCACTTCGGCAACGCAACGGTCGGCGAAGCAAATGACATAATCCAGCTTCGTCGCCTTGCCGGCGTCTATTTGCAGGGCGATGCCGGGGGGCACCAGGCGACCTGGGGGAACCGTGACCTGGAAGACCTTGCGGTTTACCTTGCCCTTCAACTCGATCAGGCTGACGCCGGTGACGAACTGGCCGTTGCCGGCAGTGATGATGTTCTGGACATTGCAGATGTCGACATCTTCCTGCTTGGTGCAGGCCTTGAACCAACCCTGCGGAATCTGTTGCTGTGCCGAAGCGGTGGGAAGTCCGGCGCCCAGAAAGCCGACCACGCCCGCGGCCAGGACCGAAAGGCGGTATGCGTTGCTGTTCAGGCTCGTCATGTCGTGCATTTCCTCTCAAATGATCCCGGGACCGGCTTCTTCGCGCCGTGTGGTCCTGCTACCTGTTGCCGAATTGAGGCAACAGAATGACTTCGGAGCGCGTGTTACACTGCATGAGCAGCCGAATCCAGCCCGCCGCCTGCAATTCTTGGCCTCGCAATTTGGGTCGTGCGATTTGGGTTGATGTATCTGGCCGGAGCGCCGCGGCGCCATGTTAGGGTGCACTCCGAATCATCAAGCCGCCCAGTAAGGAGACGGTCATGGGCCGCATTCTTGTTTGGCTGATCGCCGCAATTTCGTTCTTCGCCTTTGCACCCGGCGTGGCGATGTCGGAACCGAAACATGCCATCGCCATGCAGGGCGAGCCGGCGCTGCCAGCCGACTACCAGCATTTCGACTACGTCAATCCCGATGCGCCGAAGGGCGGCAACATCACTTACTGCGTCGTCGGCAGCTTCGACAATCTGAACCCGTTCATCCTGAAGAGCCTGCGCACCACGGCGCGCGGCATGCAGGACCTCATTTTCGGCAATCTCGTCTTCGAGCCGTTGATGATGCGCAACTACGACGAGGCCTTCAGCCTCTATGGCCTGCTCGCAGACACAGCCGATATGGATCCCGAGCGCAAGTGGATCGAGTTCCATCTCAACCCAAATGCAAAGTGGTCCGATGGCGAGCCGGTGACGCCGGATGACGTGCTGTTCACCTACGATGTCTTCACCGACAAGGGCCGCCCGCCCTACAGGGATCGCATGAGCCTGATCGCCAAGCTCGAAAAGACCGGCGATCACAGCGTGCGCTTCACCTTCAACGACAAGGCCAATCGCGAGACCCCCTTGATCATCGCGCTGACGCCGATCATCCCAAAGCACGCCTTCAACAAGGATACCTTCGACAAGACGACGTTGAAGCCGGTGATCGGCAGCGGTCCCTATACCATCGACAAGGTGCAGCCGGGACAGCGCATCGTCTTCAAGCGCAATCCAAATTACTGGGGCAAGGACATCCCTTCCAAGCGCGGCTTCGACAATTACGACCAGATCACCATCGAGTACTTCCTCAACGCCAACGCCAAGACGGAAGCGTTCAAGAAAGGCATCTGCGCCATTTACGATGAGGGCGATCCGATCAAGCGCGAGCGCGATATCGATTTTCCCGCCTTCCATCGCGGCGAGGTGATCGCCGAGACCTTCGACACCGGCATACCGCCCGTGGTGACCGGGTTCCTGTTCAACACGCGGCTGGAGAAGTTTTCCAATCCGGAGGTGCGGCGCGCACTCGGCATGCTCTACGACTTCGAATGGGCCAACAAGAACCTGTTCGGCGGCAAGTACACGCGCACGATGAGCTACTGGCAGAATTCCGAACTTTCCGCGCTCGGCCATCCCGCCAGCGACAGGGAAAAGGCGCTGCTGGCGCCCTACCCCGGCCGCGTGCCGGCCGATGTCATGGACGGCAGCTGGCGCCCGCCGGTGAATGACGGCACCGGCCAGGACCGCAAGGTGCTGAAGCTGGCGTTCGACCTGCTGAAGAGTCAGGGCTACGCCGTTAGGGATGGTGTCCTGCTGGACCCAAAGGGAACTCCCTTCGGTTTCGAGATCCTGACGGCCTCGCAGGACGAGGAACGCTTTGCCGCCATCTATCAGCGCTCGCTGGAAAAGATCGGCATCGCGGTGACCATCCGCAGCCTCGAGGCCGACCAGATCCAGTCGCGCAAGCAGCGTTTCGACTTTGAGGTTCTTGTCGGGTCCAGCGGGTTCAGCAACTCGCTGTCTCCCGGTATGGAGCAGAACCTTCGCTGGGGTTCTTCAGAGGCCAAAAGAGAAGGTTCATTCAATCTGGCCGGCGTCGCCGATCCGGCGGTCGACGCGGCGATCGACGCGATGCTGAGAGCACGGACCAAGGAAGACTATGTCGCCGCCGTGCGCGTGCTCGACCGATTGCTGATCTCCGGCAATTACATGGTGCCGATGCAGTACAACGCGCAGCAATGGCTCGCTTACTGGAACTACCTGGACCATCCCAAAAAGACGCCCATATTCGGTTATCAATGGCCGACCTGGTGGCGCAAGCCGAACTGAGCGTGGCCGAGATCGGTCTCGCTGAAACGTTCGGCTGCAGGAGATCAAGATGAGCGATGACAATTCCATTACGGTCGACGTGGTTTCCGACGTCGTCTGCCCCTGGTGCTTCGTCGGCCAGAAGCGGCTGGATAAAGCGATTGCCGCTGCCGGCGACGTTGAGGTTCATGTGCGCTGGCGGCCGTTCCAGCTCGACCCGACCATCCCGCCCGAGGGCAAGGACCGGCGCGAATACATGCTGGCCAAATTCGGCAGCGACGAGCGCATCCGCCAGATGCATGCCCGCATAGAGCCGCTCGGCGAAGCCGAAGGCATCGATTTCGCTTTCGACGCCATCAAGGTCGCCGCCAACACGCTGGACGCGCATCGTGTCATCCGCTGGGCCGGTGCCGCCGGTGAAGCCGTGCAGAACCGGCTCGTGCGCCGGCTGTTCCAACTGTATTTCGAGAAAGGCGGCAATATTGGCAACCACGCCGTGCTGATCGATGCCGCCCGCGAGGCCGGCATGGACGCTGCCGTGGTCGAAACGCTGTTGCCGACCGATGCCGACGTCGAGGAGGTGCGCACAGAAATCGCCACGGCATCGCGGATGGGGATCACCGGCGTGCCGTGTTTCCTGCTCGAAGGCAAATACGCCGTCATGGGCGCGCAGGACGCCGACACGCTGACTGATGCCATCCGCCAGGTCGCGGCTGCAAAGGCCAAGGGCGAGCTGGAAAAGGCCGGCTAGAGCCTGTTCCATCCCGATGGAAATCGGGATGGGGCTCTATTCTCCTTGTTTGAGCATGATCTCTGGACAAAACGGTTCCCGTTTGTCCGAGAAAACCGGCAACCACTTTTCGGGATCATGCTCGGGTTATTTCACCGTTACCTTGGCTTTGCTGAGGAAGAATCCGTGGCCGTTGCTGCCCGTGCAGGTCAGTCCCTTGGTTGACGACTGGCAGGTAAACGGCCCTTTGCTCCAGCTGTTGCCATAGGCCAGCTTCGCCACATCGCTGCAGCAGCCCTGCTCGCCCGGATTCTTGATCAATGTCGCCGGGCCGTTCGGCCCAAGGATCACGGTGACGTAGCTGGGCTCGACGCGCGAACAGCTCAGTTCCGGACCGCCATCCTGTGGCTCGTAGGTGCTGGTGCCGCCCTTCGGCGTGTAGATGCAGCCGATGTTCCCGGACGGAGCATTGAACTCGATTTGCCCTTCGGCGCTTGCCGGAATGGTCTGGCTGCCGGCATGCGCAAGAGGCAGCCAGGCAAAGAGCGTCACGATTGCGGGAACGGCTGCGCGTGCAAGCATTGGGGAGCTTCCTTGTTAGGGACCGGACATGCATTGGTGCCGACAGTGCCCGGCAAGGTTCATTCCAGTGCGCTTGATTGTCAAACGGTGTTGAACTGCAGCTAAAAAGCGCGTGCCACCTCATGAACAGTCGCTTTACAGCAGCGACGATCTTGCGTGCCCAACCATGATGGCCGGTGAGATGATTCGGGCGGCCTGGGGCGATCATGGACGGCAATTTTTCGGGCGATCCGGTTAGCGCGCGGTGGGAAAACCGGCCGACGGGCAGGCCTTTTGGTCACAAAGCCGTGTATGAGCCTTCCCTCAGGGAATATATTCGCACATCTGAACGTTCTCGCAACACATTGAAACAAAGGACAAATTGGGCCCAAAGACGGCGGTCTCGCAGCACCAACTGTTGCCCGATCGCAACGGCGGGTGGGCTGCCTCACATTCGCCGGGATAAAATTCATAGAAAATGATCAATTGGTGTTACTATCCGTAACAAAACTAAAAAAGGTTTGGGCGGGATTGTGATTCGGGTCGACAGACCGCGACGTTCAATATCGGCACTTTGGAACCGCGACGCCCCCGCCGGGCCGTCGCCCCTGACGCCAGTATCGTCGATGCGGACCTTCTGGGGACTGATGCGGGCCTACTGGTTCTCGGACCGGTGGAGGGAAGCCTGGGCGCTGACCTTGGTGGTCGCGGCGCTAACTGCTCTATCGAGCAAGGCCGACGTCTGGTTCACGGTGGCGATGGGAAAGCTGTCAAACTCCATCGCTTTTTTCCACGATGCTGCGAATACTGCGCCGCTTGAATCGCTTCTTACCAATGCCGGGCTGCTGGTACTGCTGGTCGTGGTCAAGGATGCGGGCATCACTTCCATCAAAAGCCTTGTCTCTGCGACACTGCATCGCAAATGGCGCGGCTGGCTGGATGGCCGCTTCAATGAAGCTCTCCTCGATAACAACCACACGCACTACCACGCCCAGAATGGCTCGGCCGGCACGCCGGCACCCGACAACATCGATCAGCGCGTGCAGGAATCGATTAAAGATATGACTGGTGGCGCCCTGGGGCTTGCACAGGGTGTGTTCGGCGTCTTTACCTCGCTGTACTTTGTGGGGGGAGCTTTGCTTGCAAACTCCGTGGAGGTAAAAGGGCTGGAGTTCCTCGGCAGCTACGGTAGCGTCGTGCTCGCTCTTCTAGCGGTCGCTATCTACGTGCCGTTCAACACTTGGATCGCAGTCAAACTTGGCGGAATGCTCGAGTGGCTCAACATCAGGATGCAGAAGGCGGAAGGCAGCTATCGCGGCGAACTGCTCACGCTACTGCGCCGGAGCTTCCATGTGTCAGCGGCGCGAGGCGAAGAAGTCCAGAAGAAAATACATGGTCGGCTCTATCTCGACATCGACCGAACTTGGTCGAAGTTCAATATTGTCAACAATATCTATTCAGGATTCGAATCGGTCTATAATTTTGTTGCGGCCAAAATTGTCGCTTTTGCTCCGGGCCTTGTGCCTTTCATCAACAACAAGGTTGATTTCACAGGGTATGTAACCGGCTCCGAGCAGGTCAACGCGCTGATCAGCAAGTGCTCGTGGTTCATCCATGTCATGCCGAGTCTCGCCACGTTGCGGGCCAACAGCCAGCGCGTCATTGAGTTGGCGAACGCCATCGAAAACGTCCAGCAGCCGCAAGACTTCTACAGCCAGACCGGCCAGTCCGACTTCCACTATGCCAGCCAGAACCCCGTCTTCGGCCTGACCATCCAGAAGCTCGAACTGGCGCATCAGGGCGAGGACGCCACGCCATTCCTGAGTGCTGCCAATCTGCGCTTCCGGCGCGGCGAGTGGGCATTCCTCAAGGGCGAATCCGGCTGCGGCAAAACTTCGCTGATCAAGGCGATCAACGGCTTGTGGCCTCATGGCCGCGGCACCATCGTCTTCCCTGACGGTGTGAGGAGCTTCTATGCCGCCCAGGAGGTCAAGCTGCAGCAGGTGTCGCTGAAGCAGCTGGTGTGCCTGCCCGGCTCCGAGGACGACTATGGCGATGCGCAGGTCGCGGCAGCCCTGCACAAGGCCGGCCTTGGCGATTTCATCGAACACATGGCCGATGAAAGCCGCGAGGGAAAGATCTGGGACCAGCTGCTGTCCGGCGGCCAGAAGCAGAAGCTGGTTGTGGCCCGCATCGTGCTGCAGCAACCGGGACTGTTGTTCCTCGACGAAGCGACCGGCGCGCTCGATCCGGATGGCAAGATCGCCTTCCACCAGGCCATCAAGGACAATTGTCCCGATGTCACGGTGATCAGCATCATGCACGAGGCGGTGGCGCCACGCTCGGCCTCGGGCGAGGAATTCTACCACAGCGTGGTCGCGATCGCCGACGGCGTCGCCACCAAGAGGCCGCTTGTTCCGAACCTTCCGCGCGAGCTCACCACCATCCTTACGCAGCCGCGGCCGGTCGAGGACAAATGGATGCGTTTTTCACGCCGGCTGAAGCAGAAATAGCAGCCACGCCGAAGCGCGTTCCGCCACTGGCGGCGGGGCACTCGCTCCCTCCCCCTTCAATAATCATCACAGTCTCGCGATTGGGCCGGCTCCCGGCTGTATTCCGCCACTCCCGCGATTGACTCGCCAAGATGCGCTCCTATGTTGCGCCCGCTCGCTGAATTCCAACTCGAACCCGCGAGCAGAAAGGTCACCGCGCCATGCCTGGCGACAGTAGTCGAACGCAACCGCCGTCCGCCTCGATGTGACCTCTAACGGCTCACGTCCCGCCGGACGGCAAGGAGTGAGCCATGAACGAATTTACCCCCGTCGTAGCGGGCGACGATGCCGTCGCTATCGCGCGTATCCTTGCCAATGATCACGTCGCCGATGTCGTCGAGGCCCTGAACCGGGAATCTCGCGATACCGCGATAGAACTGCTTTGCGAAATGCCGTTCGAGCGGCTCGTCGAGATCTTCGACCAGCCTGAACTCGACGGCGCCTCCGATCTGGCCGAGGCGCTGCCGCGCGCCAAGGCGTGCAAGCTCCTGACCGCCATGTCGGTCGACCGCGCCGCCGATATCCTGCGCGAACTGGACGAACCGGCGCGCTCCGAGCTGCTCGGCGGGTTGGTCCCGCCGCTGCGGGCAACGCTGCTTTCCATTCTCGGCTATCCCGAAGGCAGCGCCGCCTCGATCATGACGACCGAATTCGTCAGCGTGCCGTCGGACTGGACCGTCGGGCGCACGCTCGACTACATCCGCAAGGTGGAGCGGACGCGGGAGACCGTCTACGCCATCTACATCGTCGATCCAGACACGCATGTGCTGGTGCGCTCGACCGGCCTGCGCCGGCTGATCACCGGCGAGCCGGACGATCCGATCCTGTCGGTGGCGCCGGATCGCGCCCCGGTGACGGTGACGCCGCTGACCGATCGCGAAACACTGGCGCAGACGATCTCCAAATACGACCTGCTCGCGGTTCCCGTCGTCGACCACGGCAAGATCCTCGGCATCGTCACCATGGACGACATCATCGACACCATGATCGAGGAGACGACCGAGGACGCGCATCGCTTCGGCGGCATGGAGGCGCTCGACGAGCCCTACATGAAGATGAGCTTTCTCGCCATGATCAAGAAGCGCGGCGGCTGGCTGTGCGCGCTGTTCATCTCGGAGATGCTGACCGCCAATGCCATGCAAAGCTATGAAGGCGAACTGCAAAAAGCGATCGTGCTCACTCTGTTCATCCCGCTGATCATGAGCTCGGGCGGCAATTCCGGTTCGCAGGCGACCTCGCTCGTCATTCGCGCGCTGGCGCTGCGCGAGATCGGCCTTCGCGACTGGTGGCGGGTGGCGTTACGCGAATTGCCCACCGGCTTCGTGCTCGGCGCCATGCTTGGCGTGGTCGGCATCTGCCGCATCGCGCTCTGGCAATATATGGGCTTCTACGATTATGGGCCGCATTGGCCGCTGATCGCGGCGACCGTGGGGGCAGCACTCGTCGGCATCGTCACCTTCGGCTCGCTGTCGGGGTCGATGCTGCCGTTCGCGCTGAAACGGATCGGCTTCGATCCGGCGAGCGCCTCGGCGCCGTTCGTCGCCACGCTGGTCGATGTCACCGGCCTGGTGATCTATTTCTCGGTGGCGCTGGTCATCCTGCGCGGCACTTTGTTGTAATAAGCTTCAGGCCTCCCATCGCGGTGGCAACAGCGGCTGCCATGGGGGGTTCTTCAAGATCGAGCGCGCGGGCGTCAATCGACCCGCACGCCGTTCTTCACGCGGTAGGTGGGCTTGTACATGGTGACCAGTTCCTCCGCTGCCGTCGGGTGGACGGCCATGGTGCGGTCGAAATCATCCTTGGTGACGCCGGCCTTCAGCGGAATGCCGAGCAACTGCGCCATCTCGCCGGCGTCCGGCCCGAGGATGTGCGCGCCGAGCACTTTTCGCGTGGCGCCATCGACCACCAGCTTCGTCAGCATCTTTTCGTCGCGGCCCGACAGCGTGTGCCGCATCGGCCGGAATGTGGCGCGGTAGATTTCGATATCGGAGTAGCGCTTGACGGCATCGTCCTCGGACAGCCCGACGGTGCCGATCTCCGGCTGTGAGAAGACGGCGGTCGGAATGGTGTCGTGGTCGGGCGCGGTCGGATTGCCCTTGAATGCGGTCTCGATGAAGCACATGG
Organism: Mesorhizobium sp. LSJC285A00; assembly: GCF_000503155.1. Classification (NCBI taxonomy): domain Bacteria; kingdom Pseudomonadati; phylum Pseudomonadota; class Alphaproteobacteria; order Hyphomicrobiales; family Phyllobacteriaceae; genus Mesorhizobium; species Mesorhizobium sp. LSJC285A00. The sequence goes on from NZ_AYVK01000008.1 coordinate 82,848, forward strand.
CTTCGTGGATCGCCACAGGCGTCAACTGCACGCGGTTGGTGACGTCGCCGATCGCCCAGATGTTGTCGATGTTGGTGCGGGAATACTGGTCGACAACGATGGCGCCGGTTATGCCGAGCTCGATACCGACGCCTTCCAGGCCCATATTCTCGGTGTTTGGGAGGCGGCCGATGGCGAGCATGACCTGGTCGATCGTCAGCACCTTGCCGCCGGTGACCAACGCATCCAGCCTGCCGTCCGGCCGTTTGCGGACCCATTCCGACACGGCGTGGCAGAGGATCTTGATCCCCTTCTTTTCCATGGTTTCGTGCAGCATGTGCCGCAGGTCCATGTCGAAGCGCGACAATATCTCCTTGCCGCGATAGACCAGCGTGGTGTCGACGCCCAAGCCATGGAAGATATTGGCGAATTCGACGGCGATGTAGCCTCCGCCCTCGATCATGATCGCCTTCGGCAGTTGCTTGAGGTCGAAAACCTCATTGGAAAAGATGCAATGCTCGTGACCGGGCAGCGCCGGGTGCGGCGCCGGCCGGCCGCCGGTGGCGATCAGGATCTGGTCGGCGGTGACGGTGCGGTCATCGCCCAGGAGATGCACGACATGCGGGTCGACCAGCATGGCGCGCGAGTGGAACGTCTCGCCGCCGGCGCCTTTCACGTTCTTTTCGTAGATCGCTTCCAGACGGGCAATCTCGCGGTCCTTGTTGGCGACCAGCGTCGGCCAGTCGAAGCTCGCCTCCGGCACCGTCCAGCCATAGCCGGCGGCGTCGGCAAAATGCTCGGGAAATTGCGAGGCATAGACATAGAGTTTTTTCGGCACGCAGCCACGGATGACGCAGGTGCCGCCATAGCGGTATTCCTCCGCGATGCCGACACGTTTGCCGATCGCTGCCGCTACGCGCGCCGCCCGAACCCCGCCGGAGCCGCCGCCGATGACGAAGAGATCGTAGTCGTAGCCGGCCATGCTGCTGTTCCTTGCCCCAAGAAATGTTTGAGACAGGTAGGCTGCATGAAGCCAAAAGAAAAGCCCGGTTTCCACCGGGCTTTCTGGTCCAGCGGCAAGGATGCCGGTGGCGAAATCAGACGTCTTAGTTCTTCGGCGCTTCCGGCTGGTCACCGTCTGCGGGCGCATCGCCGTCGGCAGGTGCAGCGCCATCGGCGGGGGCAGTTGCGTTATCCGGCGCAGGCGCGGCCGGAGCAGCGGCCTTCGCGGCGGCTGCCAGCGTTTCGCCGACCTGCTGGGCGAGATCGCGCGCCAGGCCGTTCTGCCAGATGTCGGCGGCTTTGACCAGTTCGCGCGTCACGTTGGGGCCGTTGTCGAGCAGCTTCTTGCCGGCATCGGAATTGTAGAAGGCGGCGATGTCGGTGAGATCCTTCTCGGAGAACACCTTGGCATAGGCGAGCGCTGCTTCCTTCTCCAGATCGGCACGGCGCGAGGCCAGCGCCAGTGCCTTTTCGCTGACGGTCTTGCCGATCAGCTCCTGCATATCAGGGTTCTTCTGGATGAGCTGCTGCTCGAGCGAGGCCGCCGCTTGCGGCAGGATGTTGTCGAACGAGTCGGTCGCGTGGATTGCCGTGACCGCCGCCCGTGCCGCCTTCAGATGCGATTCCGTGATCTCCTGCGAGAACGCCGGGGAAGAGAAGGCGAAAACGGCCGAAGCCGCCAGAACGGCGCAAAGATTGCGAACCCGGTTATGCAACATCATGATCGGTAGAACTCCCTGGTTTTCGGGCGGCATGGACTGTTTGGATGCCGTCGCCGCCGGCGATGATGGCCGCTGACGCCAGCCCGATGAAAAGACCATGCTCGACCACACCAGGAATGGCATGGAGAGCATTAGAAAGCGCTCTTGTATCCGGAATGCGGCCAAAAGATGCATCGAGGATAAAATGGCCGCCGTCTGTAACAAAAGGCTGGCCCCCCGTCATCCTCAATGTAACCGGGCCGGAAAGGCCGAGACTTTTGGCCGCTGCCGCGACCGCGATTTCGGTCGCGCACAGGCCGAATTGGTTGACTTCGATCGGCAAGGGAAACCGGCCAAGGGTGTCGACCATCTTCGAGCGATCGGCAATGACGATCATGCGCTGAGATGCCGCCGCGACGATCTTCTCGCGCAGCAGCGCGCCGCCGCCGCCCTTGATCAGTGTCAGCGCCGCGTCGATCTCGTCGGCGCCGTCGACGGTAAGGTCGAGCTCGGGCGTTTCCTCAAGCGTCGACAGCGGCACGCCAAGTTCGCGGCAAAGGGCTGCGGTGCGCTCCGACGTCGGCACGCCGATGACGGTCAAGCCCGCGGCGATCTTTTCGGCCAGCAGCCGCACGAATTCGTCGGCCGTCGTCCCGGTGCCGATGCCGATGCGCATGCCGTCGCTGACATGGGCAAGGGCTGCCCGCGCGGCCTCGACTTTCAACTGCCTCGCATCCATGCTCGCCCCAGGGGTTTGGCTTGGTTCTGATTTTTCTGGATGCGCGCTCCTAGCACTTTTGCCCGCAGGGTCAAAGACTTTGGCTCGCACCGGCTTGCCTGAAAGAAGCGCAGCCGCTATCGCCTGCCTGCAATGCATCAGCCACAGGACAGGCCATGACCCAACCGATCATCGTGTTCGACCTCGACGGGACGCTGATCGACACGGCGCCGGATCTGCTCGACAGCCTCAACCACAGCCTTGCCGCCAGCGAGCTTGCCGCTGTCGACGAGGCCGGCTTCCGGCGTTTTGTCGGCCAGGGCGGACGGGTGATGATCGAGCGCGCGCATACCGCGCAGCAGAAATCGCTGGCGGTGGAGGAGCACGACAGGCTGCTGAAGGTGTTCCTCGACCACTACACACTCAACATCCCCGGCAAGTCGCGCCCCTACCCCGGTGTCGTCGAAGCCATCGCCCGCTTCGAGAAGGCCGGCTATCTGCTCGCCATCTGCACCAACAAATATGAGGCGAATTCGAAAGCGCTGATCGAGGCGCTCGGCCTGACAAAGCATTTCGCCGCGATCGCCGGCCAGGACACGTTCGCCTTCCGCAAGCCCGACCCGCGCCATCTGACCGAGACCATCCGGCTCGCCGGCGGCGATCCGCATCATGCGCTGATGGTCGGCGATTCGCACATCGACATCGACACCGCCAAGGCCGCCGGCATTCCGGTCGTCGCCGTCGATTTCGGCTACACCGACCGCCATGTCAGGGAATTCGAGCCATCGGCGGTGATTTCGCATTTCGACGCGCTGACGCTCGACCTGGCGGAACGGCTGATTGCAGCGGCGGCCGGCTGAGCGAAACGGGGATTCCGCGGCAGCGCCTGTCCTCGGCTATTTCAGGCACAGAAGGCCGGCGCATCTCCTTGACTTCACGACCCTGCCTCCCTTATATCGCGGCTCGCTTGGCCTTCGGGCAACGAGCGGGCGATTAGCTCAGCGGGAGAGCACACCCTTCACACGGGTGGGGTCGCAGGTTCAATCCCTGCATCGCCCACCATTTTCTTTCCCGGAACAGCACACTCCAAGCCAGCACTCCTAGCAGCTGCAACTCGCCCCTTCCCCACCAAAATTCTTCTGCGCAAAGTTCAACGCGCTTGAGTAGCTCGTGTAGCTCTGGAACTGGCATACATCGGATCCGTTCCGCACCTTCATCTGCTCGAGATCCCAGAACGAAACCTCGATGTGATCGTTGGCGCAGTAGACCGTGTATTTTTCAGGCTCCAGCGCGTTGGCTTTCTGCAGCGGCATGGAGACGGCTGGAATGCAAAACGCGGAAAGTGCAAGCATGACGGCGTGACGCGTGCGCATGTAAAAACCTCTGGAGTGAGAACAGCCCGTATTTGTCGCGACGATAGTGAGCGGCGCATCGCGGCTTTTTTACGCGCCCTTGTCTTCGCCCCGCTCGGGCCTTCAGTGTTTCTATATGCTGGTCCATATCTCCAATGTGTTGGCCTTGATGATCGGCACCGCACGGGCTGTCACCAGTCGGCCAGCGGCAACCGTGAGGTCGGCGGCCAGCAGTTCGGCGGCGCCACGGTCGGCGTCGTTGTAGGGGTTGTAGCGAACTTCGTTCTTGCCGGCGGCAGCGGCGACACGTTCTTCGCCAGGGTTTGGAATGCCCCAGCCCAAGGCCCGCATTTTTGCGGAAAGCGCCCCGGCGTCCTCGCGCGCCATGCCGGCGAACTGGACGTAAACCGTCTGTGGGCTCTGCTGGATACGCAGCCGGTCCTTCAGCGTGTTGAGTGCGTTGCGATCCTGCTCACCGATAACAGTCTGGCCGTCGGCTGCCGAAAGGGCGAGATCGGCAACCGCCCGGCGCGCGCCGGCAAACACAGCCAGCCAGTCCGGGCGTTCCCACAATTCAGGCGGTACCCCAAGCAGGGTCTCAAGCACGTTGCGGCGCCCCGCCGGTGTCAGCCCGCTTATGCTTTGCAGGCCGGCCATCTCGACGAGAGCCGCGACGATCTTCTGCCGTTCGACCACCGGAAGGTCTGCGTCTTCGAGGACGGCAATCAGGTCACCGCGCAGTGCATCATTTGCGCCGTCGAGCAGCTTGACGCGAGCCGCCAGTTCGTCGGCCGCGGTTCCATTGGGGCCGCGGTTCTTCAGTGAATCCGTCCATTCGATGAGAGGGTCGAAATTGAGGCTCGTGAGCCTTTCAAGCTCGGCAACCGGGAGCCGATACTGCTCGACGTTGAACGCCCCCGTAGCGTCGGCTGGAATGAAGAACGCATCGACCTCAAATTCCGGCTCCCTCACCTCTCCCTTCACGGCCGCCGACACCGAGGACACCGCGAGCTTCCAATAGGCATAAGGGACCGGCACGCCGTCGACCGGCTGGTCCGCGGGCCGGAAGACAGGACCACTGAAGATGGTCACCCGATTGGCGAGCGGATTGTGCTGCGAGCGAACCCAGTTTTCGAGCGGCACCCATCGGCTGCCGTAGAAAGTACGCGGCTGCGGCATCGTGTTTGGCAGGAAAGAGGCATACTGCGCCAGCTTGAGCGCCGCCGTTGCCGGATCGCCGGCGAACTCCGGACCCCAGGCGATGTCGCTGGCACTTGCAAATCGCGCCGCCAGCCAGGGCCGGTCCGCGCGAAAGTACCAGCTGGGACGAGGCTGGTAGTCGACCGACAATCGGCTGTCGGGTTTCAGTCTGCTGGCGGTGAATTGCAGCGGCAACCTCTGCGACCGATCCAGGTTGACGGCCGAATAGATGGCCATGCGATGAGTTCGGCACATGACCAGCGAGTAGTTGATGTAATCAAGCGGCGGCGCCACGGCGTCGTTGGCCAGGTCGTCGGTTATCCTGGGCAAGCCGATCGTGGCCCCTATGAAATCGACCTTGTATCCCGAAAGAACGTTAGGCTGTTTGTCTATGTCTTTGCCAAGCAGCGGTTCAAGCGCGGCGCGCAGCGGCGCCGGCAATTGGTCGAGCGCGACCTCGCCGCTTTTGACCTGCCCGGCCAGCTCGACCAGCACCCCCTGTCGCAAATCGGGCGCCAACTTGTCCAGGGACACGCTGCCGAGTTTGAGCTGTTCGACCACAAGCAAGATCGCGGATCGCAAAGTGGCCTGCGTGGCTTGCTGCTCGGCCAGCGTCTTGGCGGCGTCTTCCGCCTTCTTCTCGGCAACGGCAAGTGCAGCCTCGGCTCGCTGGCGTGCGTCTTCCGTCTTTTCAAGGGCGGTGGAAAGCTTTCCATTGAGCTTTGCGACCTCACTCGCCGTCGTCTCGGCATCCTTGCGCGCGTCAACAGCGTCATTTCTCTGGACGTAGGCGAAATAGGTGGTTGCCCCAAGGATCGCGGCCAGGATGGCAAACAGCGCGATCAATATATTCTTGCTGCGATCGCGCTGCTTCTGGCTGTCGGTCTCCGCCTTGGCGCTCGCCTCGACGAACTCGGCGATGTCCGGCCCCTGCGGCAGCTCCGCCGCCTCCTTCAGCGCTTCGCCGCGCAGGAGATAGCCGGGATAGCCGGTGTTCTTCCATTGCCGCGCCTGGGCGGCCACGCGAATGCGAAAGCGCTCGGTCAGCTCGTCCGAACTCAGTTCGTCGTCGGATGCGAAGCCGTCGCCGGATTCGGCACCGTCTTTGGTCGCGACGGCCATTGATTCAGGAACGGCGATGGCGACCGTTCCTGAATCGTTGATTTCACGCGATGCCGATTCGGAGTCAACCGCGACGGCAATTGGCTCTGTTGTTTCGAGCCCACCGCCACCTGCGAAAGACGCGAGCCGCACCGGGCTGACGTCGGCTGAGGTGATGCCCGGCCGCGTGACTAGTTCGGCGGACCAATAATCGAGTATGCGCTGCGCCGCGCGCCGGTCGGATTCCCGCGCGATGGTGCTGCCGGCGCGCCGTGCCTTGGCCAGGAAGTCGCGGATGGCCTGCGCATCGGGGGCCGTGTTGTCGATGCTGGCTTCCGTCGTCTCGGCGCCGGCCTTGTCGCTGCGGCTCATCGATGGGTCGACGGCTTCATTGCTGCTGGCGATGCGCATCAGCTCGAGATGTGCGATCCGGATGTCGCTCAGCGAAATAAAATCGGCCGGAGTTTCGGTCTCCGTGCCTGTCGCAAGTTCATCGCTCATGGCCCCAGGTCCTCAATGATCTTGTGCAAAGGCGTGCTGACGCGGACGATCGAGGCGCATTCCGTTTTCAGCGCCAGATCGACCTGGACGAAGCGTTGCTGGGCCTCGTCCCGATAGGCTTCGAAGGCAAGGATGAAGGCGGTATCGACGGTCTCGCGCGATAGCTGGTCGTTGACGTCGGTGGAGTAGTCGACGAGCGTCGCCCGCCACGCTCCAGTGGGGTCGAGGTCGGCAAGAACCTTGACCTTCACTTCCAGGTTTCGCCACAGCGGCGAAAACTGGAACGGCAGCGACTTGTCCGCCGCAGCGCCCCCTTCTATCGGCTCGATCATGTCGGTAAGGCTGGCCAGCTTGTTGTCGATGTCCTGCCATAGCTTGTGCTCGACGACGCGCGCATAGATGGTCGAGGACAGCACCATGATCGCGTCATGCGCGGCCTTGATCAAGGGCACGGACGGCTCTTCTGCAGGAAGTTTGCCGGCTATCGTATCTAGACCGGTGGCCAAAAGTCCGAAGGGCAGGTTCTTTGCCGTGACGAAAATCTGCTGGTTGAGCCGCGACGGCACGACGCGCAGCACGGTGCGCACGTCAAACAGCGCGTCGTAGGCGTCCGGAGACTTGTTATCGATGGCAGCCTGCAACTTGATCGCAGCCGCCTTGAGGTCGTCGAGCCAGGCCTGCTCGATATCGTGAAGCGCCGGCCCCGCCGGCAGCTCCATGACCGACTCTCCGATAGAGACACAGAAGAGCTTCAATATTTTGAGGAAATTGCGCATGACGCGGACCTGCTCCAGGTCGGCCCCCATGTCGCGGGCGGCGACCAGCAGGTTCTGGAAGCTGCCGATGCCGTATTGAAAACTCTGCAGATGGTCATGCAGGTCCTTGTAGGTCTTGAGGACATCGATCTGGCTGGTGACATTGGTGAGGCCGTTGTCGGCGGCAAGCGTGGCCTGAATGTCCTTGGACTGCTGGTTGACGGCGTTGAAGCCTGCGAGCGCGGTGTTGACCCGATCGTCGGTCGTCAGGCCGGGCAACTCGGCCGTCGGTTTCTGGCCCGCGGCGAGTTCGTCCAGATAGGCCTTGAACCGGGCCGCGCACTGCGGATTTTGCGCCACGACGGCAGTCATAAGCGCCTGCGACAGTTTATTGGTCAACGCATAGTCAAGGATGTTGAACCAGACTGTAAGCGCCGCCCCCTGGAGGTTGATGGCGCCAGCGACGATTCCAGCGTCCTTGGTTACCTGCAACCAATCGGGAGGCAATGGGTAGAGATCAGCCAGTTGAAGCCTGAGGTCGAAATAGGCGCTGATCTCTGAACTCCCTGGTGTTTGGTGTCTGGCGTTATAAACCGTCACATCCGAAAAAATTTACATGCCGTAGTCCCAAATCGCCGCGCATCGAGCTGCGCCATCGGTCTGCATAGCTCACCATCTACACAGGCTTGGCCGCGAGGTCCTGGATGATGGTGTCGATCACGATGCCTTCGTTGCGATAATATGTGCTTTTGGTAGGCGCGTTGGGCTCGGTGAGCCAGCCTCCGCTGTGATGCAGCGCAATCAGGTTCCAGTCGGTGTCGAAGACCGGCGAGCCCGACGAACCCGGCAGTGTGTCGGTCAGATACTGGACGCGGCCGCCGCCGACGAAGGCCACGACATTGGCGACGAACGAAATCTGTTTCTGCGCACCGCCGGGATGCTGGATGATATTGACGTGATCGCCGACCTTCACGGCCATGGGCTTCATGTCCAGCTCGCCCCACTTGGAAGCATCGCCCTTGATGCGGACGGCTGACCAATCATTGTCGTTGGAGGTACGAAGAGGCACGGCGGTGTCGATGTCGAACTGGTCGAGCGGCGCGTCGAGCCCGGCAACGGTGCGCTGATAGTTGAACTGGACCACCGTGCCCGCCAATGAAGCGTCGTCAGGCAAGACATGGTTGTTGGTGATCAGTATCCCGCCGGTGGTCATGAAGCCGGTGCCGGAGCTGCCATCCGCACGCTTGATGCGCACCACCGATCTTGCCCTGACAAGGCCGAGTTCGAGATAGCTGATCGGCACCAGCGTGCTCTTGTCGCCAAGGATTTTTTCGAGCTGGGCCGGCGCCGTCGCGCCGCTCCAATTGGCGGTCGCGGGGCCTTCGACCGGCGGCGGCGGGGCGTGCTGCTTTGCCTGCAGCAGTGCTTGGTCGCCGGGATTCTCATCGAGTGCAAAGGCGACGAGGTCGTCGGCCCTGGTCTCCTGCTTTGCGCGCTGGACAATCGCAAACCAGTTGTTGATCGCCTTGTTGTCAAAGGCGATCTGGGCAGTCGAAAGACCGACACCTTTGGCAACACGCACGCCGTCGCCGATCATCGGGTAGAGGTTGGCAAGGATGCGGTTGAGACTGTTCAGTTCGGATTGCGTCCATTCGGTCATGGGATTTCCTCCGACCCTAAGCCTTCTTCTTCCGCTTGCGTGATCCCGCCCGCATCGCAATTTCGGTGCCGCGAACCGTTTCGTACTGGTCGGCGTCGATCAGCGACTGGTCGAAGCTGACGCCGGTCATCTCGGAGATTTCGGTCAGCGGGTACATGGCGCCGATGAATTCTTCGGAGACGGCAAACTCAAGCTGCGTGTCCGACAGATCCTGTTCGAGCACGAAGCCATAACTGGCGATGCCGTCACTGACGCGGGCGACCACCACCTTCCAGAAGCGGCGTGGCACCGGCGCGCGAAGACTGGTGCCTTTGGGACCCTTGCCGGCAAAGGTCCGGTCATCATCGGCGAGGACCGGCCCGGCGAAGACGCAAAGCCGCTCGCTCGCCGCCTCCGACAGGACGTGGTTCTCAAGATCGCCCCAGTTCTTCTCGCCGCTGTCGGAGCGGTTGTAGCCCTCGACCTGGGGCGAGCAATTGGTGACATGGAAGGAGCAGACATTGCCCCTGAGCAGCAGCTCGAAGGTGCTGCCCCAGGCCACGTCATCGCGCCTGACGATATGGCCCTTGTCGAAGGCGCCCTGATCCTGGGTGTAGAAGACGTCGGGGATCTGGTACTTGTCGTCGAGCCGCAGATCCGGGAACCAGCGCTCGCTGAACAGGCCGCCGCGCGAATAGTTGCGGCCCTTTTCCGGCTCGCGCAGATTGCTCTCCTCGGTGACGTTGGAGGCGGTGAACAGCGCCAGCCGCCGCTTGGCGTGCATCTTGAGTGAAAAATTCTGGTAATCTAGCCGCGTGCCCCCTGCCTTGAGCTGCGCCAGCACGGACAGGTCGGTGGCCTCCGGCATCGGCACCACGACGGGCGCGAGCTTGGTGCCGCCGGACAGGAATTTTTCGTCGTAGCCCTTATAGCCGGCATAGTCCGCGACCGTTTTGGGAACGAATGCGCCGCCTGGAGGGGTCGGCTTGGCCGCTTCCAGTTCGACCGATTCCGTGACCGCTTCATGGCCAGGCGTTGCGCCGAGCGAGACGGTGATGCGCAACGGCACTTCGAAGGTGACGCTGCCGCCCGGCGAAACGACGACGCCTCCGGATGGAGGCGTCTGGGTGGCGACGCCCGGGATCTGCTGGGCGCCGCCGACTTCAACCAGGTTTACGCCCTCGGCCGGCGACCCACTGTCCGCCTTGTTCCACCATGCGCCCCAATCGTTGGGGCCGCCGCTGGCGGCGCCGGCGAAATTGAGGCCGAGGTCGACGACACGCTGGTCCTTGGCGAGCGCGCCGGTGGGCACGGCGTAGTTGCGCTCGAGATAGCGGCCGGCAAAATGCAGCGCCACGACCTCGCCGGTGGCGAGGTTGATCATGGCGGTGCCGGAGTTGCCGCCAGTGGTCGAGCAATCATGTGTCGCCGCGCTGACGATCTTGCCGAAACTCTCCGTATCGAAGCCGCCCTGCAGCATGCCCGGTTGCAGGCGCTTGACCTGGAAACGATTGCGCATGAGCTCGTTCTGGACATCGACCGCGTTGCGATTGTCGAACGCCGGATAGCCGATGGCGACGACTTCCTGGCGCAGCATATCGCGCGCGTCGGCGACCGCGAGCGACAGCGGCGTGATGTTGTCGGGCAGGCCTTCGACTTCGAGAATCGCCATGTCCCAATAGGGATGGATCATCCGGACATTGCGGATCTTGAAGACGTTTCCTGCCGCCGAATCGCGCTTGAAGTCGATGCCGGCGGCGCGGCCGTTGATGAATTGCACATTGCGGTCGCCAAGGCCGTCCGCAAATATCTGCGCCACATGACGGTTGGTCATCAGCAGGTTGCGGCCGACGACGAAGCCCGTGCCGCCGTAAGGGATATTGGTGTCCCACAACAGTTCGATACGCCCGATCGCCGGCAGGGCGGCTTCGATGCGCTGCTTCAATGCGGCCTCGCTGGTAAGCTTCGTCCACAGCGAATGGCCAGGTGTCGGAGCGCCGTCGAAAGTCAGCGTCGTAAAGGTGCCATCCTTGATGTCATAGACCGGCCGCAACTCCGGGATGATTATGGCTTCCAGATCGGAAAGCTGCTCGGGCGCGACTTCGGCGCCCCGCGCGAGGCTCTCCATGCCAGCGCGCGCCGATTCAAACGCCGCCTCCGTCTTGCCGGCTTCCGCAGGCGCAAGGGATTCCAGAGCGCCGCCTGCCATCGTCTCCACGTTGCCGAGGACTGATTCAGTCCCCTCGCCCCCGGTGACGAGATCGAGATATTGACGGATTCGCTGCTCTCTGCTGACCGGCATAGTCGCCCTCAAAGGTTCTGTCGAAGAAAAGAAATGTATTGCCCCATTTTAGACTGGTGCAATTCTGACTGGCAGGCAAGGAAACAAATCAACTCGCGTCGAAGATGACCGGAGTGCAACGTCGGCATGTCTCTTTGCCGCAGTCGCTCGCGCGATGTATGACGCTCGCATTATTTCAGCGATGCTGTATGTGATCTCCGTCACAGACGCTCACGCTGTTTGCGCCCACCTATCGCAACGGGTGGAAGGGCCATTGCGGCCGCTCGGTTTTACAGAAATTTTATCACCTATCCATTTTTATCAGTTGGCGCCTGCACGCGCGGCTCCTCTCGCCGCGCGTGCAGGCGGCTTTCCGCCCCGCACGAGCCAGGCACTGGGCGCGACCACTGCGCCAAGCCTTTACAAGGCGTAATCGCAAGGGATGAACGCCGGCCTTTGACGCGGTGCACTCTTGCCTTAGACTTCGGCCCTTAAACTTCGCCGATTGCGGCAATTGGGAATTTGGAACATGGCTTTTGGCGGCCCAAACGACAGAAACGATTTGCCGCGCCTGGCACGCATCGATCCAAAGCTGTTCGATATCCTGTTCAGCGGCTGCAAGGTCGAGCGCTACGCCGCCGGCCAGCATCTGTTCGTCCAGGAAGATGCCGCCGACCGAATCTACGGGGTGATGAGCGGCACGGTGGAAATCTCGATCTATTCGCCTGGCGGGCAGAAGCTGGTGGCCAATATCGAGCTGTCGCGCAGCCTCGTCGGCGAGATCGGCGCGCTTGACGGGCGGCCACGCACCGCCACCGCCATCTGCCTGACCGCTTGCGAGCTGGTTTCGCTCAGCAGGACACAACTCTTTGATCGCATTGAGAGAAATCCACCGCTGGCACGCGCGATGATCGAACTTCTGTGCGCCCGGCTGCGCTGGGTCAGCGGCGAACTCGGCGACCAGGCCTTCTTCGGCATCGAGGCGAGGCTCGCCAAACGCCTGGTCTTCCTGGCCAAGGTGATGGCCGACAGCGCCGGCTGGATCCCGATCTCGCAATCGGAACTCGGAGAGTTCCTCGGCGCCACGCGCGAGTCCGTCAACAAGACGCTCAACGACTGGCGCAACCGCTCGTTCATTGCCATCAAACGCGGCGGCCTGCGCATCACCGACACCGGGGCGCTGCGCCATATCGCCGAATCGCAGGACGACGACTGACGCCGATCCCGAATCAGCCCCGGCTAAGACTCAGAGCCGCGAAATCAGGTAGCGCAGCGCCGAGCGGCTGGGCATGAAGAAGTATCCACCACCCTTGGTGGTGACGAATTGCGGCATGTCACGGAGCGTCGTGACCTTTTCCCATGACGGAATGGTGAACCTGCCATCACCGCTGCGCGAACCAATCGTCGGGTCCTTTTCAGCGACGAGGCCCTGGAACGTGGCCGACGAAACCCAGGTCTGCTGAATGAATTCGTACTGGCGCTCTATGTCGGCGTTGAGGCACATGAACAGCAGCCCTTTTTCGACCTTGCCATTCTTGCCGTCCTGCTTCTCATAGGTACGGCCGACCCGCAGGATACGATGGCGCTTGCCGATATTGATCTGCGTATCGCGGTCCTCACCCAGCGAGTCGCGTGGGTTGGAACGGCGAATGTGGGCACCAAGCGGGCAGCGATGGCCTTGCGGATCCTCGGCGCCAGCGGCGAAGTCGTTGTCGATGACGCGTCCCGGATGATCGGGGTTTCGCACCAGCGAGCTACCGTTCTGCCAGCGGCCGAGCATCTTGGCGGCAATCCAGTCTTGCGTGATGGCTTGGTTGCCGAGTTGGCTCGCGACCAAGGCTGCAGCCTTTTTGCAGTAGTTGTTGAAGACGTCGACGTGCTGCTCGAACTGGCGAATAACCAGGAATGAACCGTTGCGCCCGAAATCGCGCGGCGGTGGCGGCAGGCCCGGAATCAGCCGGCTACGGCGCACCTGCGAAAGGATTCCGGTCCGATCGCGTGATGCGCTTACCGAGGGCGAGGCTGGATAGAACCCATGCTCATCACGATAGCCGAACAGGAACTCGCCGGGCGCGACCAGATGCATGGGCGCGGCGCCCCTGCTGGCGCGGGTCGTGCCGCGGACAATCGGCTGCGAAATCCCGTCCGCGAAACCGAAATGCTCGTAGGCTGGCCCACGTTCCGACCGATCGTCACGCTTTGCCCCGTCGGACGATTTCGTCTTCGTGTCGGTCGGACCCCGGTTTACGGCGAGCGGCAGTTCGGCGACGACCTTCATGCCTGCACCGGTCGTCTTTCGTCTCACGGTGGCAATCTCGGTCTTCAACCGTCCCGGGTCTTCAGCATAGCAGACGATGACCAGGTCCACAGGGTTCTCCAACGACCCCCACTCCCATTCGTCCGGGCCGTCGCGGCCTCGGTCGTCCAGTATGCGCCCACGCTCGGGATTGCCCATGCCATGGCGAAAGGCGATCGGAAATGTTTCCAGTGGATCGCCCTCCACACCCTCGTCGAGCCCAAACTGCCGCAGGCCACCGGGACCAAAGGCGACTATCATAGCTCGCCCGGCGGGCCTGCCTTCGCCGAAACTCGTCTGCTCGACAACGAAATCGAGCCAGGCTCTGCGCTTGGGCGCCGGCAACTTGTCCGGCACCCGGATCGCAAGCATATGCGAATAAGCGAGCGGGCCGAGCGGGCCGAAGAAGATGGACTGGATCTCGCCGGTTTCCAGCTGCTGCTCGAGAGGCGCCGGAAAGGCAGAGCTGATATTGGCCAGCAGCGAAGTGGTCTTTTGAACGGTGGTTGTTTCGCTCGCCGGGCGCCGTAGCGAACCGAACAAGCTCAGCCAGTCGCGCGCCTCGTTGCCGACGGCGGAAGCAATGCCGCGCCTGACCTGGGAATTGATCCGGATGCGCTCTGTGTTGATTTGGGGATAGGCGGAGTACCAGAACAGGGTCGGCACCTGCTGGCGCCGCGCCCAGCGCTTGAAACGATCGCCGTCGCGCGCGCCGTCCAGGAACAGCCATCGTGTGCGTGGATAGCCCACGGTGTTGCTCCACACGCCGGTGAGGCCAGCGGACGCCTTGGCGATGAAGTCCTCAAGATAGCTTTCCCAGCTGCCGCCGTAGTTGGAGAAGAACATCAATCGGTTGGAGCCGGGCAGCAGTATCCAGCGGGCGAAATGGATGGTGTTGATGGTGTTGAGGAAGCCTGGCTTGAATACCTTCTGGGCAGCTATCGAGATCAGGTAGAAGGAAAACCTGAGCGCCAGCCGCCGCAGAATGCCGGCCTTCATCGTCGAAATCGCAGTCAGATGGTTTTGTGCCGCGTGGCCCTCCTTGACGAGTATCGCGTTCAATTCAGATATGCCGATCGATGTGCTTTCCGGCCGATCCCTGTCCTCGCGGCGTCGCAGCGCCAGCAAGCACGAAAACGCCAGCAGCGCCGCTGCCACCAACACTCCAAGTCCCGACAACAGAAGTGAGGTGATTGCTACGGCTATGGCGGTGAAGGAGATTTCCTGGGAACTGATGTCGATAGATCTGCCGAACACCACACCGTAGGTCATATACCAGCAAGCAGCCCAGATGATCGCCACCGTGACGAAGACCGGCGGTACCAGCAACGTCGTCATCAGGGCACGGCCCCAATGACCCGGCGGCTTTTCCAGCAGGCTCTCGGCCGGCTCGAACGCCCAGGCAAACGTCCGTAATGACTGGACATGCTGGCGAACTTCAGCGAGCACGGCAGGAGCGTTGCCGGCGCCTTTGCGTGGCCGCTCGACGATGTCGCGCACGGCTTCGAAAAGCTGCTGCTCGGCCTTGATACGCTGGACCGAGTGCCCCGGCGTGCCCGAAAACACCAGTCCGGCATTGCTGCCGAAGGACGGCGATATGTCGACATTGTGCTTGCGCAGGAAATCGTTCAATGCGCCGCCATCGCGCAGATCGCAGACATCCTTGAAGATCGGCCGCAGCCGGTGCCCGATGGCGTGCGTGACCGCATCGATGACATCGTCGATGCTGCCGTCACCGGAAATCTCGAGAACCAGAGCTCCTTTTTCCTGACCGGAATCAGCGCCGATCTCGCCGGTGCCGACCACGGTCAGGCTGGTGAAGTGGACGGTGCCGGCAATGTCGAGCGCGGTGCGGATATCTTCGACGGCCGGGTTGCCGAGGCTGGCAACCTTGTCGCGGACAGCATCCAGCGACGCGGATCGGGTGACCGGGCAGACCACCGTCACCATAGACTGCGTTACGGTGCGGCAGAGTTCTGCCCGTTCGAAATCGACCTTGAGCGTTTCGGGATAGGCGCCGATGCGGGTCATCCGCCCGGCCTTGCCGGGCATGCGGCGCACGCCCTGCTTCTGGAACAGGGCGCGCAGGCTTTCGCCGATCTGGATCCTGGCAATCTCGGCGCCGATGCACTGATGAATGCCGTGGCCGAAGACCATGTAGTCGCGATACGGGCGCGATGTGTCGAACTGGTCCGGGTTCTGCACGGCGTCGGCATCGAACATCGCCGACAGCGTCGCCGGCATCACCACCGTGCCGGCCTTCACCAGGCGCTCGCGGCGCGTACCCTTGCCGATGATCGCGTCGCGGGCCGTGTAGCGCCAGGGGCCGACCCAGATCGGCTTGAAGCGCATGGCTTCAAGGACGGCCCTGTCGAGCTTGGCGGTATCGTTTTCGGCCAATGCGGCATCGATAGCCTGCCGTGCGTCGGGCCGCGACAGGATCACGTCGAGGCAATTGCCGGCGGCCAACACATTGGTCGGGACGAAGCCGGCGATCATGCCCAGCATGATCGAATTGAGGTCGTCCCGCGACAGGCGGCCCTGATCCGTCTGGACAACCAGCCTCGCCAGCGGTTGCTCGGCCTTCAAGCCCCGGTCCCTCGCCGACTGGATGGAGCGATCGATGACTTTGAGAAGACGGTCGCCCGCCACCACTGCGAGTTCGCGCATGACGGGGCTCGCCGTCGGGTCCGAAAAGAACAGCGCACTCAGCGCGATCGCCCAGTCGGCGAATTCGGATTCATCGTCGATTTCGACGCCGAAATAATCGCGGCAGATGTGCACCGGGACGATCTTCATCAACTTGGAGATCGCATCGAAGCCGGGGCTGGCGCGCGTCATGATCTCTTGCGAATGACGCGCCGCGATCGGCCTGACGGCGGCTTCGACCTCGGCCGGCGGGAATGCACTCAGCACCGACGATTTCATGCGCCGGTAGTCGGCGCCGTCCTGCATGCCGAGGATGAAGTTGGATCCCCGGGCAAGCTCGGTCATTTCCGGGCCGTATGGGGTCTGGAATTCGTCGCCGCGCTCCAATATGTCGCGGACATCGGCGTTCTTGGTGACCACGAGAACACCGAAGAGCTTGCCGGTCGGCCGGAAACGCCGCAACAAGGAAAGCGCCCAGCGGGGGTCTTCGGCCAGAGACCCGACGATGCGCGCAATCAGCCCTGTCTTCCGGATCCGGCCGAGATCGAAGGGCGGCATTTCCGACAGCGGGCGCTGGTTTTTCTGGGCCGCGCGAATAGCGTCGAAATACTTCAGTTCGGTCATGCGCGTTCAAGCCCCCCGGCTATCCACGTTATTGCGATGCCGGCCGTTCAACGCCTAGGTTTGCATCGGTTGCACGTATGTGAATCTTTTCACAGTTGGTCCATGTTCCAGCCAGCATTGACGCCATGTTCATTTGGCCAGTCGGAAATTGGCGACGAGGAACTCGTTCGCGGCCTTGTCGGTGAAAGGTATCCAGCGCACACGCTGTTCTGAAAAATCAGGATGCCGGGTGGTGAAAATGGTCATCTCGCGCCGCGCCTGTTCCGGCCGGCCGCTTCGCATCAGCGCGCCGATCTTCAGGAACCTGGAATAAAAATAGCCGGGAGACAGGTTGAGCGAGCGATCGGCGGCAGCGATCGCCGCCGGCCAGTTCTCGACCAAACAGTAGGCCGCCGTCAGTTCCCCCAGATTGTGGAAGCGGTAGAGGTCGAACGGGCTCAATCGCTCGGTATCGAGAAAGAACGGTATCGCTGACGCGGCATTGCCGAGCAGCAGCTGGGCGCTGCCCATGGCCGAGCGCGCGAAGGCAAAGCTCGGATTGATGTGGATCGCTTCCTCGAAATGGTCGACGGCCGATCGCGGTTCGCCGCGCATGATGTCGACGGCGCCGAGATGGGCGTGCGGGCGTGCATCCAGGCTGTCCACCAGCAACGCCTTGCGGGCAAACTGCTCGACCTTGTTCAAATCGTCGCTGTCGCCGAAACGCAGCCATGCCCGCCAGAAATACCACCACGCCAGTTCATTGAGCACGGCGCTCGAGTTGGCGTCCTCGCGGTACGCCTTCTGGAAGAACTCGAGTGCGGTTTCGGTGTCGCCACGGGTGCGCCGGTTCATGTGCCAGCGGCCGCGTCGCACCAGTTGCCAGGTCTCCAGGCTTTCCCAGGGAACCTGGAAGGTGCGTGCCTGTTCCGCCCGGTCGACCTCCTTGTCGAGGATCGAAACAATCTCAGCGCCGATCTGGTCGCGCAGGTTGAAGATGTCGACCAGATCGCGATCGAAGCGCTGCGACCACACCAGCCGCCCGTTGGACGCGTCGGCCAGCGAGGTGTTGAGGCGGATCTGGCCACCATTGCGCATCAGCGTGCCGCTGACGATGTAGCGCGCGCCGAGCGCGTTGCCGATCACCCGGGTGCCCAGCGTGTCGTCGCGGAACTGGAAGCTGGAGCCCTTGGCGATGACCGAGAGCCATCTGGTGTTGGATAGACCATAGATGATGTCCTCGGCGATGCCGTCGGCCATGTAGCCGATGTCATGCTCGCCGCCATCGGCGTGGAAGGGCAGGACGGCGATCGCCGGCGGCCCCTTGGACGACAGCTTCTGCTGCGCATTGGCCTGGGGAATGGCCGCGAACGACGCCGCCGGCGAGGATCCGTTGCCGCTGCGGCCGGCGATCAGAACGCGCACCGGCAAGGCGATGTTCTTCAGCCTGAATTCGCCGAGATCGGTGAATTCGGCCGCCGTCTTGTCCTTCACATGGTGCCAGGTCGTCTCCGAAACGGCGAGACCGTCGCCCGGCGCGAATTCCTGGATTCTCGCGGCGATGTTGACGTCGTCGCCGTAGAGGCGGCCACCACGCACGATGACGTCGCCGGTGTTGATGCCGGCGCGAAACGGCATGCGCATATCGTCGGCAACCTCGGCGTTGAGGGCGACGATGCGGCCCTGGAAATCAAAGGCCGCGCGCAACGCCTCGATCGGATTGCCGAACTCGGCCATGATGCTGTCGCCGGCGTCGCCGAACGTGCGGCCGCCAAATGTGCCACAGCTGTCGGCGATGATGTCGCGCCGTTCCTCGAATGCCGCGACAGCAGACTCGTCGTCGATGCCCATCAGCCGGGAGAACCCGACGGCATCGATAGAAATGATTGTCGCCAGCTGACGGGTGTAGTTCCGTACAGCCATGTTCGAGCCCCCGCTCCCTTTCTGGTTCTGGTCCAGCACAGGCGACGACCCGTTCCTGAAACACTTCGCCGCGCGCTGAGAGATGAAGATTCCGGCGGGGTTGGCGCGCCATGCCACCCCGCCAGGACCAGAAGTCTAGCAGGGTCTTGGGCAAAGCTCTACCACCATCGGGTTGTCCAGCGCGGGCCGTGGCAGCACTCATGGTTGGCCGGCGGTTGGCGCAAATATTGGCGTGCCGTAGCTCTGAGCGCGGCGATCCAGGGCTTCACGGAACCTGCGCGACGTCAGCACTCGGAACAAACTGTGCTGCCTGCGAGTTTCCGGTGCGGTTCATACCAACGTGAAATGAGGGTAATCATGCGAAATCTTGTTCTGGCGACCGGCGTCGTCGTTCTTCTGGCCGGCTCGACGGCCTTTGCCGCGGATGACAGCCCACTGCCGCCGACGAATGCCCAGAAACTGTCGGCAATCATCGCCAAGGTCGAGCAGCGCGACGGCTTTCGCTATGTGAAGGAGGTCGACTGGGACAAGGACGGGTACACCGTCACCTATTACACCGCCGACAAGGCGAAAGTCGAAATCACCTTCGATCCCGTAACAGCCGAACCGAAATAGCGCTGATACCGCACCGCTTCGGCAATTCCGTCCGCCGCGTTTTTTGCCTACGATGGTGGCAGTTGTCGGACAACGGGGCGACCATGCTTTCTTCCAATCGAATTGCCAACTCGCTTGCGCTTGTCGTTGCACTGGCTGGCGCGGCGGTCTGCCTTGGTCCAGCGCGTGCCGACGGGCCATCCTTCGACTGCCGCAAAGCCAGCCTGCCGGTGGAAAAGGCGATCTGTGCCGACCCGCAACTGTCGGCAATTGATGCCTTGGTCGCCAAGGCCTTTACGGGTTTCGAGCCAGCCTTTGGCCGCGACAAGCGCAAGATCGCCCGTGCGCTCATCACTGACAGGAACGCCTGCGGGCAGGATGCCGCCTGCATCGTCAGCGCCCAGAACAATGCGCTGCAGACCTACGGCAATGCGCCGTCCTGGGTGCAGGATTACAACATCGCCCTGATCGGCAAGAAGGCGCTCGACACCGCAGCCCGCCATCCAGGCAGCCCCGACCAGCCCCTGCCCTCGTCGATCGGGCAATGCGCCTTCACCCACATCACGGCGCTGACTACGCGGCTTGGCGACGACCCGCTGGAAACGGCCAGTCCTGAAGCCGGCAGTGTGACGCGGTTCAGCAATGGCGGCGCCGGGGTTTCCTACGAGCGGGAGCCTGGCCTTGCCAGTTCGAAAGCCGGCGATCCTGTCGTCATGTGCCTGATATCGATCCCGAGGGATTGTCCGCAGGGCGACGAGCGCGGGCGGGTCTATTACGGCGTCGACCTCACGATAAAAGGCACATGGATTTTGCCGGATTCGCAACATCTATGCGGCGGCGCCTGAAGATTTGCCGCAAAGCACTGCTGGATGCACTCTTGCGCCGATCCGCCTTTGATGGCTGAGTGCGCGTAACAGTTGCAGGGCACGGGGGTGCATGGCCATGGTTAAGCATGTTTTGAAGCGCATCCTGATGATGCTTGCCGGCTATTTCGTTTCGGTGCTGATCGGATTGTTCGCGGTCGTGGCGATATATTGCGCACTCGCCGTATTGCCCAACGCGCCGGACTATTTCGGCGCCATGCAATTTTCGCCCATTGTCGTGCTGCTGTGGCCGCCGCTCGGCATGGTCGTCTATTTCTTGACGATCGTGCTGACCGGCCTGCAGACGCTGATCTTCGCGCTGCTCGCCGAATTCTTTGCCCTGCGCAATTTCCTGGTGCACATGCTGTTTGGCGCCGCTGCCGCTGCAGCCGGCTTTTTCCTGGTCTGGCCGGCCGCGGAAGAGGATGCCGGACGCTGGGCCGATATCGGCATCATCGCCGCCGCCGGCCTCGTAGCCGGTCTGGTCTATTGGCTGATCGCGGGCCGCGACGCCGGCTTCCGGCGTCCGCTCATCCAGCGCTGATCGCAGGAAACGGGCGACCGTCCATCGGCCAAAAATCTAATAAAACCAGAGAGACAAAGTGAGTTCCTCGTTCGTTGAACGAGGAACTCCGCTGGTTTCAGCTCGTCGGCGAGCGCACCGCTTCAGTCGCTTCCAGCGCCTGCATCAGCCGCGTGTCGCGGTCGTAGACATCGTTGAAATATTCGACTTTGCCGGACAGGTCCGGCCAGGCAGTGAAGTAGGAGACATAGACGGGAATCGTGCGTGTCACGTCTTCGCTGGCATGGCCGTGCTTGAGCTTTTCGGCGATGTCGTCGACCGAGACGCCGAGCACCGCCGCCGCCATCCCACGTGGATCCTGAAGGCGAATACAGCCATGGCTGAGCGCCCGCATATCGCGCTGGAAGAAGGATTTTTGCGGCGTGTCGTGCATGTAGATGGCGTGCTTGTTGGGGAACAGGATCTTCAGTTCGCCCAGCGCATTGGCTTCGCTCGGCTGCTGGCGCACGCTGTAGGGAATGTTGGCGCCGTAGGCGCCCCAATTGACCGAGGAAGAGGGAACCCGCCTGCCGCGCGAATCGGTCACCTCGTAGCCGGCACGGTCGAGATAGCCCGGATCGCCACGCAGCCTTGGCAGCATCTCGTTGACGATGATCGACTGCGGCACGCCCCAATAGGGATGGAAATCGACCTGCTTGATCTCCTTGAAGAAGAAGGCGGTCTGGTTGGTGGTCCGGCCGATGACGACGCGGGTCTTCAGCTTCTCCTCGCCATTGTCGATATAGCTGGCGGTGAAGGCGGGCTGGTTGATGAAGACCCGCGGGCTGCCGAGATCGGACGGCATCCAGCGCAATTCTTCCAGCGCGACCTGCACCTTCTGCAGCCTGTCGGCCTTGGACGTGCCGGCGAGCGAGGCGACGGTGCGCGGGCCGATGACCCCATCGCCCTTCATGCCGGCCTTCACCTGCACGGCCTTGATGATCGGAACCAGTTCGGGAACATAGACATCGCTGGTGCCGAGACGAGACAGGATCTCGCCATAGGCGCCGCCCATCTCGTCATCGAGATTGCGCGCGATCAGCGTCAGCAGCTTCGGCAGTTCGGCGCTGGTCTCGCCGGGCTTCAGCAACAGCTTGGGATCGACGACGATTTCGTTTTCGGCGCTCGCCTGCAGCGATTCAAGTTCGACGCGCAGCGCCTGATATTCCGCGTTCTGCGGGTGCCGCGATTCGAGGTAGGTGCGCACTTCCTGGGTGTGAGCCAGCGTCTTGAGCGCGCCTTCCATGTCGACCGGCTTCGGCGGAAATTCATAGTAGCCGGTGATGCGATTGGGATCGACGCGCCCGCTCTGGGCGTCACGGGCATAGCGCAGTACGCGCGCCGACAGCGCCATCTCGAAGCGGACGAGTTCCTTCAGATGGGCGTCGGCATCGACTGCCGATGCGTTGGCTGCCGGCACCTCGACCGTGTAGTCGGCCGACGTGAGACCATAGCTTGCGGCTTCGCCAAGCACCCGCACCGCATCCTGGGCGCGGGCATTGGGATTGCCCTCGTTCACCCAGATGAAATCAGGATTGGCAGAGTAATAGGCAATCAGTGCCTTGGCGATATCGGGCTCGGCATAGAGTTCATAGTCACTAAGGCCTGCAACGGCTTCGCGGAAGGCAGTGCTGGTCGCCGACGGCACAAAGGCGGCGTCTTCAGCTGTTGCCACCTGGGGAGGTGCTGCCACCAACGCGGCAAAGTCGACGCGCACCAGCCGGTCGGCCTTGTAGGTGTAGTAGGACGGGCTGCTGATCCTGGTGCCGCCGCCGCCCGATACGGCGGGCTTCGGCTTGCGCTTTGGCGGCGGCGGGAATTCGCCTTGCGGCCTGTGCTTGACGCCACCGCCGAACAGCATGTCGAACAGGCCTTGCGCGCTTGCCTGCGGCACACCGAAGGCCAGTGCTGCCGCCACTGCAAGCGGCATCACGGTGGCTTTATTTCCGAGGAATTTCATTAATCACCCGCTCCGGCTGCAAGCCGGCTCCCGTTCCGCGCCGCTAGACGATCTTGCCAACCGCATGGCGGATGTAAGGCGCTACTATACCGATTCATACCGATTTCGTTAAGCTTCCATAAATTTCCGCAGGCCTGTTGCAGAACGGTTTCACAACATCGTGACGTCTGGAGCGGCGTTGCCGCTCCAGACCGGTCAAAGCGGCTGCTGCTTCAGGCGTTGGCGCCACCGTCGATGGTGAGCGCGGCGCCGGTGACGAAGCGCCCTTCCGGACCGGCGAGCCAGGCAACCATGCCGGCGATCTCGTCAGCCTTGCCGAAGCGGGGCGTCGCCATCTTCCGCCGCTGGTGTTCGGCATGCGGGCCTTCGGCCGGGTTCATGTCGGTGTCGGTCGAACCGGGATGAACGACGTTGGCGGTGATGCCGCGCGGACCGAGGTCTCGCGCCAGCGCCTTGGTCAGGCCGACCAGCGCAGCCTTGCTGGTCGAATAGGCGCTGAGGCTGGTGTCGGTGACGCGCTCGGCCAGATTGCTGCCGATCGAAATGATGCGGCCGCCCTCGCCCATGTGAGCCGCTGCCGCCTTCGAGGCCACGAACGGCGCTCTCAGATTGACCTCAATGGTCTCGTCAAAGTCGGCCAGCGACATCTGTTCGATGGGCGCCGCGCGCCAGATGCCGGCGCTGTTGACCAGGATGTCGAGCTGGCCGAAGGCATTCACCGCCTCGGCGACCGAGCCTTCGATGGCGGCGGCGTCGCGATTGTCGGCTTGGATGGCGATCGCGCGACCACCTGCCGCTATAATCTCGGCGACGACAGCTTGGGCCGGCGCCGAGCTGTTGACGTAGGTGATGGCGACGTCGGCGCCATCGGCCGCAAGCCGTTTTGCTATCGCAGCACCTATGCCGCGGCTGCCGCCGGTGACCAGTGCTGCCTTGCCGTTCAATCCGTTCGCTGACATGTCATTCTCCGTTATGTAACGATCGATACATAAATATCTGGCAACCTTGCCTGGCGACGTCAAGTGAATTATGTATCGATCAACACAGAAAAGATCGTCATGCCGGAAAGAGGCCGTCCCCGCACCTTCGATCGAACCGCCGCCTTGCGGCAGGCGATGGAGCTGTTCTGGGCCAAAGGCTATGAGGGCACCTCGATCGCCGACCTGACCGCGGCGATGGGGATCAGCTCGCCCAGCCTCTATGCCGCCTTCGGCAGCAAGGAGGCGCTGTTTCTGGAAGCGACCGAGTATTACACCCGCAACGAAGGCACCGAGATCTGGAGCGCGCTGGACGAAGCGCCGACGGCATGCCAGGCGATCGAGAATTTCCTGCGTCAGACGGCAAAAGCGTACTCTCAGGACGACCGCCCGCAGGGCTGTCTCATCGCACTGGGCGCACTGCACCAGGATTCAAGCAGCGGCGCGATCTGCGATGATTTGCGCCGCCGCCGCGCCGAAAACCACACCCTCTTGCTGAGACGGCTGGAACGCGGTGTGGCGGAAGGCGAATTGCCGGCGGGCTTCGACAGCAACGCGGCGGCGACCTTCTATGCGACGGTCCAGCACGGCATGTCGATTCAGGCCCGCGACGGCGCCTCGTGCGACGCGCTCATGGCCACAGTGGCCGGAGCGATGGCGGCGTGGCAGGGGCTGGTCGGAACAGCGTGACAAAGCGCGGAGCTTGTGCTGGAAATCCAGTCGGCGGCGAAATGCGCCGGGAGGGATCATCCGTGAAAAAAGGGTATCGCGAGTTGCTCGACGAGGCCAATGCCGAGATCGAGGTGGTCTCGCCCGAGGAAGCGGCCGGGCTGCTCGACGACGAGGACACCATCTTCGTCGACCTGCGCGATCCACGCGAGATCGAGCGGGACGGCCAGATCCCCGGCGCCAAACATGTCACTCGCGGCATGCTGGAATTCTGGATCGATNGATCGAGCGGGACGGCCAGATCCCCGGCGCCAAACATGTCACTCGCGGCATGCTGGAATTCTGGATCGATCCCGAAAGCCCCTACCACAAGCCGTTCTTCGCCTCGGGCAAAAGCTTCGTCTTCTTTTGCGCCGGCGGCTGGCGCTCGGCGCTGGCCACCAAGACGGCGCAGGATATGGGGCTGTCGCCGGTCAAGCACATCCTTGGCGGCTATACCGCCTGGAAGGCGGCCGGATTGCCCGTCGAGCCGGGCGGCAAGAAGAACGGTTAGCTCACCGCTCCGGCGTTGTCGGAGTCGACAATACACCCATTGGAATCAATGCAGTATCGGCTCGCGCTCGTTTTTGACAAAAGTCACAGCGCGTTCGACAACACCTTTGTCGGCGAGAATGCGACGGTGGCCGAGCCCATCGGCCCAGTGCAGCCGCACATGGCTGCCGGCGCCGGCATAACGTGTGGCATGATCGGCGGGGACTTCGCGGTCGTCCGGCGCGTGGATGACCAGCGTCGGCACCGGCGCCTCAGCCAACTGGCGGTCGCCGGTGAATTCATGCAGCGGCCGGCCCGACAGCCTTTTCACCTGATCGGCCATGGAAACCTGCGAACGCGGACCGACATTGAGCATGCGGCTGAAGTCGGCGAAGATCGCCGGCAGGGAACTTGGCGCGGCGACCAGCACCAGCCGCTCGGCCGCGACGGGCTGGATACCCTTGATCGAACCGGCAATGGCATTGGCGGCGACGGCGCCACCGAAGGAATGGCCGACTATCGCCTTGAACGGACCGAACCATTCGCCGGCGACCCTGACCGCCTCGACCGCATTGACCATGTTGAGATGACGGCCCAGCGACTGGCCATGGCCCGGCAGGTCGAGCGAGGCGACCCGGTAGCCCGCATCGCGAAAGCCTTCGATCAGAGCGCGCATATATTCCGTGCGCGAACGCCAGCCATGGACGACCAGCACCGTGCCGGCGGACGCCCTGCCCGGCTCGGGCCGGAATTCGTGCACCATGACGCAGCCGGCCTTGGTCGTAAGCCGATGATGGCGCGCCTCGGCCATGAAGCCGGCGGCGCGGTCGACCGCACGCCGCTCGCCGTCACTGAGCGCCTTCACGCTCGGCGTGCGGCAGAACAGTTCGAAGGCGGCGCGCCCGCTCAGGCGGGGCGCCACATGCTCGGCGGCGCGGAACACGCCCCGGATGACCTTCAGTCCAAATGATGCCATAGTGGCGATCCATCCATTCCGTTCAAGCATGAACATAATAGTTCAAACATGAACATTAAACAAGAGCTGCCCTGGGACAACCCGCGCTTTCGCAACTGGGTCGCGGTGGCGCGCGCCTGCCATGTGCTGGAGCGTGCGCTGGCGGTAAAGCTGGCGCCGCTGGATCTCAAGCCGGCGCAGCTCGACGTGCTGATGAACCTCTATCGCCATCCCGGCATGTCGCAGCACGATCTCGCCCGCAAACTGCTGGTCGGCCGCTCCAACATCACCATGCTGTTGCCGCAGCTCGAGGCGCGCGGCCTGCTGCGCCGCGAAGGCGACGAGAAGGACAAGCGCGTCCTGCGGCTGACGCTTACCGAGGCCGGCACGGAGCTTTTGATGAAGGCGCTGAAGGTGCATATGGCGCTGATCGAAAAGGCGATGAGCCAGTCGACAGCGGAACAGTGCGACATGATCGGCGAACAGATGCGCAAGATCTATGACGTGTTGAAGGATACCTGAGCCGTTCGATCCACGCGCCTCCCACCTCACCACATCGTCTTCTTCGCCCGCTCCGGCCATTCCTTGTCGTAAGTACCGGCATCGATATTCTTGCGGCTGGTGACTTCCAGGATTGTTCCGGGTGTCGGCAGCGATTTCGGGTCGACGTGCTTTGCCGGGTTCCACAGCTCCGAGCGAACGATGGCGCGGGCGCACTGGAAATAGACCGAATCGACATCGACCAAGGTGACCGAGCGCGCCGGCTTGCCTTCGACGGCGAAGGAGGCGCAAAGCGCGGCGTCGGTGGTGATGCGGGCGCGGCCGTTGACGCGCAGCGTCGTGCCCGAACCCGGCACAAGAAACAGCAGCCCGACGCGAGGATCGCGGATGATGTTCTTAAGCGAATCGGCGCGGTTGTTGCCGCGCCTGTCCGGCATCATCAGCGTTTTCGGGTCATGCATGCGCACAAAGCCGGCGAGATCGCCGCGCGGCGAACAGTCCAGCCCTTCCGGCCCGCTCGTCGCCAGGGCGACAAAAGGCGAGGCTTCGATGAAGGCGGCATATTCGGGAATGACGTGGTCGAGTTCCTTGACCGTCGACGCTTCGCCGGGCAGGCCGTAGAGGGCTTCGAGCTGTTCGACCGTGGTGATGTCAGACATTTTCCCGTCTCCGAACCGTTGCCAGCGTTACCCCCAGTCAATGACGTTTTGCCGACAGTGCCGAACTAGCGGTCGCGGCTCAGTCCCTTCTCCTGGAGCTCGGCGAGATAGGCATTCCAGCGCGCGTCCTTTTCGTGGCCAAGCGTGTGCAGGTAATTCCAGGTGAAGATGCCGGTGTCGTGAAAATCGTCAAAGGTGATGCGCACGGCGTAGTTGCCGACCGGCTCGATCTTGAGGATGGCCACGTTGCGCTTGCCGGGAACCGTCACCCGCTGGTCCGGCGAATGGCCCTGCACCTCGGCCGAGGGTGAAGCGACGCGCAGCAGTTCGGCCGGCAATTCGAACGGCCGATGATCGGGAAAGGTGACGGACAGCAGTTTTCTGTCCTTCGAGACCCTGAGTTCCTTCGGCGCCGTCATTGTTCTGCATCCCGTCAATCCGCCCTTCCCTACGCTGCTTCGCGCGAGCGGAAAAGGCCATTTGGACCCGGCCGACACCGGATGTCGGCCAGGGAATGTCACCAAAGATCGAGAGCGGCTATCTTGAATGGCGGGTTGGATCGTATCACATAGCCGTATATAACGGCGCCACTCGCAGCCACGGGAATGCTTGAACGCATGGACATGATCGATCCCTTCGGTCGCACGATCAGCTACTTGCGCGTGTCGGTCACCGACCGCTGCGATTTCCGCTGCACCTATTGCATGGCCGAGGACATGGCGTTCCTGCCCAAGAAGGACCTGCTGTCGCTCGAGGAACTCGACCGGCTCTGCACCGTCTTCATCGAAAAGGG
This sequence comes from Mesorhizobium sp. LSJC285A00, assembly GCF_000503155.1. Lineage (NCBI taxonomy): Bacteria > Pseudomonadati > Pseudomonadota > Alphaproteobacteria > Hyphomicrobiales > Phyllobacteriaceae > Mesorhizobium > Mesorhizobium sp. LSJC285A00. Next base: position 110,612 of record NZ_AYVK01000008.1, read on the forward strand.
CGTGCGCAAACTGCGCCTCACCGGCGGCGAGCCGCTGGTGCGCAAGAACATCATGCATCTGGTGCGCCAGCTGTCGCGGCACCTGAAGAGCGGCGCGCTGGAAGAGTTGACGCTGACCACCAATGGCTCGCAGCTGTCGCGCTTTGCCGCCGAGCTTGCCGATTGCGGTGTCGAGCGCATCAATGTCTCGCTGGATACGCTCGATGCCGACAAGTTCCACGCCATCACCCGCTGGGGCCATCTCGGCAAGGTCATGCAAGGCATCGATGCCGCGCAGGCGGCGGGGCTGAAGGTGAAGCTCAACGCCGTTGCGCTGAAGGACTTCAACGACGTCGAGCTGCCGGAGATGATGCGCTGGGCGCATGGCCGCGGCATGGACTTGACCGTCATCGAAACCATGCCGATGGGCGAGATCGACGCCGACCGGACCGACCAGTATCTGCCGCTATCGCTGCTGCGCGCTTCGCTCGAGCGCCAGTTCACGCTGAGCGACATCCCCTACAAGACCGGCGGTCCGGCCCGCTACGTCCATGTCGCAGAGACCGGCGGCAGGCTGGGCTTCATCACGCCGATGACGCATAATTTCTGCGAAAGCTGCAACCGCGTGCGGCTGACCTGCACCGGCACGCTCTATATGTGCCTGGGCCAGGAGGATGCCGCCGACCTGCGCGCGCCGTTGCGTACCTCGGAAGGCAACGAACTGGTCGCTGCTGCCATCGACGAAGCGATCGGCCGCAAGCCGAAGGGCCATGATTTCATCATCGACCGCCGCACGAGCCGCCCCTCGGTATCGAGGCATATGAGCGTCACCGGCGGCTGATTTTTCCGCGATTTGGTGCAAGGAGTGTCTCCATAGAGCAGTTCACCGTTTCACGGCGAACCGCTCTATGTCTTTGTTTTTTGCGCAATTCCGGACGGAAAACCGATCACACTTTTCCTGGAATTGCTCTAGTTCACTGGAGACATCGAATGAAGCGTCTTTCCATTGGATTGGCAGTTGCACTGATCGCGGCAGGCAGCGCCAATGCAGCGCCGTTCACCTACACCAATGCGCGCTTCGGCACGGTCTGCACCTTTCCGGACGACATCTTTACCGATCGCCAGCCCGAGCCGTACAATGGCGACGGACAGCAATGGCTCAGCGCCGACGGCGCCAGCCTGATCTGCTCCGGTATTTTCAACGTCAGTGACGACACCCCAAAGAGCTTCGTCGCCGAGGAGAAGGCAATCAAGGAAGCGGGCTACCAGATCAGCTACAGCAAGACCGGCAAGAACTGGGCGGTGCTGTCGGGACTGAAGGATGGCAAGATCTTTTACGAACGGCGCCTGTTCGGCAAGGACGGCGTCATCCGCACCGTGCGGATCGACTATCCGCCGGCCGTTAAAGCGAAATACGATCCGCTGGTCGGCGCCATTGCCGGCAGCCTCAAAGGACTGTGAGCTTTTCGGACACACACCAGAAAAAGTCTCATGGGCATATAGCTGGCGGATTTACCGCAAGCGCGTTCGAGCCTAGATTCCTTGATATAGCGGCTCGTCGCTCGGTTTGGGGGAATACGACATGCGCACATTCTTACTTTCTCTTGCAATGCTTGGGTTTGCCGCCGCGCCGGCAGCAGCACAGTCCATCGGCGGCAGCTACACCGTCGCGGGCACCAATTTCGACGGCTCGAAATATGGCGGCGAAGCCACCATCACGCTGACCAGCGAGACCACCTGTACCATCCATTGGGAGACGGGCGGATCATCGTCGGACGGCATCTGCATGCGCAACGACGATGCCTTCTCCGCCGGCTATGTCATGGGCAAGGAAATCGGTCTCGTCGTCTATAAGGTAGAAGATGACGGCTCGCTGCACGGCCTGTGGACCATCGCCGGCAAGAACGGCAGCGGCACCGAGGTGCTGACCCCGAAATGAGCCTGCCGGTCATCCGGCCAGCCCTCTCAGGGAATTTCTATGGGCCACTGGTGAAAATCCGTGGCCTATTTCTTTGACGTTGCTGTCTTGCCGCCGGCTGCTACAGGCTTGAGCGGTTCACCGTTTCGCCGAAACGTCGAACCGCTTTATTCTTTGTTTTCACGCAATTCCGGACGGAAAACCGTTTCACACTTTTCCTGGAATTGCTCTTGCAAAACCGGTAACGCCCTTGCCTCTTTCCCCAAACATTCGCGGCGCGCTGTGCATGATGGTGGCCATGATCGGCTTCACCCTCAACGACGCCATCACCAAGTTCTCGTCGGAATCGATGAACATGGCGCAGGTCATGCTGGTGCGCGGCGCCTTTGCGTCGCTACTCGTCGGCCTGCTCGCCTGGCAGCAAGGTGCGCTCGCACGGCCGGGCTCGATGCTGCAGCCGCTGGTGGCGCTTCGCGTGGTCGCCGAGGCCGGCGCCACCGTCGCCTTCCTTGTCGCATTGGCGCATCTGCCGATCGCCAATGTCTCCGCGGTGCTGCAGGCGCTGCCGCTGGCGGTGACGATGGGGGCGGCACTCGTATTCAGCGAAGGTGTCGGCTGGCGGCGCTGGCTGGCGATCGCGGTCGGCTTTGGCGGCGTGCTGATCATCGTGCGGCCAGGCTTCGAAGGCTTCAGCGTCTATTCGTTGTGCGCACTCGTCAGCGTCGCCTGTTGCGCAGTACGTGACCTCGCCACCAAGCGCATCCCGAGGGCTATCCCGACCTTGCTGGTGTCGACGGCAACGGCAATCGCCATGACCATCGTTGGCGCCGTGCTGCTGTCGCCGATGGGCGGCTGGACGCCGATGTCCGGCAAAGGCACGGCACTTCTGGCATTGGCGGCGGTGCTGGTGCTGATCGGCTACCAGTTCATCATCATGGCAATGCGGGCTGGCGACATCTCCTTCATTGCGCCATTCCGCTACACCGCCCTCTTTTGGTCGATGCTGCTTGGCCTCATCATCTTCGGCGATGTTCCCGACCTGCCGATGATCTTCGGCTCCGCCATCATCATCGGCTCCGGCCTCTACGCGCTCTATCGCGAGCGGGTCGCCGGACGGCAAAAACCCGCAGCCGAAAGCGCTGGACCCGACATGGCGCCGGACGGCATATAGTTTGGCCATGAGCCAAGACATTGCAGGAATTATCCTGGCCGGAGGCCTGTCACGGCGCATGGGCGGCGGCGACAAGACTTTGCTGGCGCTTGGCGGGCGTCCGCTTCTCGACCATGTCGTTGCCCGCCTGGCGCCGCAGGTCGGATCGCTGGCGCTCAGCGCCAATGGTGACCCGGCGCGCTTCGCCGCGGCCGGTCTTCCGGTTCTCGCCGATGCGGTCGAAGGCTATGCCGGACCGCTTGCCGGAATCCTCACCGGCCTCGAATGGGCGGCAGCGAATACCGCTTTCAAGGCATTGGCGACGGCCGCCGGCGACACGCCGTTCCTGCCGGTGGACCTAGTCGTGAGGCTGGCTGCGGCTGTTGACGAGCGACCAGGCTCGATTGCGGTTGCCAGTTCCGGCGGCCGGCCGCATCCGACCTTCGCGCTGTGGCCGCTTGGGCTAGGCCAGGCACTCCGCCACTTTCTGATCCACGAGGACAACAGGCGCGTCTCCGCCTTCATCGAGCGGCACGACTGTGTCGAAGTGGAATTTCCGTTGCTGGCCCACGGCAGTGACGAGATCGACCCCTTCTTCAACATCAACACACCGCACGACCTTGCGGTGGCCGAGCGTCTGTTGCAGAGCATCGGCCCATGAACATCTTCGGCATCACCGGCTGGAAGAATTCCGGCAAGACCACACTGACCGAGAAGCTGGTCACAGAGCTCGTCCGGCGCGGCTGGACGGTGTCGACGGTCAAACACGCCCATCATGAGTTCGACATCGACAAGCCTGGCGCCGACAGCTTTCGCCACCGCCAGGCGGGCGCCACCGAAGTCGCGGTGGTGTCGGGCAAACGCTGGGCGCTGATGCATGAATTGCGCAGTGAGGACGAGCCGACGCTGGAGACGGTCCTGTCGCGGCTGGCACCGTGCGATATCGTGCTGGTCGAAGGCTACAAGCGCGAGGTGCACAAAAAGATCGAAACCCGGCGGCAGGAGGCCAAGGACCGCTCGCCGCTGTCGGCGAACGACGGACATATCGTGGCGATTGCCGCCGACTTCGCGGTTACCGGCGAAAGCCTGCCGGTGTTCGATCTCGACGACACGGGAGGGATAGCCGACTTCATCGAGCGCATGACCGGCCTCAAACCTTGAGGCCCCTGCCCTGGCCCGGTTCAGCCGCCCTCTTCAGCCGTTGCATCGTCTAAGGCGCGTCGCGCCTGAACGGCCTCATGCGACGCGCTTCAGGTTGTCTTATTTATGCATGTCGTTGTCCCAAAACCGCTGCGCACTTTTGGGCGACATGCATTAACCCGGCGTCGGCATTGGCTGGACCCGCAAATCCCGCAAGCAACGGTTTTACAGTTGCTTTTCTCCCGAAAACAGTGGGAGTATCGCGCCAGCGGGCGGTCAAAAGCACCGCCCCACAGAGCCGTTCCGGAACGACGGCCGGGAGCCATAAAGAGAGGTCTATCATGCGTATTGCACTGCGTATCGCGCTCGCCGCATCGGCTGCGCTGCTGACGCTCGGCGTCGCCCAGGCTCAGGAAACGACCCTGAGAATCGGCACCGAAGGCGCCTACCCCCCATTCAACAACCTGACCTCGGACGGCCAGCTCGTGGGATTCGACATCGACATCGCCAAGGCGCTCTGCGACGAGATGAAGGTCAAGTGCACCTTCGTCGCCCAGGATTGGGACGGCATCATTCCGGCCCTGCAGGCCGGCAAGTTCGACGCCATCGTCGCCTCGATGTCGATCACGCCGGAGCGCGCCGAGAAGGTCGACTTCACCCACAAATACTACAACACGCCGTCGGCGATCGCGGTACCCAAGGATTCGACCCTCAAGGGCGTGACCAAGGAAGACTTGGCCGGCAAGACCATCGGCGTCGCAACCACCACGACGCATTTCAATTATGCCTCGAAAACCTATACGGACAGCACGGTCAAGGGCTATCCGAGCAGCCCCGAAGAGCAGGCCGATCTCGCCAATGGCCGTCTCGACGCGATCGAGGACGATATCGTCGTGTTGCAGCAGTTCCTCGATTCGCCTGATGGCGCCTGCTGCAAGATTCTCGGCCAGCCTTCGCCGCAGCCGGTCGATATCTTTGGACCGGGCGCCGGCATCGCCGTGCGCAAGGGCGAGTCGGATCTGGTCAACAAGTTGAACAGCGCCATCGACGCAATCCGCGCCAACGGAAAGTACAAGGAAATCAACGACAAGTACTTCAAGTTCGACGTCTTCGGCGCCGAGTCCTGATCGTCTGAAACAAGGCGGCAGGGGAAGTTTCCTGCTGCCGCCTTGGCCTGACAGAAGTGGAGACAAGACCCGTCAATGCCAAGCCAGAACATATGGATACTTCTCACTTGGGGACCCGATGGCTGGATTGACGATATTGCCTATGGCGCACTGGTCACCATTGCGCTCGCGCTGGCGACACTGCCGATCGGCCTGACGATCGGTTTTTTCGTCGCCTGGGCGAAACAATCCGAAGAGCCGTCGCTTCGCGTGGCTGCCAACATCTACACCACGGTGTTTCGCGGGCTGCCGGAACTGGTGACGCTTTTCCTGTTCTTCTTCGGCATGCCGATCCTCTTGCAGTATGTCATCCGTCTGTTCAGGCCGGAAGCGACGGTCGATGTCGACAGCTTCCTCGCCGGCATGATCGTGCTGTCGCTGATCTTTTCGTCGTATTCCAGCGAAGTCTTCCTGTCGGCCTTTCGCGCCATTCCGAAGGGCCAGTATGAGGGCGGCTATGCGATCGGGCTGTCGAAATGGCAGACGATGCGCAAGGTGATCCTGCCGCAGCTGCTGCGCATCGCCTTCCCCGGCCTTGAGAATTGCTGGCTGAGCCTGCTCAAGGACACGGCCCTGGTGTCGGTCGTCAACCTGGCTGAAACCTTGCGCAACGCCGGCGTGGCGGCCCGTGTCACCAAACATTCCTTCCTGTTCTACAGCGTCGCGGCGATGGTGTTCCTTATCCTTGCCATCCTGTCGTCGATCGCCACCGGCTTCATCCTGCGTTCGCTCGGGAGGAGGGAGGCACGATGAGCGTCGTGACGCGCGCCGCCGTCGACATCGAGAAGCCACCACCACGGGCGCGAGGCTGGCCGCGGGCCCGTATCGTCGGCTACGCGCTGGTCGGCTTCTGGATCCTGTTCGGCATCGGCATCGCCGTCTATCTGGTTTACGCTTGGAATGGCGAATTCTTCGCCAGATACGCGCCGGCCTATCTGCAGGGCTTGGGAACCACGCTTGCGCTGGTGGCCATCTCGATGGTGCTCGGCGCGCTCTTTTCGCTGCCCGTCACCTATGCCCGCATGTCGAAGAACCGCTATCTGTCCGTCCTGGCCTATTGCTACGTCTACTTCTTCCGCGGCACGCCGCTGCTGGTCCAGGTCTATCTCGTCTATTACGGCCTGGGCTCATTCCGGGTGCAGCTCGAATCCGTCGGGCTGTGGTGGTTCTTCCGCGACGCCTTCAATTGCGGTGTGTTCGCCTTCGCGCTCAACACCGCCGCCTACCAGGCCGAAATCCTGCGCGGCGCCATCGAGAGTGTTCCGAGGGGCCAATGGGAGGGCGCTGCTTCGCTCGGCCTGCACAAGCTGCAGACGCTGCGCAAGGTCGTCCTGCCGCAGGCCTTTATCGTCGCGCTCCGGCCCTACGGCAATGAACTCGTCTTGATGATCAAGGCTTCCGCCATCGTTGCCATCATCACCGTCTATGATTTGATGGGCAACGCGAAGCTGGCCTACGCCAAGTCCTTCGACTTCCAGGCCTATGTCTGGGTCGCCATCGTCTATCTGGTGATGGTCGAGATCCTGCGCCACGGCGTCGAATGGATCGAGCGACGGATCACCATTCATCTGATCCGCTGAGCGGTCGGCTGTACCAGTCGATCGGCTCATGCGCGTCTTGACGAATGGCGCGTAGAGCCTAGAGCTTTCCAAGACAATTCCGTTCCGTCTGAAGGGCAAACTCATGGCATCTGTGGCATTTCTCGGTCTTGGCGTGATGGGCTATCCCATGGCCGGGCACCTCAGGAACAAAGGCGGCCACGACGTCACCGTCTACAACCGCACCGCGGCGAAGGCGGAACAATGGGTGGCCCAGCATGGCGGCAAGTCTGCCGCGACGCCGGCGGACGCCGCAGAGGGCCAGGATTTCGTCTTCTCCTGCGTCGGCAATGACGACGATCTGCGCTCGGTGACGACCGGGGCCCATGGCGCCTTCGCCGCGATGAAAAAAGGCGCCGTCTTCATCGACAACACCACCGCTTCGGCCGAAGTCGCGCGAGAACTGGCCGACGCCGCTGAAAAGGCCGGCTTTTCCTTTCTCGATGCCCCGGTCTCCGGCGGCCAGGCGGGCGCTGAAAACGGCGTGCTGACGGTGATGGTCGGCGGCGAGCAGGCTGCCTTCGACAAGGCCAGGCCGGTCATCGACGCCTTTGCCCGCATGGTCGGGCTGATGGGTCCGTCGGGCGCCGGCCAGCTCACGAAGATGATCAATCAGATCACCATTGCCGGGCTGGTTCAGGGACTGGCCGAAGGCATCCACTTCGGCAAGAAGGCCGGGCTCGACATCGAGAAGGTCATCGAGGTGATTTCCAAGGGCGCTGCCGGGTCCTGGCAGATGGAGAACCGACACAAGACGATGAATGCCGGCAAATACGATTTCGGCTTTGCCGTCGACTGGATGCGCAAGGATCTCGGCATCTGCCTCGATGAAGCCGACCGCAATGGCGCGCGACTGCCGGTGACCGCCCTTGTCGACCAGTTCTACAAGGATGTGCAAGCGATGGGCGGCAAGCGCTGGGATACGTCGTCCCTGCTTGCGCGACTGGAGAAGTAGGCGTTCGCAATGGCCGAGCTTTCGCCCCAATCGAGCGCCGATGAGATCGTCGCCCATTTGCGCTCGATCGGCTCGGAAGACAATCGCCGCGGCATGCTGCGCTACGGCATCAAGATCGAACGCGCGCTCGGCATCTCGCATGGCATGCAGCGGCAGATCGCCAAAAAGATCAAGCGCAACCACGAACGAGCCTTCGAGCTATGGCAGACCGGCATCATGGAGGCGCAGTTCATCGCTTCCGTCACGGCCGACCCGAAGCGCTTCTCAGCCGCGGATGCACGACAATGGGCGTCGTCCTTCGATTCCTGGGATATCGTCGACGGCGTCTCCGATCTCTTCGTCGACACGGACGCCTGGAAGGAGCTGATCGAGGAGTTCGCGGCGGACGAGCGAGAGTTCGTTCGGCGCACGGCCTTTGCCATGATGGCCTGGTCCGTCGTGCACCGGAAGCAGGAGCCGGTGGCGACTTTCCTCGGCTTCCTGCCGATCATCGAAGCGCATGCCGCCGACAGCCGCAATTTCGTGAAGAAGGCGGCAAACTGGGCGCTTCGTTCGATCGGCAAGCGATCGTTGGAGATGCACGGCGCTGCCCTTGCCGTGGCCGAACGACTGGCCCAGTCGGCCGACAAGACGGCGCGCTGGATTGGCAAGGACGCCGTACGGGAACTCACCAATGCCAAGATCGTCGAGCGGATCGCCGCCAGAAAAGGCTGACCTAGCCAACGTCCGGTTCACCGAGGTGACGCGGCAGACGCGCGCCGATTTCGAAGGCCTCTTCGAAGCGCAAGGCGGTCCGAAGTATTGCTGGTGCATGGCCTGGCGGCCCCTGCCCGGCCGCCGCGAGCATGTCCAGCACGCCGAGTTGAAACGGGCCATGATGGCGCTTGTCGAGGCCGGTACGCCGGTGGGAATCTTGGCCCAGATTGACGGCAAGACCGTCGGCTGGTGCTCGGTCGCGCCGCGCCAGACCTATCGGAAGCTGACGTCGCAACAGGACGATGACGAGACCGGCATCTGGTCGATCGTCTGCTTCTATGTGCCAAGGGCGCTGCGCGGCGGCGGGCTGGCGGCAGCGCTGCTTGACGCTGCCATAGATCACGCCTTTGCCAAGGGCGCCGGCGTGATCGAGGCCTACCCGGTCGACGAGGCATCGCCGAGCTACCGTTTCATGGGGTTTCGCGGCGTGTTCATCGCTCGCGGGTTCCATGAGGTCGGCATGGCCGGCTCTCGCAGACATGTGATGCGGCTCGAGCGTTGACGCGATCGGCCGCGGCGTCTTTACTCCTGCACAAAGGAAGCGGCCGATGAGCAGTCCTCTCAAATCGACCTTGGCGCTTGCAGCCGCGTTGTTGGTGTTCACCGCTACCAACGCCTCAGGCCAAACCGCGCACATCTTCTGGAAAGATCTGCGTCCTGCGACGCAGGCGGTGGCCGAAGATGCCGGCCTGCCGATGATTGCGGCAAAACTGCCCGATCGTGGCGAGACATTGTCGCTCAACCTGCAGGACAAGATGGTACAATTAGCCGGCTATGCATTGCCGGTCGACCGCGATGGCGACCTCGTCTACCAGTTCCTGCTGGTGCCGTGGACAGGCGCTTGCAGCCACATGCCGACGCCGCCGCCCAACCAGATCGTGCTGGTGACGCCGGCCCGTCCCTACAAGATGTCGCAGGCCTATGAGTCGGTTGCCGTGACCGGCGCCTTGCGGCCCGGCTTGGAGAAGAGCCAGTTGTTCATTCTCGACGGCGTCAGCATCATCCAGTCCGGCTACACCGTACGCAAAGCCGATGTGGTGGCAGTCGACACGGTGCCGGACACGATCACGCTGCCGGTCAACTCGCCCTGGAGTTTCCTCAACAAAAAGAAAAACTAAGCGCCGCCGGCTTGTGCAGCGTCACCGCCCAGTCACGGACAACCGCGCTCAGGCCGCGTTGGCGCCGGATTCCTTGTCCAGCAGCATGTAGTCGAGCGGCATTTCGGTCGTGTACTTGATCTGCTCCATGGCGAAGGACGACGACACGTCGCGGATCTCGATCTTGGCGATCAGCCGCTTGTAGAAGGCGTCATAGGCGGCGATATCGGGCACCACGACGCGCAAGAGATAATCGACGTCGCCGCTCATGCGGTAGAATTCGACCACCTCGGGAAATTCCTGGATGACTTCCGAGAAACGCCGCAGCCATTCATGGCTGTGCGAATTGGTGCGGATCGACACGAAGACGGTGACGCGCACATTGACCTTTTCGTGGTCGAGAATGGCGACGCGCCGCTTGATGACTCCCTCTTCCTCCAGCTTCTGGATGCGGCGCCAGCACGGCGTCGTCGACAGGCCGACTTTCTTGGCGACATCGGCAACCGCGAGCGTCGCGTCCTCCTGCAGGAGGCGGAGAATTTTTCTGTCGAGGCGATCCATTGAGGTGCTCCTGGTGCAGGCCGCGTTCCCTCGGGCGCGACGCGCTTTGGGAATAGATTGGCTATACTCCCTCTTATTTCGACCTTTCACAAGAAAGAAATTCTGCCGGATGGCACAAAAGCGAGTGATATCTTGCTTAAAGTCTAATCTATGCGATAGCGGATTTCCGATCTCAGAAACGGCAGCAAATCCATTTCAAACCATGGATTCTGCTTCCGCCATCCTGAGTTGCGCCATGACGGGTGTGGCAGCGGCAGCACTTTCAGGCTGGCCGGCGCATCCCAGATGGTGCGCCAGTCCTTCACGGTTTCGGTCAGCGACGGCCGGCGCGTGGCGCCCATATGCCAGGATTGCGCGTAGGAGCCGATTGTCAAAACGAGGTCGATCTGCGGCATCAGCGCCATCAGCGGCGCGCGCCAGGCCAGCGCGCATTCTCGGCGCGGCGGCAGGTCGCCGCCCTTGGCGTCCTGGCCGGGGAAGCAGAACCCCATTGGCACGATGGCGAATTTATCCGTGTCGTAGAATTCCTCGCTTGTCACGCCCAGCCAGCTTCGCAAGCGGTCGCCGGACGCGTCGGTGAACGGCATGCCCGACAAATGCACCTTTGTGCCTGGCGCCTGGCCGGCGAGCAGGATGCGGGCACTGGATGATGGCAGCAGCACCGGGCGCGGCTCGTGCGGCAGTGGCCTGCCGACCGGAGTGTCGACGCAGATGCGGCAGGCTCGGACCTTTGCCGTCAAGCGTTCGAGTTCCGCCTCCATCAGGCGGAAGCGCTCGGACGGCTCGAGACGGCGCTGTACCAGCGCAGCACGTTGGTGCACTCGTCCGGCACTTTGATGCGCGCCGGTTTCATGAAATCCATGGCGATCATGCCGGTGATATCGGCGATCGAATAGGCGTCGCCGGCGGCGAATTCGCGGTTTGCCAGTTCGGGGTCGAGCAGTTTCAGGAATTCGACCGCTTTCGCCTTGTTGGCCTCGCCCCATTGGGGGATCTGCGGAATTTCCCATTCCTTCATCGCCGGATGGATGTGGCGAAAAGCCTGGGCGACGCAGCTGAGCAGATTGAACTCCATGCGCCTTTGCCACATCTCGACCTTGGCCCTGCCGAGCGCGCCTTGCCCGAACAGCGCCGGTTCGGGATGCAGTTCCTCGAAATAGCGGCAGATGGCGACGGATTCGGTGAGGATGGTACCGCCGTCGAGCTCGAGCACCGGCAGCCGCTGCAGCGGGTTGCGCGACCTGACCGGCTCCTGCTTGTGCCCCATCGCACCCATGTCGACCGGCACCAGCGGCACTGCGATGCCCTTTTCGGCGAGGAAAACCCGCACGCGCCGCGGATTGGGGGCGCGGCCGCCGTCGAACAGTTTCATGCTTATCCTCCCGATCTGGTCCTTCAACTATAGTGCTCGTCACCAGAAGCGAAACATCTCTCGCAAGGCGTCACCGACCGAAGCCAGGGTGCCGTGCTTTCTTTCGAGCGGGCCGCCGTGGTGGCTTTCGCGCCAGTCTTGCGGCTCATCGAACGTGCCGGCCCAGATGCCAACCTTGCCGGCGCGGGCAATGGCCTGCTCGGTGTCGAAATCGCCATAGGCAATGGCCCAGCCGGCCTCAACCTGGGCCCGGTTGAGATCCTTGCCGCCGGCCTTGCAATCGCCGAGCAGGCGGCCGTAGCGGTCGCGCTGCCAGCCGCTGCAGGTCACCGGATTTCCTGATATCAGCCGCACCAGCGCCTGGCGCGCCAGCCTGCCGCAGGCGTAGTCTGCGCCATCCCTACGGCAGATCTGCTGGTATTCCGGAGCGTCGATGCCGCGCATGCGGATACGTTCGGTGCCAAGAGTGAGTGAATCGCCATCGTTGACGATCGCCACCCCTTGCGCCTTGCGCGTCTCGAAACGGTCGAGGCGTGCGGCGAGCAGGATCAGCAGGCCGAGCAGAATGACCGTCAGCGCGTAATCCAGCAGCTTGCGCCACAGGCTTCGCGGCGGCGGCGGATAGTATCGCCGGCGCGGCCTTGGCGACCACGAACGGCTCATATGGCAAACAGTCTCTTAATCATTCGAACGTAGCTTAACGAATTGAGATCGCTGCGCGCATAAATCGAAGTTTCCATGCCTCTGCTACGCTCGAACACAGCGGATAAATTCATTGTGGACCGCCGGAAACCGCACCGCAACAGCGATGTGGCGCGCGCGGTGCGCAAGACGCGCGACCGTCTTTCGCAGCAGGTTGGCAATCTCGACTTCGACCGTGAACTGCTGAAGCTGCATGCCGGGACCATGGTGCGCGGCGCAGCCGTCATCCCACTGCTGGTGTTGGCGGTCGCGGCGGCCGGGCTGCTGGCCGGTGTGGACAAACAGATCAGCGTCTGGGCGCTGTTCACCCTGATCTGCTATTCGATCGTCGCCTTCATGGCGCGCCGCGTCGAGCGCACCGAAGCCGCCGAGCTCAATCCTGTTCACACCCGCAGGGATTTCCTGATCGGACATTCGCTGTGCGGCCTCGGCTGGGCGTGGTTCGCATGGCTCGGCTGCGCCACCTGCCAGATCGACCAGTTCCAGGCCGCCAAGGCGGTGGTGCTGCTGCTGGCCATGGCGGCGACCGCTATCATGGCGTCGTCCTTGCGCGGCTCTCTGCTTGCCACCTTCGTCGTTCCGGTGGCGGTCTATGCCTATGCTGAAACGAAATTTTGGGTGCCGGTCGGGACGATCATGGTCGCCCTGCTGGTCGCGGCATTGCCGTTCTTTGCCTATATCGCGCGCCATCTCAACCGCTCGTCGCTGATACTTCTGTCCTTCCGCTCCGAAAAGGACGCGCTGCTCGCCGAGGTGGAGACAGCGAAATCAATGTCGGACGAAGCTCGTCGGCGGGCCGAAGACGCCAATCTGGCGAAGTCGCGCTTCCTTGCTTCTATGAGCCATGAGCTCAGGACGCCCCTCAACGCCATTCTCGGTTTTTCCGAGGTGATGGCCAATGAGGTGCTCGGGCCGATGAGCAACCCGACCTATCGCGACTACGCCCGCGACGTGCACGATTCCGGCCAGCATCTGCTCGACCTGATCAACGAAATCCTCGATCTGTCGCGCATCGAGGCCGGCCGCTATCAGCTCAACGAAGAGCCGGTGATGCTGCTCAACATCGCCGAAGATTGCTGCCACATGATGGAATTGAAGGCGCGCAACAAGGACATCCGCATCGTCCAGGATTTCGAAAGTGCCCTGCCGCGGCTGTTCGCCGACGAGCGCGCGGTGCGGCAGATCACGCTCAACCTCCTGTCCAACGCCATCAAATTCACCGCCACCGGCGGCGAAGTTCGCGTGCGCGTCGGCTGGACGGCGGGCGGTGGCCAGTACATTTCGGTCAAGGACAATGGGCCGGGCATACCGGAGGACGAAATCCCGATCGTGCTGTCCGCCTTCGGCCAGGGCTCGATCGCCATCAAGAGCGCCGAACAGGGCACCGGGCTCGGGCTGCCGATCGTTCAGGGCCTGCTCGCCATGCATGGCGGCGAATTCGAACTTCAGTCGAAATTGCGCGAAGGCACCGAGGCAATCGCCATCTTCCCGCTCGCCCGAGTGATGGAGGAACTGCCGGCGCTGCCGACAAAGGCGGTCGCGGCGGCTCGCCGACGCTGACAGCTTGTTCTAGGCTTTGACCGCCGCCGCCATGCCCGAACTGGTAAGCGCCGCCGCCTTGACCAGACCGGCGGCAAGGGCGGCCCCTACCCCTTCGCCGTGGCTGATGCCGAGATCGAACAGCGGCCTGAGGCCGAGCCGCTCGGCGGCAAGCCTTTGGCCGGGTTCGGGCGACTGGCTGGCCAGCAGGCAATGGTCGAGCGCACCCGGGTTGGCGGCATGCAGCACGGCAGCGGCAGCGGTCGCGGCGAAGCCGTCGAGCAGCACCGNCCGTCGAGCAGCACCGGGATTTTTTGCATCCGGGCGGCGAGGATAGCGCCGGCAATGGCCGCGAATTCGCGGCCGCCGACCCGGCGCAGTGCTTCCAGGGGGTCCTTCAGAGCCGCACCATGCAAGGCGACGGCTTTATCGACTACATCAGCCTTGCGCGCCTGCATGGCCGCGTCGGCGCCCGAGGCGGGGCCGACCCAGTCGGCGCCGCTGCCACCGAACAGGGCGGCGCACAAAGCCGCCGCAACGGTGGAGTTGCCGACGCCGAGATCGCCGAGGCAAATCAGATCGGAGCCACCGGCAATGGCTTCCATGCCGAAGGCCATGGTGGCGGCGCAGCCGCGTTCGTCGAGGGCGGCGTCCTCGGTGATGTCGGCGGTCGCAATGTGCAGCGCCAGATCGAACACCTTGAGGCCAAGATTGTTGGCGACGCAAATCTGGTTGATTGCCGCACCGCCGGCGGCGCACAGCTCAACGGCGTTTGCGGTCGCAGCGACAGGGCGCGGCGAGATGCCGTGGCGGGTCACGCCATGGTTGCCGGCGAAGATCGCCACCAGGGGCCGGTTCACCGCCGGCGGGGCGCGCCCGCTCCAGGCAGCAAGCCAGGCGGCGATGTCCTCGATGCGGCCAAGCGAGGCTTTCGGCTTGTCGGCCTTGGAAAACAGGGTGCGCACCCTGTTTTCCGCGACTGTATCGGCAGGCGGCAGGCTCGCCAGCAGATTGCGAAAGTCGTCGAAGGGCAGCGCGCTGGTCATGTCGGTCCTGATCATTCCCTGTGGTTGATCAGCGGCATAACCGCCTTGCCCGGCCGGCACAACTCCCCTCGACATTGGCGCGAAAGCGGTTGCCCGCGCCGCATTCCGAAGGGCTTGCATTGGCTTTGCCGTTGCACCATGTGGAGATGGAACGAGGGATTCCGGACGGAACCTTCAAGAGAAAGTCATGACGGCCATCGAATCCCCGTGCATCCTGGTCTGTTCGATCGACATGAAAACCGGCTTCTGCTTCGGCTGTGGCCGCACGCGCGATGAAATCGGCGCCTGGATGGGGATGACGCCGGAGGTACGCCGCAGCGTCATGGCCGAGTTGCCGGCCCGATTGGAAACGGTCGAGCGCAGGCCGCGCCGGGAAACACGCCGCAGCCGCATGGCGCGCGAGCGCGACGTCCTCTCTTGAGGCGGCAGGTCCAATGAACCGACTGTTCTGGATCGTGATGGCGGCAATCGGCCTCGGGCTGGTGCTGCTGATGATCAACAACGACGCCGGCAGCACGTTCGGCATCGAGAATTACGATTTCAGCCGTCTGGTCTGGCTGGGGGCGATCGGCTTGCTCGTCAGCGCCGGCCTTGTCCGGTCCGGCAGGCCGCTCGGCGTCATGGCCCGCAATCTCGGCACGTGGGCCCTGATCGTGCTGGCGCTCGTCGCCGGCTACCAGTACCGCTACGAGTTGCAGGATTTCGCCAGCCGGGTGACGGCGGGCCTCGTTCCCGGCAGCCCGCTGGAGCTCGGCGTCGAGGACGGCCATGCCACCGTGACCCTGGACAAGGCCGACAGCGGCCATTTCGAGGCCCGCATCACGATCAACGGCGCGCCGATCCGCACCGTCGTCGATACCGGCGCGACCAGTACAGTGCTCACCGCCGAAGACGCGCAGGCGGCCGGCTTCAATCCGGCAGCGCTGAGCTTCACCGTCCCGGTCTCGACCGCCAATGGCATGGCACGCGCCGCTTCGGTGCGCACCGACGAACTGGCGATCGGCGGCATCGTGCGCAAGAACATGCAGGTGATGGTCGCCGCGCCCGGCGCGCTCAGCCAGAGCCTGCTCGGCATGAACTTCATCGGTTCCCTGTCGGGTTTCGACGTGCGCGGCGACCGGATGATTCTGCGCGACTGAACTGCTTAAGCGGCCTTTTCAACACGGTCGAAATCGACGGCAGCGAACGCTGCCTTCAGCACATCCGGTCCGGCGCCGGGTTTCGTCGCGTCGGTGGACAGTATCTGCCGGAAGCGGCGCGCGCCGGGCAGGCCGTGGAACAGCCCGACCATGTGGCGAGTGACGTGGCCGAGCCGCCCGCCCTGCTCGATATGCCGCGCCGCATAGTCGGCCATCGCGTCGATCAGCGCGGCAAAATCGTAGGTGCCGGCCTTGCCGCCGTAGAATGCCGCGTCGATGCCGGCCAGGATGCCTGGCGTGTGGTAGGCGGCGCGGCCAAGCATGGCGCCATCGACATGATCGAGGTGGCGAGCCGCCTCTTCGAGCGAATGAACGCCGCCATTGATGCCGATGAATTTGTTCGATTTTCCCGCCTTGAGGCGATAGACCCTGTCATAGTCGAGCGGCGGGATGTCGCGATTTTCCTTCGGGCTCAGCCCCTCCAGCCAGGCCTTGCGCGCATGCACCCACAGCGCGTCGGCGCCGGCCGCGAAGACGCCGTCGGCCAGCGCGTCGAGCGCGGGCTCCGGATCCTGCTCGTCGACGCCGATGCGGCATTTAACCGTCACCGGGATTTTCACCGCCGCCTTCATCGCCGCCACACAATCGGCGACGAGGTCAGGCACTTTCATCAGGCAGGCGCCGAACGTGCCAGATTGGACCCGGTCGGACGGACAGCCGACATTGAGATTGATTTCGTCGTAACCGAAGCCCTCGCCGATGCGCGCCGCCTCGGCCAGCTTTTGCGCATCGGAGCCGCCGAGTTGCAGTGCCACCGGATGTTCGGCCTCGTCAAAACCAAGCAGCCGCTCGCGCGCACCATGGATGACAGCGTCCGCCACCACCATTTCGGTGTAGAGCAGCGCACGCTGCGTCAACTGGCGGTGGAAGAACCGGCAATGCCGGTCGGTCCAGTCCATCATGGGTGCAATAGCCAGTCTATGCTCTTGATTTTTCAACATTTTTTCTTTAACATCAAATCGTTAGAACCTACCGAGTGCACACGAATTTGCGCCAGAATACGACCCTTTTCGCCACGTTTCGATCTCTCAGTGCACACAGAGCGCACACAAAAAAATGGCCACCTACACAAAACTCTCGTCCGGTTCCTGGCGCGTCCAAGTCCGTCGCAAGGGTCGCTACGTCAGCGAGACCTTCCTACGCCGAGACGACGCACGGCGCTGGGCAACCGAAGCCGAGCGCCAAGTCGATCGTGGTGAGACGCCGACCAAGTCCCGTATAGCCCGCCTGAAAACTTTCGGTGAACTCATCGACCTTCATATCGGCGACATGTGTGATGTAGGCAAGTCCCCTCGCCGCTCCAAGGCCGCGGCTCTCGATATGCTCCAAAGACATCTGGGGAAGTGCAACATCGCGGCTCTCGATCGCGAACGGCTCATTCGTTTTGGGCGCGACCGGGCCGCCCAAGGTGCCGGACCGATGACGCTCGGCATGGACATCGGCTTTGTAAAACTCATACTGGCTCATGCCGCTGCGGTGCACGGCCTGCCCGTCAAGGTCGAACCGGTTGATCTCGCGCGTATTGCCCTAAAGAGGCTTGGCCTCGTTGGTAAAGGCAATCAGCGCGACAGGAGGCCGACCCAGGATGAACTCGACAGACTCATCGCCCACTTCGATGCAAATCCTCGTCAAATAGCGCCGGTTGGTCAGATAATACGTTTCGCCGTCGCAACGGCGATGCGCCAGGAGGAAATCTGCAAGGCGCGGTGGTCCGACATGGACGCCCGCACGCGGATGCTTCTCATCCGTGACCGGAAAGACCCACGAAACAAAAACGGGAACAATCAACGCATACCCTTGTTCGCGGCAACTGGGTACGACGCATGGGCCATTGTCGAGGACCGACTGGCCAAGCGAAGCAATGACGATGATCGAATTTTCCCCTTCAATCATAGGTCGGTCGGCACCGCCTTTCGTCGAGGATGCGCTGACCTGGCCATCGACGACCTTCACTTTCACGACTTGCGGCATGAAGGAACAAGCCGCCTCTTCGAAGCTGGATTCACGATCGAACAGGTAGCTTTGGTCACGGGTCACAAGGATTGGAAGATGTTGCGGCGGTATACGCATCTCAAGCCGGAGATGCTGCACACTCTCCAAGCTGCGAGGGCAGCGTAGTCCGCGGCTCGGGTTGACTGGCATCTCCGCCAGGCTTTTTGCCTTGTAAGCTGTTACAAAACGAGCGTGGCATTGACCGAGTGCACCGCCTTCGGGAGATTGCTCTGCACATAGGTCCGAAGGCGCCATGAGATCGACGCGTTTCGGCTGGCTGTGCTTTGGCGGGTCTCACCCGGGATTTTCTGTCGCCACCACCGGCCTCCTGGATCGAAGTCCCAGCGCCTGCTCCACGGAGTGTCCCGCCCTCAGCACTGTGTCGTCCTCAAACTTGCGGCCCACGATCTGCATCGAGATCGGAAGTCCCGTCGCGGTAAAGCCGTTGCAGATCGCAAGCGCCGGGCTACCAGTAAGGTTGAAAGGCCGGCTGAGCGAAAGTTCCATCTCGCCCATCTCCGTCATCTCATAACCTAGGATCTGAGCGGGCGTCTTCATCGTCGGCAGGACAAGGACGTCGACGTCATCCATAATGCCGGCTAGGGCTTCAGTCAGCGCTTTCTGCCGAAGGCGGGCATCGATATAGTCGGCCGCCGAAACGGTCCTCCCGTCCTGCAGGCGGGAGCGGCTGACAGGGTGAAACCGTTCTGGATAGGCATCGAGCTCCGTCCGATGTTCGGCGTATTCCTCCGGCCAGGTAATGTTTCTTGCGACAGAACCATACAGGCCGAAATCCGCCAATTTGACGGAGGAAACACGGCCGCCAAGATCCTGCACGACGGTGAGCGTATTCTCCATCGCGTCGAGCACGTCCTGATCGACGTCGGGATCGCCCTCGTAGAATTGCCTTATGACGCCGACGCGCAGACCTCGGATCCCTTCTCCTATCCTTGAGATATCAGGGCTCTTGAAACCTCTAAGCAAAAGATCGTCACTATCCGTCGACACCATCGACGCTATCATCAGGGCGCAGTCCTCGACCGTCCAGGCTAGCGGACCGACGCAATCCATTGATCGTGACAGCGGAAGTACGCCCTTTCGGCTTACCAGCGCGTCGGTCGGCTTGAGACCTGCGACCCCACACCACGCGGCAGGATCTCGTATGGAGCCTGCGGTCTCCGTCCCCACCGACCCGGCGCACAAACCCGCCGCAACCGCAATCGCCGAGCCGCTCGATGACGACGATGGGTCGAGATCGAGGTTCCACGGGTTGCGGGCGGGCGGCCAGCCAAGATCGAACTGCGTCCCGGACACCGCGTATTCGGTGGTTGCTTGCTTCCCGAGGATAATCGCGCCGGCCCGCTTCAAGGATGCGACGACGCCTGCATCCTCGCTGGCGATCGCGTCGCGTCTGTGAACAGCCTGCGCCGTGGTCGGCAGTCCCGCGACATCGATCAGGTCCTTGATGCCAATGGGCACGCCGTGCAGCGGGCCTAGCCAGTCCCCGCGCATGAGCGCCTGCTCCGCCGCCGATGCCTCCTGCAACGCGCTTTCAGTTCGCAGCGAGTTGAAGCTGTGAAGTCTCTGGTCCAGCGCAGCGATTCTGTCGAGGTACGTCTTCGTGAGTTCAAGGGGAGATATTTCCCTCGCGCGAAGTCTGCGGGACAGTTCCGGAAGCGACAGCAGGGCGATGTCCGGTGACAGACTCATGCAGGTGCGACTCGATCTTGAATGATTACTTTCAGAGGGCGGGGGCAGTCATCAGACGCACTTGCCCGGGCATTCTTCCGGATTCAGGCGGGACGTTGAGAGCACTGCGTTCTCCACGGAAGACCTTTTCCGCGAGCACGCACGCCGCCCGGTGACCGGCACTGACCTCGATCTGAGGCGGGAGTGCTGTCGCACAGTCGGCGACAGCTAGTGGACAACGCGTCCGAAACGCGCATCCCGAAGGAGGATTGGTCGGGCTCGGTATCTCTCCTACGAGCAGCGGGACCTTCCGATTTCTCTCCTCAATGGGATCGGCTACTGGAACCGATGCCAGGAGCAACTGCGTGTAGGGGTGGCTCGGATGGTTGTAGACGTCCTCAGACCTTCCCATCTCGACGATCCGACCAAGGTACATGACGTAAACACGCGACGAAGCCTGTCGAACGAGGCCGAGGTCGTGAGCGATGAACAAACAGGCGACGCCAAGGTCCCTGCGCAGTCCCATGAACAAATTCATCACTTGCGCCCTGATCGAAAGATCGAGCGCGCTAACGGGCTCGTCGCAGATCAGCACCCGCGGTTCCACGGCAAGTGACCTCGCGATTGCCACACGTTGACGCTGTCCACCGGACAGCTCTCGGGTGAACCGGTCCCTGACCTGGGTCGCCAGTCCGACCTGGTCCAACAGCTCCGTCGTACGCGCCGCACGTTGTTCCTTCGAGCGCATCCCTTTGATGATCAGAGCCTCTGCGATTGCTTCGCCAACGGTCTGTCGATCGTTCAACGAGGCGTAGGGGTCCTGGAACACGTATTGGACGGCACGGCGCACTTCCCTAAGGCGTCTGCCCGAGAGGGATCCGAGATCGACGCCGTCGAAGATCACTCTACCCGACTGAGGGTTCTCCAGCCCCACGATGGATCGGCCAAGTGTCGACTTACCGCAGCCGGACTCGCCGACGAGGCCGACGATTTCGCCCGCGTTCAACGTGATTGACACGTCGTTTACGGCCTTGATGGTCTTGCCCCTCATCGCGCTGGGAAAGCTGGTCACAAGGTTTTCGACTTCGAGAACAGCCATCAGCTTACTCTCTCCAAGAGGTGGTCGTTGATCACAGGACACGCGGCGAAGACCGAAGGGTCGAGCGTCTCGACGAGCTTAGGCCGATGCGATTTGCAGCTTTGGACCGAATGAACGCAGCGCGGCTCAAAAGCACACCCGACAATAGGCGCCGCGAGCATAGGCGGCACGCCGGGGAGTCCCCGGAAGGGTGCCCCGATCGCGTCTTCACGCCGCGGGATGGCGTCGATCAGCCCCATCGTGTAGGGATGATGCGGGGAAACCAGAACCTTTTCGACGGGACCGGTTTCCGCGTTCCGGCCCGCGTACATGACGACCACTCGGTCTGCCGATCCTGCGACGACGCCCATGTCGTGAGTAATGAGAACCATCGCCATTTTAAGCTTTGACTGAATGTTCTTGAGCAGGCGCAGGATCTGGGCCTGAACGGTGACGTCGAGCGCGGTGGTCGGCTCGTCCGCAATCAGGAGCTTGGGTTCGGCCGCGATGGCAATTGCAATCATCACGCGCTGCCTGAGGCCACCGGACAGTTCGTGAGGATACTGCCTTAGTCGCGCCGCCGGGTCGGATATGTCGACCAATTTAAGAAGGTCTAGCGCCCTTGCTTCGGCGGCAGTTGCCGACATGCCCAAGTGGAACTCAGCCATCTCCGCGATTTGCCGCCCCACCCCTCTTGCGGGGTTCAGTGCACTCATCGGGTCCTGAAAAATGAAGCCTATCGATTTTCCACGGAGGCGTCTGATTTTGTCCTCGGAGGCTCCGACCAGCTCGGTGCCGTCGAAGACCACTGAGCCCGAAACGTCCGCTTTCACACCAAGCGGCATCAGACCGAGAGGAGCGAAGTTCATCACGGTCTTGCCGCTGCCGCTCTCTCCTACGACAGCCAACGTCTCCCCGCGTCGTATCGAATAGCTGACGCCATCGACCGGACGGACCGCCCCATGGCCAGTTAAGAGATCGACAGTCAGGTTTCTCACGTCCAGTACGGTTTGAGCGGGCATCAGATCGACTCCTTTGCCCAGAGCGCCCTGGCGCGCCAACGCGCGACAAGCATCTTGTTGGTGAGCGGGGTCGGCACGCGGTTCAGCGCGACTGCTTCACCCAGGATATTGAATCCAATCACGGCCAGCGTAAGGGCAAGACCCGGGAGAACAACCTGCCGTGGATCCGTTTCCAGATAGGGAAGCGCATCGACCAGCATCTGCCCCCATTCCGGAGTTGGCGGTTGGATGCCGAGGCCGAGAAAGCTCAGAGTGGCAATCGCCAGAGCTACTGCGCCCGCGTCTGCCGTGGCATAGACAAGGACGGCGCCGAGCGTCGTTGGAAGAAGATGGACGAAGTAGATCCGCATAGGGCTAGCACCAAGGACGCGCAGCGCCTCCATCTGGGGCTTGTTCATGACGCTCACGGCCACCGCGCGGCTGACGCGAGCGCTACCCGGCCACCAAGCCAGCGCCAAGGCGAGGATCATGTTCCAGTAGCTGGCCCCGAATACGCCGATGACCGCGAGCGAAATGATAAGGCTGGGGATAGCGAGACCGACGTCGACAATGCGCATCAGGATCTCGTCCGTCCAGCCGCGTCGATATCCGGCGACCGTACCGATGGTGGTTCCTATCGTGTGGGCGATGACGAGCACGAGACAGACGCCGACAAGTGAGGTCCGGGCAGCGGTTATCAGCCTGCTGAGCGTGTCCCGTCCAAGGTGGTCGGCGCCCAGCCAGTGTGTCATGGTTGGGCCTTCGCCTGCGAGCAGCAGGTTCTGGGCGTTCGGCGCGTGAGGTGTGAGCAGCGGTGCGAACACGCCGATGAATACGAAAGCGCCAATGGTGATGACGGATGCGCGCGGCAGTTTTCTTATCGGCTCTGCCAATTTGCCTACTATGTTCATGATCCGCTCCTTTGCCGGCGCATCCGCGGATCGGTGAGCATCATCAGGACGTCCACGATCACATTCAGGATAATGAAGAAGGTTATGAAGATCAGGAGACAGGCCTGCACCACCATGAAGTCGCGGAACCGGACCCCGGTCAGGAACAGCTCTGCTACGCCTTGCCAAGCGAACAGCGGCTCTACCACGACGGCGCCCACGACCATGAGACCTATCTGAGTTCCGAGCGCATTAAGGTAGGTCGGCGCGATGTTGGGCAAAGCGTCGCGCACGAGTATCCGCTCACGTTTGAATCCTTTGCTCATCGCGGTGAGGACGAAAGGACGCGCCATGGCCTCCTCAAGGCCGACTCGGACGACGCGGCTGAGGACAGCGGCAGGCAGCATCGCTATTGTGAGCCATGGCAATATGAAGCTGCGAAAACCGTCGTAGCCGAATGTCGGAAATATCTTGAACGACACTGAGAAAGCATAGACCAGAAGCGCACCGACGAAGAACGAGGGCGTGGATGCACCGAACAACGCCAGTCCGCGTGCAATGTGGTCGGGCATTCTGTGTGCCCACAAGGCCCCGAGAAATCCTATGAGCAAACTCAACACGAGGGCGACCATGGCTCCGCCGGCGACCAGCGTAGCGGTAACCGATAACCGGCTCCGAAGAGATGTTCCAACGTCCTCCCCAGTCTTGTAGGAGATACCGAAGTTGCCGTGAGCGGCATTGCCAAGCCAGTCCGTGTATCGAATGAGCAATGGCTTGTTCAGGCCGATTTCCTCGGCGACCTTGGCAATGTCTGCCTTGGTCGCCGTTGGGGTGCGAAGCTCCGCAATCAAGATAGCGATGTTGCCTGGGGCTGACACCACCAGCGAGAAGCACAAGACGGAAGCCAGAAAAAGCAGAATGAGCGCGTTCCGGGCTCTCTTTGCGATGAAGAAGAACACGGCGTCTCCTATTCGCTCAGGCTGATGTTTTCGTAAGGCATGTCGTACTCCGTTGCTGGGGCCTTGAAGTCTTTGACGCGGCTGGAGTGCGCCCAGATACCTGGCACGTAAAGCAGTGGAGCGATGGCGACGTTGTCGTGCAGCCAATCGTAAACCTTCTGGACGTTGGCTTCCATGTTTGGGTCCAACGCCGACATCGTCGCGGTCACGAGCGGATCGAGCCGCTCGGCGTCGACGAACAGCTTGCCGTCGACCCCGTTGTCGTAGGTAGACAGGAAAAGACCGACGATTGTGGCGAAAGGCTCGTAAGGGGCGCCGTATGTCTGGAAGAAAGCAAGGTCGAACTTGCGCTCGGGAATATCGCTGTGTCGCGATGCATGGTCCACCGAGCGGATCGTAAGCTGAATGCCGATCTCCTGCAGTTCCGCCTGAAGCACCTCGGCGACGGATCTCGATCCGGGAATTTGTTCTTCGCTGACGACGATTTCGAGAGCGAGCGGAGTACCCTCCTTCTCTCTCACAGGACTGCCGACCCATCCCGCTTTTTCCAAAAGCGCCTTAGCGCCTTCGACGTCGATCTGGGGAACCTCATAGCGCTTTCCGGCAAGTGGAACGGATTCGGCGAAGAGATTGGCCGACGTCGCTGCCATCCCGCGATAAAGTACCTTTGAAATTGCTGCCCGGTCTATGCCGATATCGATGGCCTTCCGGACTGCGACTTCCTTGAGAGCTGGAGCCCGGTCGGGATTGAATGCCATGATCATCGTCGTCGAACCGGGTTCCACAACGACGTCTAGCCCCGCCTGCTTCAAGGTCTGGGCCTCGATCGCGGTGATCGGCGATACGAAGGCCCCACCCATTAGGTCGATATCGCCGGCTCGGAGCGCAGCCATACGGCCACGCGAGTCGGGGAGCACCTTCAACTGGACTTTCGAGAACTTGGGCTTCTCGCCCCAATAGCGGTCGAACCGCTCGAAGACGCTGCCCGAGTTATCCGCGCTGATTTCACGCCACGGACCGGTCCCGACCGGAGCCTTGTAGCTCCCGTCAGCCGCGACCGATTTCGGGCTGAGGAAACGACCGGGGCGGACATAGGCCAATTCTTGCAGCAGCCCAAGAACGGGCTCCTTGAAGCGAATATCGATATGACTGTCGTCGACGACGGTGGCGTCCACGAAGAGCCTGGAGCAGTTCATCCAGTTGTTGTCAGCCTGCCCCATCCAGCGCCCCAGGTTCCACTTGGCCGCGGTGGCGTCGAAGGGTGTCCCGTCATGGAAGACCACCCGCTCTCTGAGCGTCAGGCGCAGGAGCTTGCCCTCATTCTCGATGGACCAAGCGGTCGCCAGTCCAGGTTCAATTTTTCCGTCATAGGAGTATGTGACGAGTGGTTCGAACACCATGTCCTGGACCGCGTAGAGCCCCTTGAATTTGTGGGGGTCCAAGTCGCCGGGGGCCACAGAGATGGCGATCCTAAGCGTATCATTATCAGCCGCGGCCGCGACCATGCTCGGAAAGAATGAGCCGCCGGCGGCGATGCCGATCATGCCGGACAAGCCTGTCAGAAACGACCGCCTGTGAATTGCTATGAATTTGCTGCTGTCCATGTTCGATTCCCCTTGTTTTTGATTTGACTACCCGTAGGAGCGAGCTCCCGTGCCGGACCGATCTTGTGCGGTCCGAACAGATATGTCTTCGAGCAAGCGAGCGACGTCCGCCTGCAAATCCTCAAGCGCCTCGATCCCGACACTGATGCGCAGCACGAGGTCGGACGCGAGCCATTCTGTCGCCGTTCTGTTCTGCCGGACGGGCATCGGTGCGACGAGACTGCGGGTGCCTCCCCAGGAGGCGCCGATGGCGAACGTCGTCAAGACGTCGAGCGCTGGTGAGACATGTCGGGTGCAGGCGTCCTTGAACAGCACGCCGAATACGCCGCTCGCTCCAACGAAGTCGCGTTTCCAGAACTCATGACCAGGCGAATGGGCGAGTGGCGGCCACAGCACGCGGTCTACCAACGGATGCCGTTCGATCTGTTCGACCAAGGTCCGCGCGCTTTCGAACGAGCGCTGCATCCGGATGCCGAGTGTCTCCATGCCGCGCAGGACGAGGGCCGCGTCGTCCGGCGAGACGCCTATCCCAAAGCGTCCCATGAAACCCTTGACCACAGCCTCGTGTTCGGGACGGGCGATCGTAATCGATCCCATCAGTATGTCGGAGTGCCCGGAGATGTATTTGGTCAACGCCTCTGTGACGATATGGACGCCGTGCAGGATCGGCTTGAAGTTCAGCGGCGTCGCCCAAGTGTTGTCGCATCCGACGAGAATGCCGCGGCGCCGGGCCACCGCCACAATGGCTGGTATGTCCTGGACGTCCATGCTCGTCGAACCAGGAGACTCGCACCAGACAATCGCGGTGCGCTCGTCGATCTTGCTTTCGAGATCATCGATCGTGGATGGATCGAAGTACCTCGTCTCTATCTGGAAGCGTGCCAGGTCCTGGTTGGCGAAGTCCCTGACGGGCGGGTAGGACGTGTCTACAACGAGGATGTTCTCGCCAGCCTTCAGGAAAGAAAGCATCGCTACCGAGTTGGCCGCTTGGCCAGAAGGGGCGAGGAACGTCCGGACGCCTCCTTCGAGCTTGGTAAGCTTTTGTTCGAGCGTGCGCGTCGTCGGCGTGCCGTACAAGCCGTAGGAATATCCTTCAGGACCGCGCTGCGCGCGGTTGGCGTATGCCTCCGCATTCTCGAACACGATCGTCGAGGCTCTGTGGACCGCAGTTCCAAGCGGATCGAAGCCCTCATTCCTAACCTTCGGGGTCAGCACCACTTCAGTAAAGTCGTTCATTCTCTCGCCACCCCCTGGACATGGCGATTGTTTAAGCACACTCCTCATTATGCGGTCTAATATCAAGATTACGGTTTACTATTCTCGGAGGTTATAGGGTCGGATGAACCTGAGGCAGATCGAAGTCTTCCACGCCCTGATGACAAACGGCACGACGACACGTGCGGCCGAGGTCCTGCGCATCTCACAGCCGGCCGTGAGCAAGGCGGTTCAGGAGCTGGAGCGCACCGTTGGTTTTGCGCTGTTCAATCGCGCTAAGGGGCGCATGAGCCCAACTGCGGAAGGGCGGCTCTTCTTCCGAGAGGTTGAAACCTCGTTTTCCGGCCTGATCCATCTCAAGAGTGCGGCTGCGCGTATAAGAGACTTCGGGTCGGGCGAAATAAGAGTGGCAAGCCTGTCGGCGTTAAGCACTAACGTCATGCCAAAAGTCATGCGCTCGTTCCAGAAGCGCCACCCGCAGGTGGCTATAACGTTCCAAGCGCGGATGTCGTCCTCGGTCAAGGAGTTGGTTGCTTCCGGCCAGTTCGACGTCGGTGTGGCGGCGGACGAGATCGATCTCGCAGGCGTCATCGCTCGGCCCTTTGCCAGCTATCAGGTTGCCATTGCCCTGCCTCCGGGCCACCGTTTGCAGGGCAGAGCAGTTATCTATCCAAGAGACCTCCACGATGAAAACTTCGTCGCACTCGCGCCGGAGGACACGACAAGGCGAGAGGCGGAGGCGATCTTCGCGGAGCATGGGGTGAAGCCAAAAATTGTCTTGGAGACCCCTTATTCGACGACGATCGCGGCGATGGTCGAGGCTGGTCTTGGCTGCGGCATGGTCAATCCGATTACGGCGGACCCCTTCCTCGGTCGGGGAATGATGATCGTGCCGTTCGAGCCAGCAATTCACTTTCGGACGCTTCTGTTGCTTCCGCCTCAAAGGGAGCCTTCGAGAATTGTGGCTGATTTTATAGAAGAGCTGTTAAAGGGGTCCTCCGGGGTGTAGATGAGCGCGATCAACGTCGAAGCTTAAGGTTTCGGTCAGACTGAACTGCACCGCGACATCCTGCTGGGCTCCGACATTTTCGTCGAATTCCCACCACAGACACGCATCGAGTGCGAGATCCAGCAGCTGGACTCCAACTGTCCCGGTGACCGAATTCCGGGACGCCAGGGCGCAAGGCCGCCGGGACGTCAGCAGATCACGCTGTTCGATTCCGTCGGGTTAGTCATCGAGGATATTTCGGCACTGCGATACGTGCGCGACAAGCTACAAGCGACTGGCCTCTACGAGGAGCTCGACCTGCTTGCCGATCCCGACGAGCCGCGAGATCTGGTCAGCCTGCTGGTGAGGCACCCATGCAGCCGGCAGCATAACAAGGCTCGCTCAAAACCAACTTCCGCCCTCCCGCCCAATGCGCTTCCACCTTCATTGCTGGGCGGTGCCGCGCCTGAACTGCTTTATGTAGCGTTTCGTGGCCCATGCCCCCGCCACGTTCCTCTTTGTAACTTCTTGTCTTGTGCACCCGGTGCGCTTTGCTGTAGCGAGGCTGCTGACGTAGATCGGGGCTACGGCAACTGAAGAGCAAATGAAGGGTTGGCCCAAATGCCTGAAGATCTTATCAACTCCGACACGGAATTGCTGGAGATGACAGCTGACATCGTTTCCGCCTATGTCAGCAACAACCCGGTTCCAGTCGCAGAACTCGCCCGGGTAATTGCCGATACCTATGGAGCGATCAGCAAGCTGCAGGGAGCACTCCCACCCAAAGCGGAAGAGAAGCCTACACCCGCAGTCCCGATCAAGAAATCGGTGACGCCCGATTTCATCATCTGCCTGGAAGACGGCAAGAAGTTCAAATCGCTCAGACGGCACCTTGGCACTCACTACGATCTTTCGCCGGATGCGTACCGGGCGAAATGGGGCCTGCCCTCCGATTACCCAATGGTTGCGCCGAACTATGCCGCGGTGCGATCGGCGATGGCGAAGGAGATCGGCCTGGGACGGAAGGCCGTAGCGCCTGAGCCTGAAGCGGCGCCAGTGAAGCGCCGAAAGATCGGCATCAAGACCAGCTGACATCGGGGCTATTTTGCTCAAAAGGCTGGCGTTCTGTTGCAGGGGCGCGGGCTGATCGTTTTCTGATTGGATGAACCCTTACCTCCTGTTCAAAGGCAGCCGCTGTCGAGGACGCCACCCCAAAAGGGATGGTCAACCTCTCGCGGGCTCCGTGGAAACGCAGGGATTGTTGCCTCGAGAGATACATTCAATGCGTTGGAAAAGGTCCTGCCCGGTAGTGTGCTGAGAGTTCTGCAAATTCGCTGAGAGAGGGCGGTCATGGCAGGCTGCAATGGTCTTTGGCGCATGCACTGCGCCTTCGAGCTTGAGCGCGAGCAGTTCGACTTCATCGAGATCACCGATCAGAGCGAGGCCGAGCTGATCGACCGCGTGCCGGTGGTGGCGGGCGAGATCCGCATCGGTGACCGCGCCTATCTGCAGGCCGAGCGGATCGCCAAGGTGATGGCGCAAGGCGGNCCCGCCGATACGGTCCTCAAGCTCTACCGCATGCGCTGGCGCATCGAGCTCGCCTTCAAGCGCCTGAAGAGCCTGATCGGGCTGCGCTCTCCTCCCGCCAAGGACCCAAGGATCGCAAAGCCTTGGATCCTTGCACACTTCATCGCGCTTGTGACCGAACCCCTCTCGCAGGAGTTGGGTGTCTCTCCCCCTTGAGCGACGGGCGCCCGCTGCTGTGGCGCGCAACCCGCCAGATCGTCGCCTCTCTGATCGCNAATCTCCATGCCTTGCGATATCGCTGGCGCGAACCACCACGAAAGCGCAAATTTCAGTCCATGCCAAAGCTATCTTAGCGCCTATGCCCAATGACCTGGGATGGCACGGTCCTCCGCCTCGGCGGGACGCTCGCGGATGGAGACCATATCGAGGATTTGACCTTGCCCCGTTCGGTTGCTCTGTGCACCTTTGCCGAGGCGCATCTGTCGTTTGGTGCGCAGATGGGCTGTCAGCTCCTTCTTGAGCACCCCTCGCGACTGGATGAACAGGCTGCGATAGATCGCTTCATGAGATATCCGCATGCTTGGATCGCCTGGGTACGCTCGCTTCAGCCAACCCCCAATCTGCTCCGGCGACCATTGCAGTGCCAGCTTTTGCGCCACCCGCCACCTTAGCCGTCCAGAGCATGCCAGGCGACATTGCTTCGGGCGAAGCGCGCGCTGCCAAGCCTGCTTGTCGGCTCGGGTTGCTCGATAAGCTTGGGCACCGCCATTGCGCGAGATCTCGCGACTGATCGTTGATGGGGATCGCCCCAGCTTCGTGCAATAGCGCGGATGGCAAGACCTGCCGCAATCCCGCGAGAGATCTCTTCGCGCTCCCCCAGCTCGAGCGCCGAGGCCGCTCTACGCCTTGCTGACGGAGCAATGCCGCCGTGTAAGGATACGATCCGCTGAACGCCGGTCCGGCGGTCTAGTGCCCGCGAGATCGATGAAATGCTCTGACCCTGCTTCCACCGCTCCCAAAGCTCGGCCTTCTGCTCCGGGGTAAACCAGATCCGTGACGTCACCATGCGACACCTCCCAATCCTCTCAGATTAAAGGTGTTGCAGTGACCGGTTGAACCCACCGGCGCAAAGCTGCCGTTCACGCCGACGCAGCCCGGCCAGAATCTGGTGGGCGCACCATGTTGACATTGTGGCTAATTAAACGGCGAGCAATGATTGAGGCCGGGAAGGGCCGATAAATCGCTAGACCGATCATTCGCAGCCAATTTTCCAATGACCGAGATGGGGCCGTGTAGGGACGGCTCTCCGTTGGCAAGGGGTTCTTTGAGCTTTGGCTTTGCTGGCGGCGCCGTTAATCTCGCGTCGCGCCTGGAACAGGAGGCCCACCGGGGGCCGTCGTCATCTCCTACGAGACGATTGCGCAAGTGAAGAACACGATCGGCTGTGAGGAGCTGGGGCACGTCAAGGTCAAGGGGGTCGCCTATCCCGTCGCCACCTACCGCGTCATCGATCTGAAGGCCAATCTAGCGGGCGCTTGTCGCGCCGTTCGAACCGAGCTGCCGCACTTCAGGCTGGAACTTGAACCGGGACTGATGTCCGCGGACGAGCGTGGCGATGCCGCCATTGCGCTTCGAGACGCGCTGGATCGGCTTTCCCACAAGCCCGGGCTGGGCACTGGGCGAGCGGTACGGCCGGGCCGGATGCGGAAACCATCCTCGTCAGTCATCGTGAAGATCCGCACATCGTCTCAAGGCACCGAAATCACAGGTGAAACGGTGTTCCGGCGAGG
>NZ_AYVK01000009.1:0-215084 GCF_000503155.1 Mesorhizobium sp. LSJC285A00
ACGCCAACGCCCGCACGCCGCAAGGCGGCTGGGTGCGCGATCTCCTGACCGGGGCATCGCGCGAGGAGGAAGTCGCCAGGCCGGCAGCGCCCGCGGAAGCACCGCGCGCAACTCCCGCCCAGCGCTCGCCGCTGCATGTCATGGAGTCGCTCAACTCGCTCTCGGTCGATATTGCCCGGGCGATCGACCACGACGCCTCGATCGAGCTGTGGAACCGCTACCGGCGCGGCGAGCGTGACGTGTTCACGCGCCGCCTCTACACGCTCAAGGGCCAGCAGACCTTTGACGAAATCCGCCGCAAATATCAGGCCGAGGCGGAGTTCCGCGCCGCCGTCGACCGCTACTGCGACGATTTCGAGAAGCTGCTCAAGGACGTCTCGCGCAACGACCGCGACAACATCATGGCGCAGACCTACCTGACGTCGGACACCGGCAAGGTCTACACCATGCTGGCCCATGCGAGCGGCCGTTTGCACTAGCTACGATTGCTGCATCAAAATGAAAAGGCGGGAAATTTCCCGCCTTTTTCGTTTGTCATGGATCGAACAATGACGCTCAGGCTGCCCTTGCTGGCGCGATGGGCTGCAAGCTATGCCTCCAGCATGAGGAAATACGGTCGCACCTTTCATCTGCCGATATCGGTCGGAGCCACCAGCGACGACAAGGTCATGGCGTCGCTTGAAGGACTAAGGGTGGCTGATCTTGTGGTCACCGAGAAGATGGATGGAGAGAACACAACCCTTCATCGCGATGGCTCTCACGCGCGCAGTCCCGATAGCCGTTATCATCCATCCCGAGACTGGCTGAAGGCATTTGCAGCAAATGTTTCACCGCTACTTGCTGACGATGAACGGATTGTCGGCGAGAACCTCTATGCCCGACATTCGGCTGCGTATGATGCGCTGCCGTCATTTTTTCTTGGCTTTGCATGGATCATCGGGACCGAGATTCAACCGTGGGATTTGACCCTGGCCCGGTTTGAGGAACTGGGCATCACTCCTGTTCCCACGCTCTATCGTGGGCCTTTCAGCCCCAACCTCTTCGATAATCTGGCTGCGTCCCTGGATAAGGCCAAGCAAGAAGGCTTTGTGGCTAGGGTTGCCGAAGCATTTGCTGAGGCAGACATGCCCATTCGCATGGGCAAATATGTACGGGCAGGACATGTCCAGAGTGAAACCCACTGGATGAAGGCAGAACTGGTCACCAACCGTCTGGCAGGCGGCTAAGATTCCTGGGTCTCAAGCGCCTCGCCGGGTTCGCTCAGATCACCGAGTCCGTCCAGCTCACGATATCCTTCGCCGCCTCGCCGAAGGCGCTGTCGAGCGCGCTGACATAGGCCGGATTGCCGCTGCCCGAGACGGGAGCGGATGCGGTGAAGCTCTTCGAGGCGCGCACCTCGCCGTTGCGGTCGTTCAGGATGCGCACGAAGAGATTGACCTCGGCATGCTCGCCACCATTGACGCGGACTTCGAAGGAGCGGATCTCGACGATCACCTGGTAGTCGATCGCCAGCCCCTCGCCCGGCTTGCCGACGCCGGCAAAGCTTCCGGAGCGCTGGAAGGTTTCGGCGAGCCTCGCCTGCACGATCAGCGGCAGCCGGTCGGCCCATTGCGCGCCCTTGAGATACTGGATCGAGCGATCTGACGGCTTGATGACGATGTTCTGGCTGTCCAGCGCCTTGAGCGCGGAGGGCTGGGCGATCAGGATCTGGCGGCGGCTGTGGCCATGGGCGTCGATTGACGGGGCGGACAGCTCGAACGTATCGAGTGGCGCCGGCTTGCCTCCCAATGCCGCGCAACCAGCCAGCGTCAGGCCAAGCAAAACGACTGCCGATCTATACCCACCCAACCCGAACGTCACGCGTGATCCCCACTGTCCCCGGATCGTATGATGAATCCGCGTCCGCGGTCCATGTAATTGCTGCGGGCGGGCACGGAAGTCAACGCCGTGCCCTGCCATCGAACTGCCGGACCTCGCCGTCGCCGCCCGACAGGATGCGCTGCGGGTTGCGGCTGAGATCGGTCACCGCCTCTTCGATGCGGCTGATCGAACGCCGGCTGTCCTGGACCAGCGCCTCGACATTCGACAGGCCCTGGCCCGAGAAGCGCGCAATATTGTCGGTGATCGTGCCAAGCCGGGCGTTCAGCGTGTCGGCGACCTGCTTGAACGACTTCAGCGTGTCCCTGGCATCGGCCATGACGCCGTCGGCCTGGCCCGAACCGAGCAGCGTATCGACCCTTTTCAGGATGCCGTCGACGCGCACCGAGGCATCGTTGAGGCGCGACGCAAGCTGTTTGGCGTCCTTGATCGTCTCGTCGATGTCGTCGGCCCGGTCGGCGAACTTGTCGGTCACCTTGGCGATGTCGGCGGCGGCCTTGTTGGCGTTTTCGCTGGCCTTCTGAATGTTGGCGAGCGCCACGCGCACTTGTGCCGGATCGATGCCGTCGAGCACATTGTCGACCTTTGCCAGCGTGCCTTGCGTGCGCTTGGCGAAATCGTTGACCGAGCCGACCGCGGTATCGACGTTCTTGATCACGCCATCGAGCTGTCCGCTGGTCTCCTTCAAATTGGCCGTGACGGCGTCCACATTGGCGACGATGCTCTTGATCTTGTCCTTGTCGACGGCATTGAGCAGGCCTTCGGCAGCCTTCAGTGTGCCGTCGAGCTTGCCGGAAACACCCTTCAACTCGTCCGACAGCGCGCTGACGGCGGTCAGGAACTTGTCGATGCCGTCGGCATTCCTGGCCAGCGCATCGGAAAATGTCTGGGCGTTCTTGACGGTCTGGGTCAGCGGCCCGCGCACATCCCTGGTGAAACCTTCGAGTTCGGAAAGCACCTTGTCGGCACGGGTGAAGATATTCTGCGCCGTCTGCAGCAGGTTGGTGACCGCCGATGGATTGGCGACGATCTCGGCGGTCCTGCCTTCCTTTGCCGCCTCTTCCAGCAGGTTCGGTTCCTTGGGATCGGCGCCCTTCAATTCGATGTTGACCTGGCCGGCAAGGCTGGCGATGCCGATATCGGCCTGCGTCGATTTGGTGAGCGGCGTTGTCTGGTCGATCTCGGTCGTAGCAATGGCGGCATTGGGGTCATT
This sequence comes from Mesorhizobium sp. LSJC285A00, assembly GCF_000503155.1. NCBI lineage: Bacteria > Pseudomonadati > Pseudomonadota > Alphaproteobacteria > Hyphomicrobiales > Phyllobacteriaceae > Mesorhizobium > Mesorhizobium sp. LSJC285A00. The sequence continues at coordinate 3,092 of NZ_AYVK01000009.1, forward strand.
GCGGTCGAAATAGACGCGCTTGACCACCCCGACCTTGACGCCGTTGAACAGCACCAGACTGCCGGGGCCGAGGCCGGAGGCCGAACCCTGAATACGCACGCGCAGCTCCGCCGTCTCGCCGCGATCACCGATCTGGGCGGTCCAATAGACGAACCCGAACGCCGCCAGGATTGCAGCTAGGGTGAAAATGCCGACAATTACGTAATTGGCTCTGGTTTCCATTGCCCCACTTATGTCTATGCGCGCGCGGCAAGATCAAGTTGCCGAGCGCGTTTTCCGCGGAAATAGGATTTGACCCACGGTTCTTCGCTTTTCAGCATGTCGTCGATCGTGCCTTCGACCAGGATTTTCTTGTTGCCGAGCACCGCCACGCGGTCGCAAGCGGTAAACAGCGTGTCGAGATCGTGCGTCACCATATAGACCGTCAGATCCATCGTATCGCGCAGCTTGACCACCAGTTCGTCGAATTCGGACGCGCTGATCGGGTCGAGGCCGGAAGTCGGCTCGTCGAGGAAGACGATGTCGGGGTCGAGCGCCAGCGCCCGCGCCAGGGCGGCGCGCTTGATCATGCCGCCCGAAAGCTCCGAGGGAAATTTTTGCGCGGCGTCCGGCGGCAGGCCGACCAGTTCGATCTTGAGCAAGGCCAGTTCGTCCATCAGTTTCTTCGGCAGATCGAGATATTCGCGCATCGGCACCTGCACGTTTTCCTGCACGGTCAACGCCGAAAACAGGGCGCCGTGCTGGAAAAGCACGCCAAGGCGCATGTCGATGCGCAATCGTTCGATGTCGCTGGCCTTTTCGAGGTCGAGGCCAAACAGCTTGATCGTGCCGGACTGTTTGTGCAGCAGGCCGAGAATCGTGCGCAGCAGCACCGATTTGCCGGCGCCCGAGGCGCCGACGAAACCGAGGATTTCGCCGCGCTTGATGTCGAGCGCCAGTTTGTCGAGGATCAGCTTGTCGTCCAGGGCAAGGGTGATATCGCGCACCGACAGCACGATATCGTCTTCTTCCATTCCCTGCACAGCCTTGGTCGCCTTTGAGTTTCTGCGCATCATGTCAGAACTCGATCGATGCGTAGAAGATGGCAAAAAGGCCATCGAGGATGATGACGACGAAGATCGACTTCACCACCGAGGCAGTGACGTGCAGACCCAGCGATTCGGCGCTGCCGCCGACCTTCATGCCTTCTACGGAAGCAATGGTGCCGATGATCATGGCCATGAACGGCGCCTTGATCAGCCCGGCGAAGATGGTGCTGATATCGATCGCGCCGCGCAGCCGGTCGATGAAGGCCGTCGGCGCAATACCGGAATAAAGCCAGGCGGCGAGGATGCCGCCGCCAAGGGCGGCAAAATTGGCGACGATGGTGAGACAGGGCAGCGCGATCACCAGCGCCACCAGGCGCGGAAACACCAGCACGCCGATCGGGTTGAGGCCGATGACCTTCAGCGCGTCGACCTCCTCGCGCATCTTCATCGAGCCGATCTCGGCGGTGATGGCGCTGCCGGAGCGGCCGGCGATCATGATGGCGGTCATCAGCACGCCGAGTTCGCGCAGGATCAGCACGCCGACCAGATCGACAACGAAAATGTTGGCGCCGAAATAATTGAGCTGGTAGGCGCCCTGCTGGGCGACGATGGCGCCGACGATCGCCGACATCAGCACCACCACGGGGATGGCGCCGACCCCCATGCGATCGATCTGGTTGAAGATCGCCGCCGGATTGATGGCATGGCCGCGCCCGAGCTTCATCTGGGCGCCGCCGATGGTGGCGCCGAGGATGTTCATCGAGGCGAGGAAATCGTCGCGCATCTCATAGATGCGGCGGCCGACCGCCTCCAGCCCGCGGAGGATGATGTTGGGGCGCCGGACGCCGCGCGATTCGGGCTCGCGCCGGACAGCTTCGCCAACGGCGCCGAGCAGGATCGAGGCGACATCGCTTTGCCCCTGCATCTTGATCTCGACACCCTTCTTTTCGAAGACACTGACCAGGCGATCGATCAGCCAGGCGCCGGCGGTGTCTATCTTCTCGATGTGGGAAAGATCCAAAGCGAGCGTCTGGAAGCCTTTGCGCTGCTCGATCTTGCGCATCTCGGCGTCGATCAGCGCCACTGTCGTCGTCGTCCAGATGCCGGAGAAAGCGCAGCCGAGGACGCCGCCCTCCTCGCCGACCGCAACGCGGGGCTGGTGGTCGGCCTCCTTGGCGGCGTTGCCGCTTGCGTCGCGTTTGCCGATGGTCAACATGGCGTCCTGTTTAGCCTGACGGGTCGTACCTGTCGATTTGCCGACGACGCGTTGTCGCATAGCCGGAGCAGAAAATTATGGCGCGTGTCATTTCGGTTGAGGCCGAGCGTTTTCCCATTGCCGGCACCTTCACCATCTCGCGCGGGTCGAAGACCGAAGCCGAAGTCATTACCTGCACGATCAGCGATGGGGACAATCGCGGATGGGGCGAATGCGTCCCCTACAAGCGCTATGGCGAGACCATGGAGGGGGTGCGCGACGCCATCAAGGCCATGCGCCGGCAGATAGAAGGCGGCATCAGCCACAAGGAACTGCTTGATGCGATGCCGGCGGGTGCTGCCCGCAACGCCATCGATTGCGCCTTTTGGGACCTGGAGGCCAAGATCAGCGGCGTTGCGGTCGCGGACGCCATCCACGCTGTGCCCTTGTCGGCGCTGGAGACGGCCTACACGCTGTCGCTAGGCGAGCCGGAGGCAATGGCGGCGCAAGCCCGCGCCAATGCCGGGCGGCCGCTGCTCAAGGTCAAGATCGGCGGCGACAACGACTTGGCCCGCATCCGCGCCGTGACCGAAGCGGCGCCCGACAGCCGCATCATCCTCGACGCCAATGAAGGCTGGACCGATGCCAACATCATCGAGAATCTCGCTTTCGCCGGCGAACATGGGATAGCCCTGATCGAACAGCCGCTTCCCGCCGGCCATGATGCCATCCTGCGCCACATCGCGCATCCGGTGCCGATCTGCGCAGACGAAAGCGTCCACGAGGCGAAGGACCTCGAAGCGCTTGTCGGCCTCTATGACGCCGTCAACATCAAGCTCGACAAATCCGGCGGTCTGACCGCCGCCCTTACCCTCCGCAACCGCGCCCGGGAGCTGGGATTCGGCGTGATGGTCGGCTGCATGGTCGGCACGTCGCTGGCGATGGCGCCGGCAGTGCTTTTGGCGCAAGGCGCCGACTTCGTCGACCTCGACGGTCCGCTGCTGCTTGCCCGCGACCGCCAGCCCGGCCTCGTGTACCAGGGGTCGCTGGTGTTACCGCCTGACAGGATGCTGTGGGGCTGAACGCGCGGCGAGCCCGATCAGCGCCAGGCCGATGATGGCGATCGGGATCATCGCCAGGAAGCCGTCGACGCCGTAGCGCTCATAAAGCGGGCCGGACGCCAGCGTCACCGCCGCCATGAAGAAGCCGTTGAAGAAATAGGCAATGCCTTGCGCCGCACCCGTGCGTTCTTCCGAAACCGTTTCGCCGATCATCTTCTGCAGGCCGATCAACACCATCGCCACCGACACCGAATGCAGGGTCTGGACGCCGAAGAAACCGGCAACGCCAAGCCCGAGTGGCCAGATCAACGGAAAGGCGATCCAGCGCACGATGGAGCCGACGCCGGCGATCAGCATCACCTTGACGACTGAGACGGAGGCAAAAATACGGTTGAAAAACACGAACATGCAGACCTCGGCCACCACGCCCCAGGCCCACAGCAGGCCAACGACGGAATCGCTGATGCCGACCGATTTCCAGTAGATTGAGACAAAGCCGTAGAGGAAGGCATGGCTGGCGGTGATGATGCCGACGCCGAGGGTGAAATACAGGAAATACGGATTGAGAAGGCTCGACGCCTGATGCTGGATGTCGGCGGCCGAAAGCGGCGAAGCGCGGCGCGGGCGGCCAAGCCGCGGCGCCAGCAATCCGGCGACGAGCGCGGCAGACAGCGCCGCAAAGATGATTACCGGCACGGCCTGCGGGCTCGTCCAGGCCAGGATAAAGCCGCCTGCGACGTTGGCGCAGAGATAGGAGATCGAGCCCCATTTGCGCATCGCGGTGTAGTTCGAGCCGAAGCGGCGCACGCCCGACAGCGCGAGCGAATCGGCGATCGGCGAATGCGGCGTCCACACCACCGTCAGCGCCAGCGATACGGCAAGCACCGCCGCATAGGTGGGAGTGAGGAAATAGCCGGCGGAAAGCACCATCGTCGCGGCCACCAGCGCAATATAGACATCGGCCCTGTCCTTCGCCCGGTCCGCCAGCGCGGTCAGCAGCGGCGTCGTCACCACGCGCAGGAACATCGGCGCCGCCAGGATGATGGCGATCTGCTCGGCGTGGAAACCCTGGGCATGCAGCCACAGCGGGAAATAAGGCACATGCGTTCCCAGCGACACGAATAATGTCGCGAAGATCAGACTCATGCGCAGTTCGAAATGGCGCGGCTTGACGAGTTGTTCGGGCGAGAGCGGCGGCAGCGACATGAATCGATCCAATTACGCTGCACAAAGGGCTGCAACGCAGATCGATCCCTTAACATGCGCGAAAGCGGTCCGAAACTGCCTGGGCCAGTCGATTAACAGGAGGGTTATGCCGCTTCGACGACCCTGTCTTCGATCAGCAAGGGGATGAGCGGCTCGTCCGGTGCTTCGGGCAGCACCAGCGCCCAGTGGATGATCTCCATCTTGCCGTCGAAATGTTCGACCACCGCCGTGCAGCTCTCCACCCAGTCGCCAGTGTTGATGTACTGCACATCCTCATAAGTCTCGATCGCGGCGTGATGGATGTGGCCGCAGATGACGCCGTCGACATGCGAGCGGCGGGCCTCCTCGGTCAGCACCGTCTGGAACGAGCCGATGAAGTTCACCGCCTTCTTGACCTTGACCTTGGCCCAGGACGAGAACGACCAGTAGGGAAGGCCGAGCATATGGCGGAGCCTCGTCACCACGCGGTTGACCACCATCGCGGCGTCATAGGCGTAGTCGCCGAGGTAGGCCAGCCAGCGTGCATTGTGGACGACGGTATCGAACTGGTCGCCGTGGATGACCAGCAGGCGCCTGCCATCGGCGGTTTCGTGGATGGCGCGGTCGGCAACGACGATGCCGCCGAAATGCACGCCTTGGAACTGGCGCGCGAATTCGTCGTGATTACCGGCGATATAGGTGATCGAGGTGCCCTTGCGCGCCTTGCGCAGCAGTTTCTGGACGACGTCATTGTGGCTCTGCGGCCAATGCCAGCTGCGCCGCAGCCGCCAGCCGTCGACGATGTCACCGACGAGATAGATGATATGGGCGTCGTGATACCGCAGGAAATCGATCAGGAACTCGGCCTTGGCCGCCTTCGATCCGAGATGCAGGTCGGATATGAACATGCTGCGGAAAGTGCGGGTTTCTGTACCGGACATCAGATCGTCACCGTTGCTTTCGCGCAGGCTATGCCCCGATTCATGCAACAACCGTATGACGGTTGCGATTGGGCCAGCCAAAGGGCTAGCGTGCCGCGCCATTCACAGGAGAAAATCGTCATGGATCTGGGCATCAAGGGCAAGAAGGCCATCGTCTGCGCATCGAGCAAAGGGCTGGGCCGCGGCTGCGCCATGGCGCTGGCCGAGGCCGGCTGCGATCTCGTCGTCAACGGCCGCAATGCCGAGCTGCTGGCAAAAACCGCAGCCGAACTGCGCGAACGCTACGGCGTGAAGGTGACCGAGATCGTCGGCGACGTCTCGAAACCCGACGTGCAGCACGCGCTCCTTGCCGCCTGCCCCGACCCGGATATCCTGGTCAACAACAATGGCGGCCCGCCCTTGCGCGATTTCCGCGAGCTCGACCGCGCAAAGATTCTCGAAGGCGTGACGCAGAACATGGTGACGCCGATCGAACTGGTGCAGGCCGTGATCGACGGCATGGCCAAGCGCGGCTTCGGCCGCATCGTCAACATCACCTCGCTGTCGGTCTACGTCCCGATCCCCGGCCTCGATCTGTCGTCCGGCGCGCGCGCCGGGCTGACTTCGTTCCTGGCCGGCGTGGCGCGCACGGTGGTCGACCGCAACGTCACCATCAACAGCCTGCTGCCGGGCAAGCTCGACACCGACCGGCTGCGCGGCCCGCATGAGGCCGGCACGATGGAAGACCCGGCAGCGGCCGCAGCGCGCAAGACCCGCATCAGCGCCGACGTTCCGGCCAAGCGGCTCGGCACGCCGGAAGAGTTCGGCCAGATCTGCGCCTTTCTGTGCTCGGTCCATGCCGGCTATCTCACCGGTCAGAACATCCCGGTCGATGGCGGCCTCTATGTCAGCGCGTTCTAAAGGGCTCAGTGCATCCTCAGCAGGATTTCCGCGCAACCGATTGAAATAATTCGGTCTTTTCGGCCCCGGTTGTTTTAGCCGCCCTTGCGTCATTTGGCGTCGCGAAAAACCATTTTTGCGTGCTAAAAGGCTGCAAAGCAGGTTTGAGGGAGCGGCCGCATGGAAGGCGAGAACAAGAAAACGGCACGTTCGGACCTCGACGAAGCCGCCCTCTACTTCCACAAGCATCCAAGGCCGGGAAAGCTTGAGATTCAGGCAACCAAGCCGCTCGGCAACCAGCGCGATCTGGCGCTGGCCTATTCGCCGGGTGTTGCCGCGCCCTGTCTTGAAATCCGCGACAATCCGGCGACCGCCGCCGACTATACGGCGCGCGCCAATCTGGTCGGCGTCGTCTCCAATGGCTCGGCCGTTCTCGGCCTCGGCAATATCGGCCCGCTCGCCTCCAAGCCGGTGATGGAAGGCAAGGCGGTGCTGTTCAAGAAATTCGCCGGCATCGACGTCTTCGACATCGAGATCGACGCGCCGGGCATAGAGCGCATGGTCGAGACGATCTCGGCGCTGGAACCGACATTCGGTGGCATCAATCTCGAGGACATCAAGGCGCCCGAATGCTTCGAGGTGGAGGCGCAGTTGAAGGCCCGCATGGGCATTCCCGTCTTCCATGACGACCAGCATGGCACCGCCATCATCGTCGCCGCCGCGGTGCTCAACGGGCTGGAATTCGCCGGCAAGGCCATTTCCGACATCAAGATCGTCACCTCAGGCGCCGGTGCGGCAGCGCTCGCCTGCCTCAACCTGTTGGTCTCGCTTGGCGCCAAGGTAGAGAACATCTGGGTCACCGACCGCTTCGGCGTCGCCTACAAGGGCCGCACCGACGAGATGGACCGCTGGAAAGACCCCTATGTGAAGGATACCGAGGCGCGCACGCTGGCCGATGTGATCCCGGGCGCCGACGTCTTCCTCGGCCTATCGGCCGCCGGCGTGCTGAAGCCGGAACTGTTGCGGCATATGGCGCCGAAGCCGCTGATCCTGGCGCTGGCCAACCCCAATCCGGAGATCATGCCGGAGGCGGCGCGGGCGGCGCGGCCGGACGCCATGATCTGCACCGGGCGTTCCGATTTTCCCAATCAGGTCAATAACGTACTGTGTTTTCCTTACATCTTCCGCGGTGCGCTGGACTGCGGCGCCAGCGCCATTAACGAGGAGATGAAGATGGCGGCGGTCAGGGCGATCGCCGCCCTTGCCCGCGAAGAGCCTTCGGATGTCGCCGCGCGCGCCTATTCCGGCGAGACGCCGATCTTCGGGCCCGATTTCCTGATCCCCTCGCCCTTCGATCCGCGCCTCATCCTGCGCATCGCGCCGGCGGTGGCCAAGGCCGCCTGCGACACCGGCGTCGCGACACGGCCGATCACCGACTTCGCCGCCTATATCGACCAGCTCAACCGCTTCGTCTTCCGCTCCGGCCTGGTGATGAAGCCGGTGTTTTCGTCGGCCAAGGCGTCGACCGCCAAGCGCGTCATCTATGCCGACGGCGAGGACGAGCGCGTGCTGCGCGCAGCCCAGGTGGTGCTGGAGGAAGGCATTGCCGAGCCGATCCTGATCGGCCGCCCGCATGTCATCGAGGTCAGGCTGAAGCGCTACGGCCTGCGTATCAAGCCGGGCGTCGATTTCGGCCTGATCAACCCGGAAGACGATCCGCGCTACCGCCATTATGTCGACCTGTTGATCGAGCTTGCCGGCCGGCGCGGCGTGACGACGGAGGCCGCGCGCACCATGGTGCGCACCGACAATACGGTGATTGCGGCACTGGCGCTGAAGCGCGGCGATGCCGACGCCATGATCTGCGGCCTCGAGGGCCGTTTCGAGCGGCATCTGCGCAATGTGACGCTGGTCATCGGACCACGCGCGGGCGTCAAGGACCGCGACCTGTCGACGCTGTCGATGCTGATCTCGCAACGCGGCATCATCTTCCTCACCGACACCCATGTCTCGGTCGACCCCACGGCCGAGGAGATCGCCGAAATGACCATATTGGCGGCGGAGGAAATCCAGCGCTTCGGCATCGAGCCGAAGGCGGCGCTGCTGTCGCATTCGGATTTCGGCTCGCGCGATTCTCCCAGCGCGCTGAAGATGCGGCAGGCAGCGGCGATCCTGGCGCGCGTTGCGCCCGACCTGCAATGCGACGGCGAGATGCATGCCGATTCAGCCCTGTCGGAGCATCTGCGCCAGCGCGTCTATCCGCATTCGCGGCTGAAGGGCGAAGCCAATCTCCTGGTGTTCCCCAACCTCGACTCCGCCAACATCACGCTGACCGCGCTGCGCACGATGATGGACGCGCTGCATGTCGGGCCGATCCTGCTTGGCACCGACAAGCCGGCGCATATTTTGACGCCGTCGGTGACGTCGCGCGGCGTCGTCAACATGACGGCGCTGGCAGTGGTCGAGGCGGCGCACAAGGCGCAGGCGGTGGTTCATTTCAACTGACGCCGTCAGGCAGGCACGAAACGGTAATGCCCGGTCTGCTTGAAGGCAAACAGCGTGTCCTCCTCGCGGGCGCCCGACCTGATATTGTGGATGACCAGCGCTCGTTCCGGAACGTCCGCCGACCGTTCGGATGAGACGATGACGATGTGCGGCAGGTTGCCGGGCAGCATCTGGGTGACGACATCGCCCGGCTGAAAGTCGGGAGGATACTCGCTGGCGGGCAAGGAAACTCCCTTGCGCCCGAAAAAAGCGGCAAGATTGCCGACCCGTCGGTGGTCGATGTTTCGATCGGTCGCTTTCAGACCCCAGGTCTTGGGATAGGCGGCGAAATTGGCCGCCATATCCTCATGCACCAGCTTCTGCAGGTCGAGCTCGAAGGCGCGGCGATAGGCGCGCACGACGACGTCCGTGCACACGCCTCGATCCGGCGCGACATCGCCGCCGGGATAGTCGAGGCGGACATAGGCCGGGTCGTAGAAGGTGGTGACGCCGATCTGCTCACGCGCGGCTTCGACCAATTTGCTGCGCCAGTCCGGAGCGGCTGGATTTCCCTGCGCCCGGGCGGCGGGCGCCGCCAGGCACAACAGACCGAACTGCAGCGCAGTTCGGCGGCTAATCGCGATCATGCCAGCTCCCCGGGGCATTGCTGGATCGTGGGATATTCCGGGGCGATTGCGCCTTTTTCATGCAGCGGTGAGACCGCACAGTTGCCGCCCTATCCAAACGCCTCCTGCAACGCGTCTATGGGCTAAGACCATCTTTGGTTGTAGATTGAGGGAACGGTTAACTGCGAATCCGGTAGACAGGCAGGCAAGCGGGGTTTCGGGCAATGACGGGCGGACGATGGAGGCTGAAGCATCTGGCTGCGCTGCTCGGCGCGCTTGTGCTTTCGGCCGTCGCCACCACTGAACCGCAGGCCGCCTCCCGCGTTTGCCGTCAACTGGAAGCCGAGCTTGCTTCTTCATCGAATGGCGGCGGCAATTCCAGCATGGTGCGGAAGTATGACAAGGCCATCTCCCGCCAGTTCGAACAGCTATCAAAGATGCGCGGTCGTGCGAGCGATGCGAATTGCGGGTTTTCGCTGTTTTCGCGCAATGTCAGCCAATGTGCTGCGCTGAACAGCAGCATCGATCGCATGAACGCCAATCTCGATGCGTTGCAAGCCAAGCGCGCGCAGCTTGCCGGCGGCGGCTCGCGGCGCGACCGCGGCCGCATCCTGGCCGCGCTCGACGCCAATGGCTGCCGTGACGAGCCCGCGCCGCGCCGGGAGCCGCTGCAGGAAGCNATCCTGGCCGCGCTCGACGCCAATGGCTGCCGTGACGAGCCCGCGCCGCGCCGGGAGCCGCTGCAGGAAGCCAGCCGCGAACCCGACGACGGCGATCTGTTCGACCAGCTTTTCGGCGGCGACCGGCAGATCGACACGCTCGATCAGCCCGATGATCCCGGCGAGGAGCGCAATGTGCGCCGGGTGCTCAATCAGCCCGGCGTGCCGGATTTCCCGACGGTCGGCGGCGAGTTCCATACGAGCTGCGTGCGTACCTGCGACGGCTATTTCTTCCCGATGTCGAACTCGGCTTCGCTCGGCGATTTCGAGCGCGACCAGAAGAATTGCGAATCGAGCTGCCCCGGCACCGAAATGCAGGTGTTCTATTCGCGCGGCATGGAAGACGATTCGGCCAACATGACGTCGTCGGTGACCGGGAGGCCCTACAGCGAGTTGCCTACCGCTTATCTCTACAAACAACCCAACCAGTCGCGGCCGCAGGCATGTGGCTGCAACGCGCAGGCCGGAAATTTCGAGATCATCGGCGGTAACCCGCCACCGCCCGAGCAGTTTCAGCCCGATATTGAGACCACGCCGTTCATTCCGGTGCCGGCGGCCAAACCCGATCCAGGCGCGGATCCGGAGACGCTGGCGAACGTACAAGGCGGGCTCGACCGCGCCGCCATCAAGCGCCTTGCCGTCAAGCCGGTGGTGTCGCCGGTGTCGCTGATCCCGCCGGACCAGCGCAAGGTCAGGGTCGTCGGGCCAGCGTTCCTTCCCGACCCAGCAGCGGCAATAGATCTGCAAGCTCCGGCCCGGAAGCAAGTCCGGTAAGCGCCAGCCTGAGCGGCATGAACAACGCCTTGCCCTTGCGGCCGCTGGCTTCCCTGATCCTGGCCGTCCAGTCTTTCCAGACCGTACCGGTCCACGGCTCTTCCGGCAACAGGTCGAAGGCCTGCTGCAGGAAGTCGCGATCCTCGTCGGAAAATTCCGGCGCGGGCTGCGGGCCGTCGGCAAGGATGCGCCACCAGCCGACCGCGTCGCTCAGCCGGTCGAGATTGCCGCGCACCGCCAGCCAGAACGGCTCGGCCTTGTCGCCGGAGATGCCGAGCACGATCAGCCGATCCCGCGCCTCGGAAAACGGCATGTGGTGCATGAGCGCACGATTGAGCACGAACAGCTCGTCCGGGTCGAATTTGGCCGCCGATTTCGACGTGGCGGCGGGATCGAAGCGCGCGGCCAGTGCCGGCATGTCATGCACCGCCGCGACATTTTCCGAGGTGCCGACAAGGACGGCCAGCGAAGCCACAGCCATCGGCTCGATGCCCTCCTCGCGCAGGCTTTCGATCGACAGCGCACCGCTGCGCTTCGACAGGCCCTCGCCCGAGCCCGTGGTCAAGAGATTGTGGTGGCCGAAGACAGGCGGCTCGGCGCCCAATGCCTTGAACAGCGCGATCTGCACGCCGGTGTTGGTGACGTGGTCGTCGCCGCGAATGACATGAGTGACCCCCATCTTGATGTCGTCGACGACCGAAGGCAGCGTGTAGAGATAAGTGCCGTCCTCGCGCCGCAGCACCGGATCGGACAGTGAGGCCAGATCGACGGTTTCCTCGCCGCGCACCAGATCGTTCCAGTGGATTTCGGTGCGTTCGGGCTGCAGCGGATCGCTGGTGAAATTCGGCAGCAGAAAGCGCCAGTGCGGCCGGCGGCCATCGGAGCGGTATTCGGCGATCTGCTGCTGCGAAAGCGCCAGCGCCTCGCGGCCATAGACCGGCGGCAGGCCGCGCGTGCGGCGCACCTTGCGGCGCAGGTCGAGTTCTTCGGGGGTTTCGTAGCAGGGATAAACAACGCCGGCCCTTTGCAGCCGCTCCACTGCCGCGTCGTAAATTTCGAAGCGCCGCGACTGGTATTCGGTGGCATCGGGGAAAATCCCCAGCCAGTGCAGGTCGTAGAGGATGGCGTCGGAAAATTCCTGCCTCGAGCGGGCAATGTCTGTGTCGTCGAAGCGCTGGATGAAACGGCCCTTGTTGTTCATGGCAAACAGCCAGTTGAACAAGGCGGTGCGGGCATTGCCGATATGAATGCGGCCGGTTGGTGAGGGGGCAAAACGGACGGTAACTGTCATGGGCGGGGCGTAACGGATGCTCTTGGAATTGACAAGACGCGCCCCCGCGCGACGCCAAAGACATAATGCACGCCAGCTAAAATGAAAAGGCTGTGAGCCAGAATCCGGCCGGGCCTGTCTCGGGTGAACCGCTCACCAGCGGTCCACGCCGGCAGAATCGGGCTTTCCTCAGCCGCTTTTTGTCCCCGTTATCCACATATGTGACACACAAGATGTTGGGGTCACAAAAGCTACGCAAACGAATCCTTGACGACGCAAACCGAGTCGCCTTTTATGTGCCATGTGCTCTTGTTGAGGGCGCGACCGGAGAGTTTCGAGCCCGGTCATTTTTCCCGGATTTTGTGCGTTTTGGCCATGATTTCCGCCTGTTTACGAGGCTGGCGGAAGCGTTGGATCGTGGGGGCTTCGGGAGCGAAAAGGGAGATTTGTCGGACTGGAATAAATTGTCTGTTAACACTATATTTAGTGTTTGCAGGCAGGTTCGACGCTAGATAGTGTGAATTTCCCTCGGTCGAGGGAATCGAGGAAAAATTCAGTTTTGAGGGACCCGCAGGGTTCGGCGCAGAGTTGGAACAGCGGCTTCGTAAGAAGCTCGACCAGCAAGGCGACGAAGACTGCCACAAGGAGAGCCGGTGTTTTCGAACGCCGGCAGACGGCGGACATGCGCGTTTCGCATTGGGGGCAGAAATCCCCGGGGAAAAGCGCTATATATAGACAAAAGGGACCGGACCAATGCGCATCGAGCGTCGTTTCACCAAGCCAGGCCAATCAGCTTACGCGGAGATCGAATTCCGCAAGGCGCTTTCGGAGATCAAGAATCCGGACGGCTCGGTGGTGTTCCGCTTGGACAATATCGATGTGCCGGCGCAGTTCTCGCAGGTTGCCGCCGACATCCTGGCGCAGAAGTATTTCCGCAAGGCCGGCGTGCCCGCGCGCCTGAAGAAGGTCGAGGAGAACGACGTCCCCTCCTTCCTGTGGCGCTCCGTCGCCGACGAGGCCGAGCTTGCCAAGCTGCCGGAAGCCGAGCGCTACGGTTCCGAAATCGACGCCCGCCAGGTCTTCGACCGGCTGGCCGGCACCTGGACCTATTGGGGCTACAAGGGCGGCTACTTCAAGTCGGAAGAAGACGCCAGCGCCTTCCGCGACGAACTCGCCTATATGCTCGCCACCCAGCGCGTTGCGCCGAACTCGCCGCAATGGTTCAATACCGGCCTGCACTGGGCCTACGGCATCGATGGCCCGAGCCAGGGCCACTATTATGTCGACCCGTTCACCGGCAAGCTGACCAAGTCGAAGTCCTCCTACGAGCATCCGCAGCCGCATGCCTGCTTCATCCAGGGCGTGCAGGACGATCTCGTCAACGAAGGCGGCATCATGGACCTGTGGGTGCGTGAAGCGCGTCTGTTCAAATATGGCTCGGGCACCGGCTCCAATTTCTCGATGCTGCGCGGCGAAGGCGAAAAGCTGTCGGGCGGCGGCCGTTCGTCCGGCCTGATGAGCTTCCTCAAGATCGGCGACCGCGCGGCGGGCGCCATCAAGTCGGGCGGCACCACGCGTCGTGCGGCCAAGATGGTCATTGTCGACGCCGACCATCCCGATATCGAGGAATTCATCGACTGGAAGGTCAATGAAGAGCAGAAGGTGGCGTCGCTGGTCACCGGCTCCAAGATCGTGAAAAAACATCTCGAAGCGATCATGAAGGCCTGCATCAATTGCGAAGGCCATGATGACGATTGCTTCGACCCGTCGATGAACACCGCGCTGAAGCGCGAGATCAAGGCGGCCAAGAAGTCGGCCGTGCCGGAGAACTACATCTACCGCGTCATCCAGTTCGCCAAGCAGGGCTACACCGCGATGTCGTTCAAGACCTACGACACCGACTGGGATTCCGACGCCTACCTCACCGTTTCCGGCCAGAACTCCAACAATTCGGTGTCGCTGAAGGACAACTTCCTGCGCGCCGTCGAGGACGACGCCGACTGGCATCTGACCGCCCGCAAGGACGGCAAGGTGCTGAAGACGCTGAAGGCACGCGACCTCTGGGAAAAGATCGGCTACGCCGCCTGGGCTTCGGCCGATCCGGGCCTGCATTTCAACACGACGATGAACGACTGGCACACCTGCGCTTCGGCCGGTGCGATCCGGGCCTCCAATCCGTGCTCGGAATACATGTTCCTCGACGACACGGCCTGCAACCTGGCCTCGATCAACCTGCTCCCCTACCGCAACGCCGACGGCACGATCGACATCGCCGCGTACGAGCACACGGTGCGGCTGTGGACCGTCGTCCTCGAAATCTCGGTGATGATGGCGCAGTTCCCGTCGAAGGAGATCGCCAAGCAGTCCTACGAATACCGCACGCTCGGCCTCGGCTATGCCAACATTGGCGGCCTGCTGATGACGTCNATCGCCAAGCAGTCCTACGAATACCGCACGCTCGGCCTCGGCTATGCCAACATTGGCGGCCTGCTGATGACGTCGGGCATCCCCTATGATTCCGACGAGGGCCGCGCCATCTGCGCAGCGCTCACCGCCATCATGACCGGCATTGCCTATGCCACCTCGGCCGAGATGGCCGGCGAGCTCGGCGCCTTCGCCGACTACGACCGTAACGCGCAGAACATGCTGCGCGTCATGCGCAACCATCGCCGTGCCGCCTATGGCGAGAAACAGGGCTACGAGAAACTCGCCGTCAATCCGGTGCCGCTGGTCGCGTCCGACCTGAAGCAGCAGGAATTGGCCACGCACGCCAAGGCTGCCTGGGACCGCGCCATCGAACTCGGCGAAGAGCATGGCTACCGCAACGCGCAGGCGACCGTGATTGCGCCGACCGGCACGATCGGCCTGGTCATGGATTGCGATACCACCGGCATCGAGCCCGACTTCGCGCTGGTGAAGTTCAAGAAGCTCGCTGGCGGCGGCTACTTCAAGATCATCAACCGCGCCGTGCCGGAAGCGCTGCGCACGCTGGGCTATTCCGAGAGCCAGCTCGCCGAGATCGAGGCTTACGCTGTCGGCCACGGCAACATGAACCAGGCGCCGGCGGTCAACCCCGGCTCGCTCAAGGCGAAGGGTTTTACTGACGACAAGATCGCGGCGCTCAATGCGGCGCTGAAGTCGGCCTTCGACATCAAGTTCGTCTTCAACCAGTGGACGCTGGGCGCCGACTGGGTGAAGGAGACGTTCGGCTTCACCGACGAGCAGCTCAACGACTTCTCGTTCGAGATGCTGCCGGCGCTGGGCTTCTCCAGGAAGGACATCGAGGCCGCCAACATCCATGTCTGCGGTGCGATGACGCTGGAAGGCGCGCCCTTCCTCAAGGCCGAGCATCTGGCGGTGTTCGACTGCGCCAGCCCGTGCGGCAAGATCGGCAAGCGCTCGCTGTCCATCAACAGCCACATCCAGATGATGGCGGCGGCACAGCCCTTCATCTCCGGCGCCATCTCCAAGACCATCAACATGCCCAACGATGCGACGGTGGAAGACGCCAAGGGCGCCTACATGCTGTCGTGGAAGCTGGCGCTGAAGGCCAACGCGCTCTATCGCGACGGCTCAAAGCTGTCGCAGCCGCTCAATTCGTCGCTGCTCGCCGACAGCGAGGATGACGAGGACGACGCGGTCGAGCAGCTGATCGCTGCGCCCGCTTCACAGCGCGCCGTGCAAGTGACCGAGAAGATCGTCGAACGCGTCATCGAACGTCTCTATCGCGATCGTGAAAAACTGCCGAACCGCCGCAAGGGATACACCCAGAAAGCGGTCGTCGGCGGCCACAAGGTCTACCTGCGCACCGGCGAATTCGATGACGGCCGCATCGGCGAGATCTTCATAGACATGCACAAGGAAGGCGCTGCTTTCCGGGCGATGATGAACAACTTCGCCATCGCCATCTCGCTTGGCCTGCAATATGGCGTGCCGCTCGAGGAATTCGTCGAGGCCTTCACCTTCACCAAGTTCGAGCCGGCCGGAATGGTGCAGGGCAACGACGCCATCAAGAATGCGACGTCGATCCTTGACTATGTGTTCCGCGAACTCGCTGTGTCCTACCTCGGCCGCCACGACCTCGCCCATGTCGACCAGTCGGATTTCGACAAGACGGCGCTCGGACGCGGCATCAACGAAGGCAAGGCGACGCCGTTCTCGAAGGGCCTTACCCGCGGCGCCTCGCCGGTCAAGTTGGTGTCTGGCCTAGGTGGCGAACCCAAGGGTTTTGCCGGATCACCTGCCGCGGCCCCTGCCCGGGTCACCCCAACTGCGTTCTCAGGCTCCAATGTGCTGGCGCTTAAACCAGCAAGCGACGAAGCCATCGCCTACAAGCGCGACTATGAGGAGCGAGCCAAGGAATTGGTCGAAGATATTGTTTCCGAGGAGGCTGCCGACCCCACCGGGTTGTTCACCGACGAAGCAGCGAAAGAAGCGGCCGAGGCAAAGGCGCTTGCCTCCACGCGCCGTCAGCAATCCTTGATGCAAGGCTACACCGGCAACGAATGCTCGGAATGCCACAACTTCACCATGGTGCGGAACGGCACCTGCGAGAAGTGCGATACTTGTGGATCGACGAGCGGGTGCAGCTGAGAACTCATGCCGCCTCGGCTTACAGTCCGCGAAGTCATTCGCCTGCTGGAGACCGACGGTTGGTATCTGGTTGCAACCAAGGGCAGCCATCGCCAATATAAGCACAAAACCAAAGCCGGCCGCGTCACCGTGGCCGGCAAACCGTCTGAAGAGGTTGCGCCAGGAACACTGAACAGCATCCTCAAGCAGTCCGGTTTGAAGGAGTGACTATATGCGTTACGCGGTGGTGATTGAAAAAGCAGGCAACAATTTCTCTGCCTATGTGCCGGACCTACCCGGCTGCATCGCAACTGGTGCTACCGTGCCAGAAGTAGAAATCGAAATTCGCGACGCTATACGCTTTCACATCGAGGGCTTGCGTGCCGATGGGCTGGAGGTGCCCAAAGGAATCAGTCTCGCGGAATACGTAGAGGCATAAGCGGTAGCCCTTCAGGACAACATCCTATCCCGGCACCCGCAGCGTTTGATCGTCGAACAGCGGCTCGTCCTGCCCCGCCCGAACGAACAGCACCCTCCGCCCCTCACCCGCCGGCGCCTCGAAATACTGAATACCATCCGGCATTTCGCCCCAGTCGCCGCAGGGCGGTTCGGGAACTTCGTCATTGGCAAGCGCTTTCAGCTCTTTGGAATAGGCGGCGTCGGGGCTGAATGTGTAGCGTTTGACGCCGGTGGGCACGGTGCCCTCGGTGTAGGGCGTCAGCACGCAGCGGGCGCTGACTGATTTGTCGGTCTTTTCCAGCAACAGGCGCAACACCGCGGCCTCGGCGGTTTCGCCTGATTTGATGTCGAACACCTCGATCAGCGGATCGGGCGCGCTGCCATCGCTGTATTTGATGGCGAGTGCGTTGTCGACGAATTCGAAATGGATCTGGCGGAAGCCGAAATCGCAGCGCTGCACCCAGGCGGCCAGCCCAATCGTCTTGTCGGCCAGCTTTTCCCAGACGCATTTGTCGATCGGCGGGCGGGATGGCGCCGGCTCGTCCGCCCGCGCTGCGGCTGATATCGTCGCCGAGGCAAACAGCGTGCATATCCAGACAATCGGTCTCATGGCGCTATTCATCGCTGCATCCTGTCAATGTGAAGGCGTCCCACGCCGAGCCGTCCGGATTGGCATTGGCGAAATCGGCAAATTCGGTGAAGCCCGCGCCGAAATCGGGCAGCAACAGCCTTTCGGCGCCGGTGTCGCTTCGCGTGAATTCAGCTGCTCGGCTCCGCCTCCGGTCAAGGCATAGACCTGGCCAGTCCATATCCGGCACATCCCGCTGCCGTCCTCCAGCCCCGCTTCGCGGTCGTCGTCGGTGCAGGCATGGCGGATGGTGCCGAGCGGAAACGAATTTTTGCCATTGGTCCAGGTGATGTCGGCCGGCAAGCGCGTGTCGGTGTTGGGCACGGTCACCGAAAACACTTCGGCCGTCAGTGCCGCCGGCTCATTGTTCAGCGGCCGGAATTGCATCACCGCGCCCGAACGCGGCTCGCGGTAGGTGGCATGGCTGAGCAGACATTCTTTTGCGCTCGCTGCCTGCACGGCGCCGAGCAGAGCCAGGCAAACGACGGCCAGCCTGCGGACGATCATTGGATGTCTTGTCATGAAAGTGGGCGCCTCAGATAAAACCGACCAGCCAAGCCGCGCCGCCCAGAAACGCGGCCGAACAGACCCACAGCAGCCAAAGCCCGCGCACCCTGCATTCGAGCACTGCCGAGGCGGGGTTGGCTGGGTCGTAATGCACGTCGACCTTGCCGCCCTCGGCATAGCTGCGCGCCTGGCTGCTGACGAGGCCGGGCATTGAAGCGGTGACCGTGGCGCCGAAGGTGACGCGGTCTGAGGTGTAGTGCTGGCCTGCGACGCCGTAGCTGTACACGATGCGGGATTTGAAAACGGTGCTCCAGCGTCGGTGGCCGCTGTAGTTTCGTAGCGCCTGCAGACCGGAGGAATCGATGCGGCCGGGCGCGACCGGCCATTTTGCCGCCTGCTCGGCAAGCGACTTCTGGACGAAGGCCATGCGCAGGATCATCAGGCCCATGAACAGCAGCAGCGCTCCGGCGCCGAGGTTCTGCGGCTTGGGCAGGTGCGGCCGGATCGCCTCCAGCACGCCACCGAGCGAAAACACCAGCACCACCGTGCCGATCACCAGCCCGGCCGAGAGCTTGACCATGAACTTGAAGGCGCCGTCCGGCAGGGTGCGTTCGATCACGGCCTTGCCCGGATCGGCCGGATTGTAGAAGACGGTCACTTCAGCGCCGGTGGGAAACTGCGCCAGGGTTTCGGTGACTTCGAAATTCCCCAGATTCTCCTTCACGCTGTAGCGCGAGCTTTGAAATTTCTTTTTACCGACCTTGTATTCGAAGGTGATCGCCGGAAAATTGCGCATCTCGGTGGTGTCGCTGCTGTCCGAGCCGACGCCCGACCTTCTGACTTCACGCGCCTCGACGCGCGACGAGATGATCTTGCCCGGCGCCGGCAGCCAGTGGCTCATCGCCTGCACCTCGCGCCATTTGACGAAAGTGATGAACGACAGACCGCCCGCGATCGCGCAGGCAAATCCGACAATCAGAAATTTGAGCTCTACGTCCACCGCGTCCCCCAGGAGTGTCGGAAGCTGCGAATAGATAGCACGGCGAAGGCAATGTCTTGATTATTCGCGAAGGACGAACCGCCCTTCCTAGGGTATCGAAGCCCCCTCAACTTTGTTAAGAGTCGCCCAAACTGTTAGGAGCCATGAGACCAGGATGACAGCACTGCGCGTTCTCTCGGATGCCTTCATTCCGGAACTCCCGAACCACTACAAAGGCAAGGTCCGCGAGAATTACGATCTGCCGGATGGCCGCCGCATCATCATCGCCACCGACCGGCTGAGCGCCTTCGATGTGATCCTGACCGCAATACCTCTCAAGGGAGAGCTGCTGACGCAGACGGCGCGCTACTGGTTCGAGGAAACGGCGGACATCTGCCAAAACCATGTGCTCGATTATCCCGACCCCAATGTCGTTGTCGGCACCAGGCTCGACATTCTGCCGGTGGAAATCGTTGTTCGCGACTATCTCGCCGGCACCACCAGCACTTCGGTGCTGACGAAATACAAGAACGGCGAACGCGATATGTACGGCATCCGCCTGCCGGACGGGCTGCGCGACAATGAGAAGCTGCCGCAGGCCATCATCACGCCGACCAGCAAGGCGCTCGATGGCGGTCATGACGAGCCCTTGACGCGCGACGAGATCCTGACGCGCGGCCTGTTATCGGAAGAGCAATGGGACACAGTCTCGCGCTATGCGCTGGCGCTGTTTGCGCGCGGCAAAGCGTTGGCCGCGAAGCGCGGCCTGATCCTGGTCGACACCAAATATGAGTTCGGCACGAACAAGGATGGCACCATCATCCTTGCCGATGAAATCCATACGCCCGACTCAAGCCGCTACTGGCTTGCGGCAACCTATGAAGAGCGTTTCAAGGCAGGCGAGCGGCCGCAAAGTTTCGACAAGGACTTTATTCGCGCCTGGGTGACCGCGCGCTGCGATCCCTACAAGGATCGTATTCCGAAAATCCCCGCCGAGCTCATCGAGCAGACATCGCGGGTTTACACGCAGGCCTTTGAGACCATCACCGGCAAGACCTTCACCGCCGATATCTCGGGAAAGACGGTGCTGGACCGCATTCGCGAGAACCTGCGACCTTATTTCTGACGGCGGCTGGCGGCCGCCGGTCAACTTGCCGAGGTCGCGGACACGGACGGTTCTGGCGGAGCGCGCCACGTGCCGAGATATGATCCGCACAGGATGAGCGCGAAAGCCGCTACAATGCCGATATCGAGCGGCTCTGAAAGGACGAGCACGCCGGCTGCCACGGAGACGGCGGGCGCCACATAGGTTATGACGACCGCCCGTTCGGGGCCGATCTCCCGCACCAGCAGAAAATAGGTGGCGAAGGCGATCGCCGTGCAAAACACGCCAAGACCGAGGATTGCGCCAACCACCGTTGTCGACGGCATGGCCGCCGGCCAGGCCAACGCCGCCGGCACGGCGTAGATCAGCGCGGCCCCTGCCAGACAGACTGCCGTCAGCGAGGTTGCCGGCACATCGTTCAGCCAGCGCGACGCGATGATCGAACCCGAGGCATAGCAGGCCGCGGCCATGAGAATCTCGACGACCGCGAGAAATCCGCCACCCAAGGTCGGCAGCGCCAGCACGAAGACACCGGCAAAACCGAGGAAAAGACCGGTCCAGCGGCGTATCCCCAGCCGCTCATCCGAGCCCATCAGCTTTGAGAGCGCGACGGTTACCGCCGGCGTCATGGCAATCAGCAGTCCGGCGGTGGAACTGTCGATGCTGACTTCGCCATGGGTGATCAGCCCCCATGGCAGGATCATCTCGACCAGACAGAATGCGGCGACCGCCGGCCAATGTGTCTTCAGCCATCCGAAACTGCGCTGGACAAGGACGAAGGGCAGCAGCGCCAGGGCGCCGACGGCTGTTCGGGCAAAGACCAGGAAGGGCACCGACACCTCGGCAACCGCCAGCTTGATCAACAAATAGGGAATGCCCCACAGGAGGCTGAGCAGCACGAACAAAAACAGTCCGCGGCGCGTCATGACGGCCTCACAGCCAGAAAGGTGGTCCACTCTTCGCGATCGCGGCCGACGTTGAATTCGTCTCCGACAAGAACCAGCCCGGCGTTTTCAAGGCGGGCCGCGAAGTCGTCCCTGCGCCAGTAGACCGTATGATATTCGCCGCTCTTCTCGCCATCGCCAATGCGCATCGAGACGAGGAAGGCGCCGCCCGGCCGCAACGACCCGGCAATCTTGGCAAGCACCTGGTCGGCCTGCTCGCGCGGCACGTGGATCAGGACGCACAATGCGAGCACCGCGTCGTAGGGGCCGCCGAGATCGTCGGTGATGAGATCGAGAAACTCACCATGCTTGCCGCGTGCGGCCTGCAACTCGAGAAACCGCTTCGTTGCGTCTGTGCGCCGAACCTGGACACCGAGCCCTTCGACGAAGTCCGCATCGTATCCGGGCCCCGAACCGACTTCCAGAATCCGGCCACCTTTGCCGGCGATCTTCACCAGGCGCTTCAGCCATTTCTGTTCTCTTTGGTTCGGAACGTGCCGCACCAGAGCGTCGTAGCGTTCGGCATAGTCCTCATAGGCGTTGATCGTTTGGCGGCTCTTCGCCAGATCCTCGGATGGCACAGTCATCTTTCCCTCCCCTGGTCAAAGAGCTTGCTTAGCCAATGGTGCCGGGAGGCACGCGTCCGTCAAGCATACCGATATCCCTGAGGAAATGATCCGACAGCGAGCGGCGGTCGAGCAAGCCGCGCTTGCGAGGCCTGAACGGCGCGGTGAAGAGGTCGAGCACCGGGCGGCGAAGCGTGTTGTAGAGAGCGATGGTGGTGGTCATTGCCGTATCCTCAGGGTTTGATCCGATGAATGCAGCATGCCGTTTTCCGGGCTTGGTTTCCAATCGAACGTCGCGTAGTATGCATCAGCGGGATTGATGCGTCATGAGCTGGGAACTACCACCATTAGGAGCCATCAGGGTCTTTGAAGCCGCGGCCCGGCTGGGCAGTTTCACCAAGGCAGCCGAAGAACTCGGCATGACCCAATCAGCTGCCAGCTATCAGATAAAGGTGCTGGAAGAACGTGCCGGAACGCCGCTTTTCATAAGAAAAACAAGGCAGATCGCGCTGACCGAGGCCGGACAGCAGCTGGCGCCGCACGCAACAGGCGCGTTCTCGACCCTGGCCGACGCATGGGTCGCCACCAAGGGTGGAGCGACCGGCGTGCTGTCGGTGACGACCATGGAAACCTTCGCATCGAACTGGCTGGCCGTATGGCTTGGAACATTCCAGCTGATGCATCCCGATCTTGCCGTGAAGGTGAATACATCGCACGGGCTGGTCGATTTCACGCGCGGCGACATGGATGTCGGCATTCGCACCGGCAGTGGAAAATGGCCGGGCCTGACGGCTCACTATCTGTTCAAGGCGGACTATACGCCGATGCTCAGCCCGAGACTCGCCGAAAGCGTCGGCGGCATCCACCGCCCCGAGGATCTCTACCAAGTGCCGCTATGCTGTGCCGACGATCCCTGGTGGGAAATCTGGTTCAAGGCTGCCGGCGTGCCGTTCGAGCCCGATCGCGTCATCGCTGGCCCGAAGCTGGGTACGCAGGCCTATGATGCGATGGCGGCGCTGACCGACAAGGGCGCCGCGATCCTCACCAGAAACCTTTACAGCGCCCTGTTGGAAAAGGGCCAGTTGATACAGCCATTCGGCGTGCTTGGATCGGACGGCGACGGCTATTGGCTGGTGCATCTGGAGAGCCGCCGCAACGCGCCCAAAATCAAGGTGTTTCGCGACTGGGTGCTGGCGCAGACGGCAGAGATACGCGAACGCGAAAAGCGCGACAGCCCTCTAGGCACCGCGATAAAACTCGCCCCCGCCTCAACCCTCAGTCCTTGAAGGTCAACCCGTATCTTGCAACCTGTTCCTTCGGCATATCCGCAAGCGCCTGGCGCGTGGTGTAGCCGCCATAGATCACCTTGCCGTTCTTGATCATCCAGTCCTCGACGTCGGCCTCGGTCACCGTCATCCTGTCGCCCATCTTGTACTTGTTGCCATTGACCGGGACGTCGGCGAGCAGGCCGATATAGGAGCCGTCGCTGTAGCCGACCAGCTGCAGCCAGATATGCTCGGTGGCGCCGTTCTGGGTCAGCGGGAATTTTACCGTGTAGGTGCCGGGTGTGCCGGCGTCCATCAATTCGTGGAAGCGCTTGAGGGTCGAGCGGCCGCTGTCCTTGGCGGCCTGCATCGCCTTGTCCTCGGTGGAATAGGACACGACGTTCTGCTTCGACTCGGCCAGCGAAGTGCCACTTCCGCCCGGCATGTGGCCGAGCGAGCTGAAAAACCCGTAGCCGACAGCGGCGGCAAGAGCGACAGCCACAACTGGATTGCGCATGGACCCCTCCGAAACCCGATCACGGGCACGTTACCGGAAGGCTGTTGCGATACCGCTAAAGGACACAGTGAGCGGATCGTTAGCGAGACGCTGAAAATTCAACCCAAGCCGCAGCGGCAGGCAGCGCAGGCGCACCGGCACCGGCCTGACGTTCAGTCGGCGTCGGCGACGGTCGTCTGCCCGCCTGCCCATGCCCACCAGGCGCGCTCGTCGCCATGGAAGACGTTGAGGTCGATGCGGCCGGTCACGCCGTGCGACAGGCCGGAGCCGGAGTACTGCCAGAACAGCCATTTGCGGCCGGGATAGACTTTTGAGGGATGCCGCGCCACGGCGCGCAGCCAGAACGGATAATCGAGAAACGCACCCTTGAGATTGTCGCGATAGAAATCCGGTGCGGTGTAGATGATGGGCCGCTGGCCGTAATGGCGCTCCAGCTTGTCCATGAACACCTTCATCTTTTCCAGCACGGTGGCCCGCGAAGGCTGCCGCTTGCAGGAGGATTCGCCGTTCCATTCGACATCGATCACCGGCGGCAGCGCGCCTTCGACCCTTGGCACATTGCGGATGAACCAGTCCGCCTGCTCGCCGGCGGTGCGGCACCAGTAGAAGAAGTGATAGGCGCCGCGCTTCAGCCCGGCGGCATCGGCATTGCGCCAGTTCTTCATGAACATCGGGTCGAGATGGTCGCCGCCATCGGTCGCCTTGATATAGGCGAAGTTGGCGCCCTGGGCACGCAGCTTGCCCCAGTTGACATTGCCCTGCCAGCGCGAGACGTCGACGCCGTGGACGGCAAGGTAGCGTGGCGAAGCCTTGCCGAAATTGATCGGCTTGGCGTCGCGGAAACCGTAGCGGGTGACCGGCGAGGCCAGCATGGCCGGCGCCGCGCGCGTCAACCGCTTCGGCGCAGACATCAGAGCGGCGGGCTCGAGCTGTGGTCTGGTGCTCCCCTGCGGCGTGCCCGCGACGATGGCCTCTTCTTCCTCGACCATGGAAAAGGGCGGCGCATTGTCGGCCACAGCGTTGTCGGCCACCATGTCGGACCGCATCGGCGCGAGGTCGGCGGTCTCCGCCGGAGCCGCTGTGACCGGCGCGCTCGGACGCACGACCGAACTGGTCGTCTCGTTCGACGGCTGCAAGCCATCGACGCCCGCTGTGGACGAACAGCCGGCAAGCCACAGCGATGCCAACATGAAACTGACGACGCCTGAAATCCGCATCTGGACCTGTACGCAAAACACAACAGACCGAAGGCAAACAGACGCCGCCGGACAAACCGGCCTCGATTACTAACGAGAAATTACCAACAAAGTTTGAATCAAGTTGTTAGGAATTGGCCCTCTTGTCTTCTCCCACAAGGGGAGAAGGGGAAGCCCTTACCTTCCCAGCCATTGCTGCATGCAGCTTTTCGCCACCACATGCGCCGGTGGCACGGCGTCGGCGGCCGGGCGGCGGGCACGTTCGAGCAGCAGGCGAACCTGTTCGGGGCGCACGCGGTCACGCTCCATCACGAGGAGGACCATCGGATCGCTCAAAAGCTCGTCCAGGGTGCTGATTCTGTCGCTCATCGGTCGTCTCCTCGATACCGGCCCGCAGACGATAGATAGGCAGGCAATCATGGCCCGCCAATGACGCTTTGCCGGCTATGTCGTGGTTTCGGGATTAATTTCCGGTAAGGCCGGCGTCAGTTCGGAGGCGGCGCGCCTTCATGGTGCGGCAGGCCGTCATCGAGCTGCAGCCAGGGCTGCTTCGAGGCGGTCCACATATGCATTTCCGGCTTGAACAGCGAGGGATCGTCGAGCGAGCCGGTGGTGATGCCGACGATGCCGGCGGAGTCGCGTCGGGAAAACAGCGTGGTGCCGCAAGCGGCGCAAAAGCCGCGCTTGAGGTCCGGAGAGGTGTTGACCATCGCCACCTCTCCCTCGACGGTGACATCGTCGATGCGAAACAAAAGGCGGGCGTTGAACGCCGCGCCTATGACCTTCTGGCAGCGTCGGCAGTGGCAGACGCGCTGGTTGAGCGGCGCCGCCTCGGTGCCGTAGCGCACTGCCCCGCAATGGCATCCGCCCTGGTATTTCGTCATCATTCGAACCCATCACACTGAAGGTCTCTTGATGATATCGACAGGTACCTTTCGGTCAATTGAAAAGCCCTGATGGCGCCATCGATTGCGCCGATAGGACCAATGGCTGCGCCAAGGCTCCGTAGCTTCGCAGGCACAAAAAAGCCGACCGCCTCTTCGAGACGGCCGGCATGTATTTTCAGGCAAGCTATTTCGTTTCGCTGAGGACTTCGTCCCAGGTCTTCACCTTGGTTTCGCCATTGAGGAAGGGCAGTGCCGCGGCCGTCAGCTCCGGTGCGAAGAAGACGTCGTAGTGGGTGCGATTGGGAATGATGGCCAGCCGGTTCTGCGACAGGTTCTCACGCATCCAGCCGGCATCCTTCAGCCCGCCGCCGAGCATCTGGTAGAACTTGATCTCGTGCTCGGGCTTGTACATGTCGCTGTCGCCATAGGCCAGCATAACTGGCATCTTCAGCTTCGCCACATCGGCGGAATAGTCGTAATCCTTGCGCATGAAATTGCCCAGCGCATCGAGCAGTTTAGGGAAATCGTCGGGACGTGGGGCGACGGCGACGTAGGATTTGTACATCGGCGTGTCCTTCATGAAATCGGCGGCGGCCGCGCTCACCTGCGCCTGCTGGCCGCGCATCTCGTCATAGAAGCCATTGGCGGCGAAGCCGGTCGAGACCAGGACCAGCCGGCGCACCGTCTCGGGATGCTGAACGGCCATGCGGAAGGCGACGCCGCCGCCCAGCGAATAGCCAAGCACGTCGACCTTGTCATAGCCGAGCGCCTTGACGATACCAGCCATGTCGTCGCCCATCCCCTCCAGGCTGAAGGGTCGCTCGCCGAGCGCGGTGCGGCCATGGCCCTGCAGGTCGACGGCAATGATGGTGCGGTTTTCCGCCAGCTTCGGCAGCAGCGGCGCGAACATGTCCGACGTGCCAAGGCCGCCATGCAGCAGAAGCAGCGGTTCGCCCTTGCCATAGACGGCATAGTAGTAATTCAGGCCGTCGATCGGCAGCAAGCCGGACTTTTCCGGCTTCGGCATGGCTGTTGCCTCGGTGGTCATGGCGGGCTTGGTCTCCTCTGCATTGGCTGGGCCGGGCGCTGCAAACAAGGCAGCGACCGAGGCAAGAATGGCGAAATAGATTCGTCTGGACATGTCGGTCTCCTCAGGTTCCCCCCAAGGACGAGCGAGCACGCCGCGTGCCGACATGCCCTGCGAAAAATCCGCGGAAGAATGACCGGTTTGGCTGTTGTCGATCGGTCGCGCGCCTCAGTGGCGCTTGGCCTGCACCAGATAGGCGTCGATCTCGGTCTCGCCGAGCCATTTGGCGGCTTCCAGCCGGTGCAGGCCCTCGACCAGGATGTGGCGCTTGCCGTCATGGCGAACCTGGATCGGCGTCTTCATGCCGTTTTCCAGTATGTCTTCGGCCAGATGCCGGACCGTTTCGGGATGCAGCGTCTTCTTGCGCGCCGTCGGCACGTAGATTTCGTCGACCTTGACCTTCTGCACTCTCAGCATACCGGCTCCCGAGGCGGAAAATGCCGCCTCGCCTGAGATAGTCGGTTTGCCAGGTGCGGCCAAGAGCGGCCAAGCAATTGTGTCGTATGCAATTGCTGGCCCGATCGTTTCCATTTGACGCTTGGCCGGCAGATGGCCGAAATGGCGGCCTGTCACTTTCCCGGTGTTCATGACCCAACTGCCGACCGAATTTCCCGATTTCGGACTGACGCCCGAGCAGCGCCGCGAGGCAGTGCGCGGCCATTACTATGAATGGCCGGGAATGGACGGCGAGCGGGGCGAGATCTGGTGCTATTCTGATCGATTTTCCTACCGCGCCGGCGAGACCGTGACGCTGCATGTCAGCTCGACGGCGCCGCGCTTCAGCATTGTCATTGTCCGCGACGGCGGCAGCGAGACAAAGGTCTTCGAGCAAACGGGGCTTTCGGCGCGCTGGCAGGATACGCCCGACCAGTGCTCGGTCGAAGGCTGCGGCTGGGAGGCGTCTTTCGAATTTCGCATCGGCAAGGATTGGCCATCCGGCGCCTATCGGCTGACGCTGACGGCGGACGGGCGCGAGCCCATCCATTGCCATCACCTCATCATCGTCGCGCCCCTGCCCGGCAGAAAACCCCGTCGCGTGCTGCAGGTGGCGGCGACCGGCACCTGGCTGTCCTACAACACATGGGGCGGCTCCAACGCCTATCAAGGCATCACCGGCCCGGGCCGCGACCAGTATGCGCGCATGGTGTCGACGCAGCGGCCTTGGTGCCGTGGCTTCGTGGTGTTGCCCAAGGACGCGCCGCGCGTGCCGCTGGAGGTTGCCGTGCCGCCGAAAACAGTGCCGCGCTATCCGCACATGGAATGGGCGTACGCCACGGGACATTCGAAGAAATACACCTCCTCCGGCTGGGCGAGCTATGACAGCCACTTCTTCCGCTTTGCCGAGCGCGCCGGCTACGGCGTCGATCTCGCCAGCCAGCACGATTTGCACTTCTCGCCCGAGATCCTCGACGGCTACGACTGCGTCGTCTTCGTCGGCCATGACGAGTACTGGACCTGGGAAATGCGGGACGCCGTCGACAGCTACGTCGAGCGCGGCGGTCATGCGGCTCGCTTTGCCGGCAATTTCATGTGGCAGACCAGGCTCGAGGACGAAGGCCGCCGGCAGGTCTGCTACAAATACCGGGCGCGGGCCGAAGACCCGGCCTATAGCGGCGACGTCACCCGGGCCACCAACTCCTGGGAATCGCCTGAGATCGGTCGTCCCGGCGCAATGACCTTCGGCCTCAACGCGACGCGCGGCGTCTATGCCGGCTGGGGCGGATGCGCACCGCGCGGCGTGCGCGGCTTTCCGGTCTATCGGCCCGAGCACTGGGCCTTCGCCGGCACCGGCATCTATTATGGCGACCTGCTCGGCGCCGACAGCCATGTCTATGGCTATGAGGTCGACGGGCTCGATTTCGAGATCCGCGGCGGCCTGCCCTATCCGACACCGGACAGCGGTGCGCCTGACGGGCTGCAGGTGCTGGCCGTCGGCATGGCGAGCCAGGTCGAGGAAAGCGCCGATATCCCGATCGAGGACCAGTTTCTCACCGACGAGGATGGCCGCTTTACGGCCGAAACGCTGTTTGGCGAGGCGACCGACGCCAATCTGGAAAAGGTCAAACGCGGCAACGGCATGATCGTCAATTTTCCGCGCGGCAAGGGCGAGGTTTTCCACGCCGGAAGCTGCGAATGGGTCGCCGGCCTGCTCAGGCAGGATCCCATGGTCGAGCGCGTGACCAGGAATGTAATCGATCGCTACCTCGGAAAGTCCTGACATGCAGAAGCCCTCATCAACTGGTTCAGAAACGCGCGCGCCCTCGCACCTGTTCTACCTCTCCAGCCTGCGCCGGCCGCTGATCGACCGCGCCGAAGGCATTTATATGTGGACGCAGGACGGCCGCCGCTTCATCGACGGATCGAGCGGACCGATGGTCGCCAATATCGGCCATTCCAACCGCAACGTGCTCGACGCCATGAAGCGGCAGATGGACCGCGCCACCTTCGCCTACCGGCTGCATTTCGAGAACGAGCAGGCGGAAGAACTGGCGCGGGAGCTCGCCGGCAAACTGCCGGAGGGCATGGACCGAATCTTCTTCGTCTCCGGCGGTTCGGAGGCGACGGAATCCTGCATCAAGCTGGCGCGGCAATGGGCGGTCGCGACCGGCCAGCCGAAGCGCTGGAAGGTTATCACGCGTTTTCCCTCCTATCATGGCGGCACGCTGGGTTCGCTTTCGATAACCGGCGACGATGCGCTGGCCGAAACGTTCACACCGATGATGCGGGTGATGCCGACCGTGCCGGCGCCGACGGCATGGCGCGACCGCGACAATCTTTCGATGGAGCAGCGCGGCGTCCGTTATGCCGACATGCTGGAGGAGAAGATCCAGGCCGAGGGCCCGGACAGCGTGCTCGCCTTCATCATGGAGCCGATCGGCGGTGCGGCGACTTCGGCCCTCGTCGCACCGGACAGCTATTATCCGCGTATACGCGAGATCTGCGACCGCTACGGCATCCTGCTCATCCATGATGAAGTGATGAGCGGCGCCGGCCGCACCGGAAAATTCCTTGGCGGCGACCATTGGAACTGCAAGCCCGACATCGTCGCGCTGTCGAAGGGGCTTGGCTCCGGCTATGCGCCGCTCGGCGCGCTGGCCGCCCCGATGCGGCTGGTCGAGCCGCTGCTGGCGTCGGGCGGCTTCCAGCATGGCCACACCTATGCTGGCAATCCGCTCGCCTGCGCGGCCGGGCTCGCCGTGCTCGGCGAGATGGACCGCCTCGACCTGATCGCCAATGCCGCCGCGATGGGCGACGTGCTGATGGACGGGCTGAAAGGGCTGGCGAAGCGTTTTCCGTTCATCGCCGATGTCCGAGGCAAAGGCCTGCTCACCGGCGCCGAGATGGTTGCCGATCCCGAAACTCTACGGCCGATCGAACAGGGCAAGAAAGCCACGCAGCGCCTGCTCGACCTCGCCTACGAGCGCGGGCTGATCATCTACGGCCGCAGGGTCAAGGGCGGTGTCGACGGCGACAATTTCATGGTGGCGCCGCCGATGATCGTCACGGCTGAAGAGGTCGGGGAGATCATTTCCATCATCGGCGATTCGCTGGAAGTTCTGGCCGCCGAACTCGACCTGCCGGTCGAAGGCTGAGGGCTAAAGAATGGCGCCGAGGAAAGTCATCATCACCTGCGCGGTCACTGGCTCGGTGCACACCCCGTCCATGTCGCCCTATCTGCCGGTGACGCCGGACCAGATCGCGACCGACGCCATCGCGGCGGCCGAGGCTGGCGCCTCAATCCTGCATCTCCACGCCCGCGATCCCAAAGACGGCCGGCCGACCGCCGATCCTGAGGTGTTCATGCAGTTCCTGCCGCGCATCAAGCAAGCGACCGATGCGGTGATCAACATCACCACCGGCGGTTCGTCGATGATGACGCTCGACCAGCGGCTGGCGGCACCACTGCGGGCCGAGCCGGAAATGTGCTCGCTCAACATGGGCTCGATGAATTTCGCGCTGTTCCCGATGCTCGACAAGCCAAGGGAGTGGCAGCACGAGTGGGAACCAAAGCTGCTCGAAGCCACGCGCGACACCATCTTCAAGAACACCTTTGCCGATATGGAAGGCGTGCTCGAAAAGCTCGGCAAGGGCTGCGGCACGCGCTTTGAGTTCGAATGCTACGATGTCGGCCATCTCTATTCGCTGGCGCATTTTCGCGACCGCGGGCTGGTGTCGGGGCCGCTGTTCATCCAGTTCGTGCTCGGCATTCTCGGCGGCATCGGCGCCGATCCCGACAATCTCATCCATATGAAGCGCATCGCCGACAAGCTGTTCGGCGACAGCTACCAGTTCTCGGTGCTCGCCGCCGGCCGCCATCAGATGCCCCTGATCTCGATCGCGGCGGCGATGGGCGGCAATGTCCGCGTCGGGCTGGAGGACAGTCTCTACGATGGACGGCAATTGGCGAAATCCAATGCCGATCAGGTGCGCAGGATACGCGCCATTCTCGACGGGTTGTCGCTGGAAGTCGCAACGCCAACCGAGGCGCGCGAGATGCTGGCGCTGAAGGGTGGCGATAGGGTGGCGTTTTGAGATGATTGATCTGCGATGATGGCGTTCTGGCACACCCCCCTCTGGCCTGCCGGCCATCTCCCCCTCAAGGGGGGAGATCGGATGTCACTGCGGCCTTCGCCAATCTCAATCGTTGCAAAATGGATGGCAGCGCCAAAGCTGCCAATCTCCCCCCTTGAGGGTGAGATGTCCGGCAGGACAGAGGGAGGTGCCTGGGCGCCTTGCCTATCGTGAGTACAGTCACCCTCCGCCCCGGCACCATCGACGACGTCGACACCATCCATGCCGCGCTGCTCAAGCTCGGCACCCATATCGGCGCGCATCAGGAGATCACGTCCACTGCCGACGATCTCCGCCGCTACGGCTTTGGCGACAAACCCGCCTTCTCCACCCTGATCGCCGAGATCGGCGGCGATTTTGCGGGGCTCTGCCTGCATTTCCCGATCTTCTCGACATGGATGGGGCGGCCCGGCGTCTATATCCAGGACCTCTATGTCGAGGACCGGTTTCGCGGCCGCAAGATCGGCGAAAGACTGCTGCGCCGGGTCGCGCGCGACTGCCGCCGGGATGGCGGCGCCTATCTTAGGCTGTCCGTCGACACCGACAATGACGGCGCCAAGGCTTTTTATGAGCGGCTGGGCATCGCCTGGTCGAGCTACGAGCAGACGCAGAAGATTGTTGGCGATGCCTTTTTCGCCTTTGCCGATGCAGCGCAGGATGGGGACGCGGAATGAAAGCCTTCTTTGCCGAGGAGCAGAAACGCCACGACCCGAAGGCCTTTCTGTCCAGCGGTGCGCCGCAGCCCAATCCCGAACAGCCGGAGCGGGTAGAGCGATTGTTAGCCGGCGCAAAATCCGCCGGATTGATGATCGAGCGGCCCAGGGAACATGGCCTAGGCCCGGTGGCGGCCGTGCATACGCCGGAGTATCTCGCCTTCCTCGAACACATTTTTGCGCGCTGGCAGCGCATCGAGGGCGCATCCGCGGAAGTCATCCCCAACATCCATCCACTGGCCCGCACAGGGTCCTATCCGGCCTCGGCGGTCGGCCAGGCCGGCTACCACATGGCCGACACCGCTTGCCCGATCTCCGCCGAAACCTGGCAAAGCGCGCTGTGGAGCGCCTGGAGCTCGGTCGAAGCGGCGGAAGCTGTCATGGCAGGCGCGCCTGCCGCTTATGCGCTCTGCCGGCCGCCCGGCCATCATGCCTTTGCCGATGTCGCCGGCGGCTTCTGCTTCATCAACAATTCAGCGGTCGCGGCCCAGGTGTTGCGCAAGCAGGCAGCGCGGGTGGTGATCCTCGATGTCGACCTGCATCACGGCAACGGCACGCAAGGCATCTTTTATACGCGTTCCGACGTCCTGACGGTGTCGCTGCACGCCGATCCGGTGCGCTTCTATCCGTTCTTCTGGGGCCATGCCGATGAGCGCGGCGAAGGTCCGGGCCTCGGCTATAATTTCAACCTGCCATTGCCGCGCAAATCAGCCGACGCGGCGTTTCTGGAGGCCCTCGAAGTGGCGTTCCAGCGTATCCGCGCCTTTTCGCCGGACGCGCTGGTCGTGGCGCTCGGTCTCGATGCGTTCGAGGGCGATCCGTTCGGCGGGCTTTCGGTGACCACGCCCGGTTTCTCGCGGATCGGCGAGGCAATTGCCAAGCTTGGCCTGCCGACGATTATCGTCCAGGAAGGCGGCTATCTCTGCGACGCGCTCGGCGACAATCTCACGGCGTTCCTCACCGGTTTCGGCGGCAAACAGCGATAGCTGACTAGCGCTGCTGCCTCAGCATGGCGATCTCCCGGTGCACGCTTTCCAACGTCTCGTCGATCTCTGCCGCCGTGTTGTAGTGCGCAACACCGATGCGCACGACGCCCTGCTCGGCCGGAATGCCGAGATGGTGGACGATCTCCCAGGCGTAGTTGTGACCCGACCATAGAAAAATGTTCTCGGCATTCATCTGCCGCACGATCGTCTCTGGCACGATGCCGTCGACGGTGAAGGACACGGTCGGCACGCGCTCAATGACACGCTTCTGATCTGTGATGCCGCGGATGGTCAGGCCCTCAATGGCGGACAGCCCATCGATCAGCCTCAGCGCCAGCGGGTTTTCGTAGGCGATCGACACTTCGTATGCCTTTGCGATCTTTTGCCTTCGCGAACCGCCCTCGCCGGCCGCAGCACCGAGTTCGGCGAAGTAATCGACCGCTGCGGTAAGTCCGGCCATCAGTTCGATCTGCGGCGTACCGAGTTCGAAGCGCTCCGGCAGGCCATTGGACGAGCAACGGCATTTGTAGGGTTTCAGCGCATCGATGATGTCGCGGCGGCCCCACAATATGCCCATGTGCGGGCCGAAGAATTTGTAGGCCGAGCAAACCAGGAAGTCGCAGCCGAGATCCTGCACGTCGACCAGCCCGTGCGGCGCGAACTGCACGGCATCGACATAGACGAGCGCGCCGGCCTGTTTGGCGATGGCCGTCAGCGCCTTGACCCGGTTGATCGAGCCGGTGAGGTTCGACGCATAGTTCAGCGCAACGAGTTTTGTCCTGTCGGTAAGCAGAGCGCTGAGCGCCGCCTCCTCGACCTGCCAGCTGTTCTCGTCGAAGGGCAGGAAGCGCACCACAAGGCCGAGGTCCTCGGCCAGCTGCAGCCAGGGCGAGACATTGCCCTCATGATCCATGCGGGTGACGATGATCTCGTCGCCCGGCTTGAAGCCGCGGCCGAGCGTGCGCGACATGTGATAGGTCAGCGTCGTCATATTGGCGCCGATGATGATTTCCTCAGCGCTCGCTGCACCCAGGAAATCGGCCATCGCCGCATGGGCGCCGTCGACCACCTGTTGCGCGGCAAGCGTGGTTTCGAAATAACCGCCGAGATTGGCGTTGGTGGTGAGGAGGCAGCGCGCCACCGCATCGGCAACCGCCTGTGGCACCTGCGTGCCGGCCGGATTGTCGAGATAGATGCGCCGGCGGCCCTTGTCGGTCAGGTCCAGCGCCGGAAATTTCCCCCTGACGGTCTCGATCGGAAAATCCATTGCTGTCCCCTTACCCTTGTGTTTGCTCGGCAATTTCGTTCGAACGGCTTGCCTATGGGCACGGATTGCCGACGCGCTGATGGATTGCGTCGACGGCCTTCTGCATCTCGTCGGTCCAGGTCACGTCGACTGAGGACAGCGCCATCTCGAGCTGGGCAATCGTCGTCGCGCCGATGATGCTGGAGGTAACAAAGGGTCGGCTGGCGACATAGGCGTTGGCGAACAGCGCCGGTTCGAGGCCGAAGGAGCGCGCCAGTTCGTTGTATTCGAGCTGCGCCTCCGCCGCATTCGGCGTCTCATAGCGCTGGCCGCGGTTGAACAGCTGCGAGCGCGAACCTTGCGGCCGCGCGCCATGATCGTATTTGCCGGTGAGATAGCCTTGCGCCAGCGGCGAATAGGCGAGAAAGCCAACCTCTTCGCGGTCGCAGACTTCGGCGAGGTTCACCTCAAATGTGCGGTTGACGAGGTTGTATGCGTTTTGCAGCGAAACGACACGCGGACCGACGCCTTTGTCGGCCTCGGCGATGAAGCGCATCACGCCCCAGGAATTTTCGTTGGACAGGCCGAGATGGCGGATCTTTCCTGCCTTCACCAGTTCATCGAAGACAGCCAGCGTCTCGGCGATCGGCGTCTCGCCGGGCGGCGCGCCAACCGCGTCGGCGCGGCGCGGCGTGGCGCCGACGCGGGTCGGGTTGGCGCCCCAGGGGATGTCGCGCTCCGGCCAGTGGATCTGGTAGAGGTCGAGATAGTCGGTGCCGAGCTTGGCCAGCGATTTGTCGATGGCGTCAAAGATGTCGGCGCGCACCAATTTCGACGGACGGTCGCCACGAAACCAGCTGTTGGCGGTGCGGCCGACCACCTTCGAGGCCAGGATCACCTTGTCGCGGTTGCCCTTGGCCTTCATCCAGCTGCCGATGATCTTTTCCGTGCGCCCCTGCGTCTCGGCCTTGGGCGGGATCGGGTAGAGCTCGGCGGTGTCGATGAAATTCACGCCACGTTCAAAAGCCAGATCCATCTGCGCATGGCCATCGGCCTCGGTGTTCTGCTCGCCCCAGGTCATCGACCCCAGGCAGATCCGGGTCACAAGAAGATCGGTCCGACCGAGACGGCGTTTATGCATCGAATTTTCTCCGGCGGGAATTGCGCGGCTACGCGGGAAGGAAGCCGCATCTATAGGGAAAGCGGCGCCGCTCTCCAACCCTTAGCGGACCGACTTTTGCGTGAACCCTGGAAGTCAGCGCCGGACGCCAGCCAAAGCGCGCCGCTTGGCCTCGTCGATCAGCATGTTGGCCACCTGCATGCGGATCATTGCGCGCTGGCGCAGATGCGGCGCGACGCGGTCGGGGTGGTTGGCGAAGGCGAAGCTGCGGCGCATGCGGCCAAGGTCAGCGCTCTTGACGGGATGATCGAGGCCGAGCTCGATGGCGATCGCGTCAGGATCGATCGGCGGCAGCTTCTCCTCGGGCATTGTCTCTTCGCCGGCCAGCGCCAGCTTGGCATGATCGAGAAGGGCCGCGAATTCGGCGGCGAGATCGGCTCCCGCCTCGCGGTATTCGGCGGCGAATGTTTCCCCCGAGACCTTGATGCGGCCGGAATGAAGCTCGTCGGCCACGGAGAGATAGTCGAACGGGATCGACGGCCGCGCGCCAGTATCGCCGCTCGTCTGCGCGCCAGCCTCGTCCTTGTCGGAGGCGACGAACAGATCGTCGAGCAAGGAAGCGAAATCCCGCTTGGCGCCGATGTCAGCCTCCCCCTCGTTTTGCGCATGCGAACAGAGCCGGTCGCAGCATAGAACCGGCTCGTTAAAAATGAATGCCGCTGATCTTAACCAGTTTAGGCGTTTGCGAGGCTTGCGCGGGCCCGGTTGGCGATGCGCAAGACCCAACAAAAAGCCGGACTGCATTTGCATGCAGTCCGGAAATTCGCCAGGAGTGGCGAGGAAAAGCCGGCCATGTGCCAGCGTCTATGCATACGGTGGGGATGCGCCACAAGTTTCAGCGCACGCGGCAATTGTGCCGAAAAAAATTCGCTTGGCATGGCTGCCATGCAAATGCTGCACTGCACAATCTTCACAATTTTCCTATATTCGGCGCCGTGGAGGATCAACAAGGGGCCGAATCATGGGGTTCTTCACTGAAATGTTTGCCCGTCCGCGTCCGCAGGAGCATCAGCGTTATCGTTCCGCCCTGGCACTGCTGCACGCGATGAGCAATGCCGACCGCGCCGACATCGGCGTCAAGCCGGCCGATTTCCCACGCATCGCGCGCGAAATGTCACTGCGTTGAGTAAGCCTTGGCGCTGAACCAGCGTCATACGAAGTTTCCCGGCAGCGGCCGGGAAACCTCGCAACGCGCAATTCGTCAACGATTACCGAGATAGGCGCCCTTGGTCAGCGGCACGCCATTGTGGCGCAGGATGTCGTAGGCGGTGGTCACGTGGAAATAGAAGTTGGGCATGGCGACATGCAGCAGATACTGCATGCCGGGCATCGAGGCTTCGCGCTGGCCAAACTTCAGTTCGACCACCCTTTCATCCGAACCATCGAATTCGGCGGCCGAGAATGACGCCAGCAGATCGAGCGTCTTGGTCAGGCGCGCCTGAAGCTCGGCGAAGGTCGCTTCATTGTCTTCGTATTTCGGCACCTCGCGACGGGCCAGCCGTGATGGCGCGCCCTTGGCGTGGTCGGTGGCGACCTGCACCTGCCTGACCAGCGCGTACATGTCGGGCGCCAACCTCGCGGTCAAAAACACCTGCGGGTCGATCTTGCGCTCGGTTGCATTCTGTTCGGCCGCCGACAGCACGCCGGACAGCGCCTTCAGCCTGGCCGAAAACACCGGCACCGAGGCTTCATACATCGATAGTGTCACGTTCAAATCTCCATTGCGGCTGAAGCGCCGACGGCGGGACGTAGCGCCTTCCCGGAGGATTTTTCAAGCGTCACCACGTCGCCGCAATCGATGTGATAGAATCCTGTCGTGGTGGAGATCCCCGATGAGACTTGTCTTTCTGGCAGCGACCGCTTTTTTCTCCCTTGCTGTATCCAGCCAAGCTTTGTTGGCCGATGATGACCCGGCGACCGATGACCAGGCACCTTATGTCGACGACAGGTCGGATGCCGCAGCGGTGGTCCGTTCGCTCTACAGTGCCATCAACCGGCACGAATTCGCCCGCGCCTGGGCTTACTACGGCGATACCAAGCCGGCAAAGGATTTCGACACTTTCGTCAAGGGCTATGACGGCACCGACAAGGTCGACGTTGAAACCGGCGCCATTTCCGATGAAGGTGCCGCCGGCAGCATCTATTACAGCGTCCCGGTGGCCATCCGCGCCACCGACAAGGACGGCAAGGAAGCAGTCTTCGCCGGCTGCTACACGCTGCGCCAGGTCAGCGCTCAGATCCAGGCCCCGCCGTTCCGACCGATCTTTATCGACAAGGGCGCGCTGAAGCCATCCAAGGCCGATTTCGAGGGGGCGCTGCCGCCAAGCTGTGGTGACGGGCCGCCGCCGCCGAAGAAGGACACCGCACTCGAGCACGTGAAGAAACTGTTCGCCGCTGATTATGGCGATCAGTGTGACAAGCAATTTCTCGGCGAGGAGCCGAACATCTTTTCGATCAAATACAAGGCAAAGGACGCGGCTGCCAGCGATCCCGACAAGGAAACGCGGCTTTTCGAGTTCTACTGCCAAGCGGCAGCCTATAACGCAAGTTCGGTCTACTACATGACCGACGAAGTATCGGGCGTGCGGCAGTTGCAGTTCACCGAGCCCGAAATGGATATCCGTTACGAGAACAATGACAGCGACGGCAAACTGCTGGGCATGGGTATCATCGGCTTCCGCACATCCGGCTGGGCGGCCAATTCCGAATATGACGAAGACGCCAAGACGCTGACCACGTTCAACAAATGGCGCGGCATCGGCGACGCCTCGGACAAGGGGATATACCTGTTCCGTAACGGCGATTTCTCCCTCGTCCAATATGATGTGGACGCGTCTTACGATGGCGAGGAGAACCCGCAGACGGTGGTCGACTACAACACCGCGCCGTAGGGGTCTTAGCAGGAACCGCCGCGCTCAAGCAGTCCTTCACATTCGCCTTCTCGTTTCAGGCCGCGAACGCATCGGCCGGAAGAAGGCGCGAATGTCTTCGACCAGAAGACTCGGTTCCTCCAGCGCAGCGAAATGGCCGCCTCGCGGCATCGATGTCCATCGCTGAACGTCAAAGACCCGCGCCACCCAGGATCGAGGCGGCATCGGCAACTCGCGAGGGAAAAGCGCTACCCCAAATGGCGGCGAAACGCGTTCCAGCGTCTCGAACGCAAGAGGGAACAGTCGATTCTCCTTGTAGAGTCGCAAGGACGAGGTGAGCGCGTTGCTGAACCAATAGAGAGAAACATCCGTAAGGAGCGTGTCCATGCCGAAGGTGCGCTCCACGTCACCGTCGCAATCGCTCCAGCTACGGAACTTCTCGATCATCCAGGCTGCGAGACCGATCGGCGAGTCTGTCAGAGCATAAGCAAGCGTCTGAGGCTTCGTGCCCTGCAGATGGGCATAGGCGCCCTCCGTTGCCGTCCAGGCCGCGGCCTTTTCCAGAAAGGCCTGCTCCTCAACGGTGACAGGTGGCAGACCTGCACCCAAGGGTGGCCGATAGCTCCCGGGAATGTAATTGACGTGGACGCCAAGCACGCTTTCGGAATGGAGCCGTGCCATCCAGGCGGAAACGCCCGCGCCGATGTCGCCTCCTTGGGAAGCGAAGCGGTCGTAGCCGAGCCCGCGCATCAACTGTACCCATAACTCCGCGATGCGGCCGGAATGGAAGCCTGGTTCCGTCGGCGCCTGGGAAAAGCCGTATCCGGGCAAGGAGGGAACTACCACGTGGAAAGCGTCGGCCGGGTCACCACCATGGGCAGCTGGGTCTGCCAGCAATGGAATGACGTGTTCCATTTCGATGAACGAGCCGGGCCAGCCATGCGTTATGATCAGCGGCAGCGGCGCCGGTCCGTTGCCTGGCTGGTGGACAAAGTGGACATCTAGGTTGTTCAGCCTCGTCAGATATTGCGGCAGCCGGTTCAGCCGCGCCTCTTGCACTCTCCAGTCGAAGCGGTCTCGCCAGTAATCCGCAAGGCGCTTGATGAACGGCAGGTCGGCCCCATCACTCCAGCCCGCTTCGCTTAGCGGAATTGGCCATCGTGTTGCGCTAAGCCGGCGCTGGAGATCTTCAAGTTGTTCGTTCGGAATTTGGATCTTGAAGGGGTGGGCGTCCATCGCTGTGCTTCCGATCTGTTGGATCATATCAGCCTACACCTAAGAGGATATCGGCCGAACCATGATTGCCAAAACCAAGGGGCACCCCTGGGCGATATGCCTCAGGGCGCCTTCGACAGCATCCAGTTCAGCGTTTGGCGCCAGTCGACCATGCGGATCGGCGTGCCATGGGTGCCGGTCTCGAACCGGACGAACCGGGTCGGATAGGCTTTCGAGTTCGCAGTGATGGAGCGGAAGAAGGCTTCCTGCTTCTCCACGGGAAAGACCGGATCCTTGCTGCCCTGGCCGAAGAACACCGGCACATGGCGCCTGTAGGCCGGGCTCGACAGGAAACCGTCATCCCACAGCGAGCCGAGCAGCAGCAGCCCGTTTATGCGCCGTCCCGTATCGTTGCGGCCGGCCAGCTTCCAGCACAGCGCACCACCCATCGAGCCGCAGGCGACGAAAATCTTGGCGTCCGGCGAGGCCTCGGCATAGTGGCCGATCAGCGCCGCGACCTGGGCCGCGCCCTTGTCGCCGAAATCGGTGAAATCGGGTGAGAGATAGAGGCCGCCATTGCCGGCCATCAGGTTCTTGATGCGGTTGAAATTGCCGCCGAAGGTGAAGTCGTCGACGCCC
This sequence comes from Mesorhizobium sp. LSJC285A00, assembly GCF_000503155.1. Taxonomy (NCBI): domain Bacteria; kingdom Pseudomonadati; phylum Pseudomonadota; class Alphaproteobacteria; order Hyphomicrobiales; family Phyllobacteriaceae; genus Mesorhizobium; species Mesorhizobium sp. LSJC285A00. The sequence continues at coordinate 43,387 of NZ_AYVK01000009.1, forward strand.
TGCTTGCGGCTGCCGCCCTGCCCGTGCAGGTAAAGCACGATGATGCCGGCGCCTTCGGTCTTACCGACGGCGACATGCCTGACATCGCCGGCATCGGTTTTCAGCATCAAATCCCGCTGCACCTTGCGCACGCCGGTGTCGGTATACTTAGCCTGCACGCGCTTTTCCGGCACTTCGTCGCGGTCGTTGATGTCGCGCATCTCGCGATAGTCGATGACGGTGTAGGCGCCTTTGTCCGTGGACGAGAGCGTCGCCGGATAGGCGAAGAGGTCATCCTTGTAGGGTTTTAGTTCGAGGGCGTCGGCGTGAGAGGCGGAGAACAGGAAAAAGAGCGAAATCAGAAGGGCATGGAGCGCGGCTACCCCCCTCTGGCCTGCCGGCCATCTCCCCCTCAAGGGGGGAGATTGGATGTCACACCGGCTTCGGCCAATCTTCAAAGCTGTAGGAAAAACTGCGAGATGAGCGCCGCCATCGAAACCGCTGATCTCCCCCCTTGAGGGGGAGATGGCCGGCAGGCCAGAGGGGGGTGCGGCGGTACGATTAGCCATACTGCATGGCATGCGTTTTTCGGCTTCGCTTTGTCAATCCTGCAACACGCCGCCGGCGTCTTCCATCGCTTCACGGGTGTCGACATCGGTCGACGCGCTGTCGCCGATCTCGACGTCGATGACATCCAGTCCCTCGGCCTCGACCAGATGGCGGGCGCCGGTGTCGCCCTCGAGGTGAGCGATGCCTCCAAACAGCGCGCGTGGCAGCAGCACCGGATTGCCGCGGCGGCCGTCATGGGCGGCACGCACCACTGAGCGGCCGCCGTCCCTACGGAAGGCCTCGATCAACCGGTCGAGATCGGCCGATGAGATACCCGGCATGTCGCCGAGGACGATCATGGCGCCGGCCGCCTCGGCTCCAACGCGGGCAATGCCGGCTTTTAGAGACGAGGACAGGCCGTCGGCAAAATCCGGATTGTCGGCGAAGATCACGTCGAGGCCGGTCAAGGCTTGGTGCACCCGCTCACGCTGGTGGCCGGTGACGACAACGGTGCTGGTTGCCTTCGAGGCCAGTGCGCGCTCGACTGTCCGGCGCACCAGCGGTTTGCCGTCGAACAGCGCCAGAAGCTTGTTCGGCCCGCCCATGCGGCTGGAGCGACCGGCGGCCAGAAGCACGATCTCGACCTTCAGCCCGGCTCTCGCCGGCAGCGGCTCGCGCGGCTGCGGCCGGGTCGGGATTTCCATCAAGAGGCCGCCAACGCCCATGCCGGCGATGTCCTTGGCGGTGACGTCGAGGCCGGCGATCAGCCTGTCGAGCACCCAATCGAAACCGTTCTCCTTGGGGCTGCGGGCGCAACCGGGCGCGCCGATGACGCGCTTGCCGTCGAGCGTGCCCAGCACCAGCAGATTGCCGGGATCGACGGGCATGCCCGCGCGGATCACCGTGCCACCTGCTGCCTCGATCGCCGCCGGAACGACATCGTTGAAATCGCTCATCGCCGAGGCGCCGAAGATCACCACCATGTCGTTGTCGCGCGCCAGCGCGGCCGCTGCCTCGGCTACAGGCGCGATCTCGTGCGGCGTGCGGCGCTCCGTCGTCAGCCGGCCGCCGGAGCGTGCCAGCCGGGCCTCGGTGACGCGCAGCGTCTTGTCGAGCACGCTGGCCTTGATGCCGGGCAGCATCGTCTGAATGACGCCGATGCGCACCGGCTGATAAGCGTTGACGGCGAAGATCTCGCCACCGGCGCAGATTTTCACCACCTTGTCGACCAAAGCTGAGGCTACGGCGAAGGGGATGATCTTGACCGTCGCCACCATTTGCCCCGTCTCGACCGGCGCGTGCTGCGCCAGCGTGGCGATGGTGATGGTCGGGTCGACCGCATTGATGGCGTCGATCATGGCGGCATCGACGGTGAAGAGACCGGCGGCCTTGGCATGGAGGTTGACGCGGCCGGTCGCGGCCGGTTTTGCCTCGATGTTGCGGTGGGCCATGCTGGCAGCAATCTTTTCGGCCGCCGCATCCTCGCTGAGGTCATCGGCGGCAAGCACCGCCACGACGATCTCGGTAATGCCGGCCGCCTTCAGCACCGCCACGTCCTGCGTGCTCAGCCTGTGCGCCTTGCGGAAACGCCGCTCGCCCGCCGTCGTGGCATGCGCCAGCACCGCGCCTTGCGCCTGATCGATCGGGATCGGCCCGAACTTCACGCCGCCGCGCCTTTGGCTTCGAGACCGCGCGAGCGAAAGGCGTGGATCGTCTGCGCCAGGATGGCGACGGCGATCTCGGCCGGGCTCGCCGCGCCAATGTCGATACCGATCGGTGCGTGGATGCGGGCGATCTGGTCGGCGCTGGCGCCGAGCGCCAGCAGGCGCTCGACGCGCCTGGCGTGTGTTTTGCGGCTGCCGAGTGCGCCGACATAGAAACAGTTGGCGTCGAGCGCGGCCTTCAGTGCGAAATCGTCGATCTTCGGATCATGGGTGACGGCGGCGAGCGCCGTATAGCTGTCGAGCGGCTGGCGCTTCAGCACATCCTCCGGCCATTCGGCATGCAGGGCTACATCGGGAAAACGGTCCGGGGTGGCGAAGGCGGTGCGCGGATCGACGATCTCCAGGGGATAGCCGGCGATCCTGGCCATCGGCGCCAGCGCCTGACTGATATGGACGGCGCCGACTACCACCAGGCGCGGCTGCGGCAAATGCGCGTTGAGGAAGAAGGTGCGCCCTTCAGCCTCGACCGAACCCGAATTGCCGGTGCGGAAAGCCTTGGCGATCGCTTGCCCGAGATCGCCGGCAACCTGGTCGCCTTCTCGCACGATGCGGTCGCGGCCGTCGCCGAGATCGGTCACCAGGATCGCCGCACGGCGGGCACGGCGTTCGGCATTGAGGGCTTTGAGAGCGTAGGGATCCATGCCTAACCGAGCCGCTCCACATAGACCTTGATGCGGCCGCCGCAGGACAGGCCGACCTGCCAGGCGGTTTCGTCGGCAACGCCGAACTCCAGCATCTTCGCTTTCCCCGAGTCGATGACGTCCATCGCCTCGCTCACCACGGTACCCTCAACGCAGCCGCCCGAGACCGAGCCGTGAAAATTGCCTTCGGCGTCGATGACCAGATGACTGCCGGCCGGCCTCGGCGCCGAACCCCAGGTCTCGACCACAGTGGCGATGGCGACATCCTTGCCGTCCTTCATCCAGCCTTCCGCGATGATCAAGGGGTCGCGGGCCTCATCGAGATAGATGCTGTTGTCCATGATCGCTTGCCTCAAAGTCTGTTTTCTCTGGGAGCCTGTTTTTCGGAATCCAATATGGCTATGCGGCGCGCCTGACACCAGCGTCCAGCCAGCGACGCGGATCGACCGAAGCGGCCGATTTCTTGTCCAGCGAGGCGCAGAGGTCGGCCAGCGCATCGAGATTGTGCACCGAGCGGAACTCGTCGACATGAGGCAGCATCGCTCTGACGCCGCGGGCCCGCGCCTCGAAGCCGCCAAAGCGCAGAAGCGGGTTGAGCCAGATCAGCCGCCGGCAGGATTTGTGCAGGCGATCCATTTCTTGCGACAGGCCGGAAACATCGTCGCGCTCCAAACCGTCGGTGATTAAAAGCACCACCGCGCCCTGCCCGAGCACGCGGCGTGACCAGTGCTTGTTGAACTCCGCCAGCGTATCGCCGATGCGGGTGCCGCCCGACCAGTCCTTGACCGCCGCCGAGCAGTCGGCAAGGGCGGCATCGGGGTCGCGATGGCGCATCTGCCGCGTGAGATTGGTCAGCCGCGTGCCGAAGACGAAGGTGTGCACGCGCCGCCGTTTTTCGGTCAGCGCATGCAGAAAGTGCAGGAAGATGCGCGTGTACTGGCTCATCGAACCGGAGATATCGGCGAGAACCACCAGCGGCGGATGCACTTCGCGGGCTGAGCGGAATTTCGGCAGGATCAGTTCGCCGCCGGTGCGCGCGGCCGAGCGCATCATGGCGCGTGGATCGATACGGCGGCCATGCAGGTCTGCCTTGAAGCGTCGGGTACGGACCATGTCGAACGGCAGCCGCAGCCGGGCAATCGCCTTCTTGGCGTCTGCCATCTCGTCGGCATTCATCTGGGCAAAGTCCTTGCCGCGCAGCACTTCATTCCCGGAGAACGTTAGCCGGGCGTCGACTTCGATCTCCGGGATTTCCCTGACCGGCCGATTCTTCTCGTGGCCTTCGAACATGGCCTGGCTGACGCGGTTTTCTGCCGCGCGCGGCTTTTGCTTCTCCCTGGTGTCAGGAGCCACCGGCGAGAACATCGCCAGAAGTTTCTCGATCAGCTCGCGCGATTTCCAGAACAGCCGGAAGGCTTCGTCGAAAACAGGGTGATCTTCGTGCCGCGACACAAGCACGGCATGCAGCGTCCAGTAGAAATCGTCGCGCGAACCGATGCCGGCGGCCAGCACCGCCTCGATCGCATCCTTGACCGAAGCCGGCCCGACGCGCATGCCCGCTTTGCGCAAGGTACGGGCGAAATAGACGATGTTGTCGGCGATGCGCCCGTCTTCCGTCGCCTCTCTGGGTTCGGGCGCCTTCACTTGCCCTACTCCGCCGCCGCCAGCTCGGCCTTGACCTCGTCGAGGATACGCCGGCCCTCGCCCGCGCCGATGCGGGCAATGTCGTCCTGGTATTTCAGCAAAACGCCGATCGTGTCGGAGACGGTTTCGGGATCGAGCGCCACCTTGTCGAGTTCGGTCAGCGCGCCGGCCCAGTCGATGGTCTCGGCAACGCCCGGCGCCTTGAATAGTTCGACTTGGCGCAGCTTCTGGATGAACGACACCACTTCGGCCGAAAGCCGGCTGTTGGCCTGCGGCACCTTGCGCCGCACGATCTCCAGCTCGCGCTCGGCATTGGGATAGTCGACCCAGTGATAGAGGCAGCGCCGCTTCAGCGCGTCGTGGATTTCGCGCGTGCGGTTGGTGGTGATGATGACGATCGGCGGTTCCTCCGCCTTGATCGTGCCGAGCTCGGGCACCGTCACCTGGAAATCGGACAGGATTTCGAGCAGGAATGCTTCGAAAGCCTCGTCGGTGCGGTCGAGCTCATCGATCAGGAACACCGGGGCCGCACCCGCCTTGCCGGTCAGCGCATCGAGCACCGGCCGGCGGATCAGGTATTTTTCGGAAAAGACATTGCGCTCCATGTCGGAGCGGTCGACCGAGCCTGCCGCCTCCTCCATGCGGATCTCTATCATCTGCGCGGCGTAATTCCACTCATAGACAGCGGACGAGAGGTCGAGCCCTTCATAGCATTGCAGGCGGATCAGCCGGCGGCCGAGTGCCTGCGCCAGCACCTTGGCGATCTCGGTCTTGCCGACGCCGGCCTCGCCCTCGAGGAAGAGCGGCCGCTGCATGCGCAGCGACAGGAACAGCACGGTGGCCAGCGAGCGGTCCGCGACATAGTCCGCGCCGGTCAGGAGATCGAGCGTTTCGTCGATCGTCCGCGGCGCGGGGCGCGGTTTCAGCTCGGTCATTCTTTCTCCGTTGCCGCCTCTGCCCCGCTTTGCAGCACGTGGTAGTCGCGGGCGTGGTAGATCAGCGGCCGCAAATTATCGCCCATGCGCAGGCCTGTCACCTTGCCAAAAAGCACACGATGGGTGGCCAGATCCTTGGTGTCGATCAATTCGCAGTCGAACACGGCGAGAGCGCCCTTCAGGGTAGGCGCGCCCGTCGATATGACGTCCCACTCGCCGAGCGCGAAACGCTCATCGGCCGACAGGCCGGTCAGGCCTGAAAACGCCACCGATAGCGGCTGCTGGTGCGAAGCCAGGGTGTTCAGCGCAAACCGGCCGTTTTGCACGAACAGCTCGTTCTTGGCATTCTCGCGGTTGAGACAGACGAGAACCGTCGGCGGCGTGTCCGACACCGAACAGGCCGCAATCACCGTCGTGCCGCGTTTGCCGGCGGCCCCGTCGGTGGTGACCACATGGACATGGCCGGCAAAATGCGCCATCGCGTCGCGATAGGCCTGGGGCCCTATGTCGTTCAACTTCAACACCGATGATTTTCCATAAGCGGGAATCCAAGCGTTATATATGGCGGCACACAATAGGCCACAAGCGAAGTGCTTGACGCCAATCCGCAAATTCCCGTGTTGCGCCTGGGGCGGGCAGCCTTTAGGTCTTGGCGGAAGAGACGCTGGAAGCATGCGACCGGCACGGAGGAATTCGTCGTCAGAATGCGACCCCTAACAGCTGTAATAGCGGCACTGCTCTGGCTGCTGCCGGCAAGCGCCGGCGCGCAGACTTTGCTTGTCGGCGTCGCCGCACCCCTGTCCGGTCCGTCGGCGATCCTGGGCAAGCAGATTGAGGCGGGTGCTGCCCTGGCAGCAGAAGCCAACGGCGCCGAGATCAGGACGGTCGACGATGCCTGCACAGCCGATGGCGGCGCCGCCGCCGCGAGGGAGTTCGCGGCGGCGAAGGTCAAGGTCGTCGTCGGCTTCCTCTGCACCGAGGCGATCCAGGCGGCGCTGCCGATCCTCAAGGACGCTGACATACCGGTCATCACCGTTGGCGTGCGCACCGAAAGCCTGACCGATCGCCGCGCCAAAACCGGCTGGCCGGTCTATCGGCTGGGGCCGCGCGGCGATGACGAGCGCAATGCGGTGGCCGCCATCCTGACCCGGCTGTGGCAGAGCGAATTGTTCGCCATCGTCGATGACGGCACCATCTATGGCCGCGAAATCGCCGAGACGCTGCGCGCCGCAGCGGAGCAGGCAGCGCTGAAGCCGGTCTTCACAGACACGTTCCGGCCCCAGCTCGACAACCAGATCGGGCTGATCGGCCGGCTGAAGAAGGCGGNAGACGTGTGCTCTTCCGATCTCTTCACAGACACGTTCCGGCCCCAGCTCGACAACCAGATCGGGCTGATCGGCCGGCTGAAGAAGGCGGGCGCCACGCATGTCTTTGCCGGTGGCGACGGCGACGACATCGCCATTATGGGCCGCGACGCCGGCCAGCTCGAGGCCGGCATTGTCTTTGCCGGCGGCGAGAATTTGCGCACGCCACCCGGCGATGTGCCTTACGCTGTCGGCACGCTGATGATCGCGCCGCCGGAATGGGCCGATGTCGCCGATCCCAAGGTGCTGGCGGCGTTTACGGCCAAGAACATCGCGCCGGATGGCTATGCCTTGCCGGCCTACGCGGCGGTGGAGATTGCCAAGGCGGCCTCGGCCGCGCCCCAGACCTCGGGCAAGGGGCTGGCCGACGCGCTAACCGGGCATGATTTCACCACCGCGATCGGGCCGCTGCGGTTCGACGACAAAGGCGATCTGAGCCAGAACCTCTATCGCGCCTTCCGCTTCGACGGGACGCGTTTCGTGCCGGCGGAGACGAACTGATGTTTCGCACCGGGCCGCGCAATCTGATCACCGATGTCGCCGGCTTGCGCGTCGGCAACGCGTCGGATGCCACGCTGAAATCGGGCGTCACCACCGTATTGTGCGACGAACCGGCGGTCGGTGGCGTGCAGATCCTCGGCGGCGCGCCGGGCACGCGCGAGACCGATTTGCTCGAACCGCACAATTCCATCGAGGCGGTTCATGCCGTCGTGCTTTCGGGCGGTTCGGCCTTCGGCCTCGACGCCGCGTCGGGCGTGCAGGCGGCGTTGCGTGAAAAAGGCATTGGCGTCGATGTCGGCGGCTTTCGGGTGCCGATCGTGCCGGCGGCGATCCTGTTTGACCTGCGCAATGGCGGCGACAAGGATTGGGGCCGTTATCCTCCCTACCGCGACCTCGGCTACGAAGCCGCCCAGGCGGCAACAGTCGACTTTCCGCTCGGCACAATCGGCGCCGGCACCGGCGCGCTAAGCTCCGGGCTGAAGGGCGGCCTCGGCTCGGCCTCGACCGCGCTCGACAGCGGCATCACCATCGGCGCGCTCGCCGCCGCCAACCCGACCGGCTCGGTGACGATTGCGCGTACACGCTATTTCTGGGCGGCACCCTTCGAGATCGGCGATGAATTCGGAGGCCTCGGCTATCCCTCGCCGATGCCGGACGACGCCAGGCGGATCCTGTTGAAACACCGCGACAAGCGTGTCGGTGGACAAGCCGAGGCCGGAGGCAACACCACCATCGCCGTCATCGCCACCGACGCCGTGCTGACCAAGGCGGCAGCCAAGCGGCTGGCCATTTCAGCGCATGACGGCTTCGTGCGCGCCATCTGGCCCGTGCACACGCCGGCTGACGGCGATCTGGTGTTCGCGCTGGCGACGGGCAAGAGCGGCATAGAACTCAGCGCCGACGATGCCGTCGATTTCTTTGCCGCCGCCGGCGCCACCATGGCGCGCGCCATCAGCCGCGGCATCCACGCCGCGACGCCGGCCGATGGCGATCTGTTTGCGGTGTGGTCGTCGCGCTGACTTTCAGTCAGGTCGGGTCGGACTCCTCTTCCTCGAAGCTGACCGCGACATCCGAATTCGCCGACAGCCAGACTTTCTGGCCCTCGACCTCGGCAAGCAGGCTCAAGGGAATGTAGTGGTGATGCCCCTGATGGGCGCCCTCGCCGCTGTCGGCCTTGGTCAACTTGATCCGCTCGCCATCGACCCTGTCGACGGTGCCGATGTGAACGCCGTCGGCGCCGACCACTTCCATATGCTCGCGAATCTTGCTGGCCTCAGTCATGGGGTGTTCTCCTTTTGAAAACGATCGACGATAACAAACAGAGGCGGAATTGGATGCATCGCCTTTCGAATAGCACGATGTTTTGACTGTCTCGTGATAGGGAACGATCGAACCACGGCAGGCGGAGCGGAACCCCGATGCGAAATCTCGTCCTGATTGGCGTTTGCCTGCTGGTCCATCTGGCATCCGCCATGGCCGCCCGAGCGGGCGATGTCGCCGAGCTTGAAATCCTCGGCTTCAGCAAGGATGGCGGCGTCTTCGCCTTCGAGGAATATGGTGTGGCAGACGGTTCGGGCTTTCCCTATGCCAATCGCTACTACATCAACACCGCCGACGACACGTTCCTGAAGGGCACGCCAATCCGGGTCCGGCTGGAGGATGAGACCGCCTCGCTCGATACGGCCCGTCAGCAGGCCAGGCAGAAGGGCGAAGCCGTCGTTGTGCAGGCCGAACTCACCGCAAACCGCGGCATCACCGCCGGCTTCAACCCGGTGACCGAATTGTCGGCCGACCCGTTCCGCATGGTGGTGAACCCACGGCCGATCTTTTCGCCGGTCGACCCGCCGCTGGAATTCCGGCTCGACGAGATCGGCATGAATGACACCGAAAGCTGCCAGAGCCAGGGCGAGGTCAACGGTTTTCGCCTGCTGCGGATCGAGGCCAGGGATGGCGGCCAGACCCATCTGCTGCATGAGGATAAATCGATCCCGAAAAGCCGTGGCTGCCCGAACGGCTACCGGATCGGCGCGGTGCAGACATTTTCGATGGACGGCATCAGCGCCTATGCGGTGCTGATCGCGGTGCGCCAATACGGCTTCGAAGGGCCGGATTTTCGCTGGATTGCCGTGACCGGACGCCTGTGACATCGCTCGATCAATCCAGTTGGCGCAAGCGCGCCGGCAATCGCGTCAGCCGCGCCATACCATCGACGGGCACGGCGCTTGTCGGCGCCTTGCTGTGGGCGATGACCATGGGCGCCAGCGCGCTGACCGGTCTTTGGCTCGACAATTGGGAGACCCCGGAAAAGATCCGCTTCGTCGGCCTGCTGTTTGCGACCGGCGCGGCATTGGCCTTTCCCGTTGGGTTGTTCGCGGCGCGGCTGGTCTCGCTCGACCGGCATTGGGAGGTGGCGTTCGCCGCCGCCTTCGTCTGCCTGCTTGCCACGACGCTCGCCTTCACCGGCGGGTTGTTTGCGCTGCAATACCGCTCCTATTATGCCGAATGGCACGCGGAGGCCTTCACCGCCCGGTGGGCGTTCGAACTGGTCTTCACCTCGCTGACGGCGCTCTACCAGTTCGTGGTGCTGGGTATCAGGCTCTATTTTCCTCTCGGATTCATCGCGCTTGCCGCCGCCAGCGTGTGGTTTGCACGCCAGCAGCGTTGAGCATTCGGTCCGCCTCTGATAGGAGGCGCACTTAACCACCGACACATCAGGACTGACGGATGATCCCTCGCTATTCCCGGCCGGAAATGGTCGCCATCTGGTCGCCGGAAACCCGCTTCCGCATCTGGTTCGAGATCGAGGCCCATGCCTGCGATGCGCTGGCCGAGCTCGGCGTCATTCCCAGGGAAGCCGCCAAAACCATCTGGGAAAAAGGCGGCGCCGCCCAATTCGACGTCGGCAAGATCGACGAGATCGAGGCCGTCACCAAGCACGACGTCATCGCCTTCCTCACCCATCTCGCCGAATTCGTCGGGCCGGATGCGCGTTTCATCCACCAGGGCATGACCTCATCGGATGTTCTCGACACCTGCCTTGCGGTGCAGCTCGGCCGCGCCAGCGATATCCTGCTGGCCGACCTCGACGGCCTGCTCGCCGCGCTGAAGCGCCGGGCCTTCGAGCACAAGGACACCGTCACCATCGGCCGCAGCCACGGCATTCATGCCGAGCCGACCACGTTCGGCGTCAAGCTGGCGCAGGCCTATGCCGAGTTCTCACGCTGCCGCGAGCGGCTGGTGCACGCGCGAGAGGATATTGCCACCTGCGCCATATCGGGCGCGATCGGCACCTTCGCCAACATCGATCCCTATGTCGAAGAACATGTGGCGAAAAAGCTTGGGCTGAAGCCGGAGCCGGTGTCGACGCAGGTCATCCCTCGCGACCGCCATGCCATGTTCTTTGCCACGCTCGGCGTCATCGCCTCGTCGGTCGAGCGGCTGGCGACCGAGATCCGCCATCTGCAGCGCACCGAGGTGCTGGAAGCGGAAGAGTATTTTTCGCCGGGCCAGAAGGGCTCGTCGGCAATGCCGCACAAGCGCAACCCGGTGCTGACCGAAAACCTCACCGGCCTTGCCCGCATGGTGCGCTCCATGGCCTTGCCGGCGATGGAGAATGTCGCGCTCTGGCACGAGCGCGACATTTCGCATTCCTCGGTCGAGCGCATGATCGGCCCGGACGCCACGATAACACTCGATTTCGCGCTGTCGCGGTTGACCGGCGTCATCGACAAATTGCTGGTCTATCCCGACAACATGCTGAAGAACATGAACAAGTTCCGTGGCCTTGTGCATTCGCAGCGCGTGCTTTTGGCGCTGACGCAAGCCGGCGTCAGCCGCGAGGACGCCTACCGCCTGGTGCAGCGCAACGCCATGAAGGTATGGGAACATGGCGCTGATTTCCTTGAGGAATTGTTGGCCGACAAGGAAGTCATCGCAGCGCTGCCCGAAGCCGAGATCCGCGAGAAATTCGACCTGGGCTATCACACCAAGCATGTCGACACGATCTTCAAGCGGGTTTTCGGATAGGATCTTCCATGCGGCTGGCTGTCCTTTCCGACATCCATGGGAACCTGCGCGCGCTTGAGGCGGTTCATGCGCAGATCAAAGACGCTTCTCCCGACATTATCGTCAATCTGGGCGATTGTCTCTCCGGGCCGCTATGGCCTGAAGAAACCGCGCAATATCTGATGGCGCAGAATTGGCCGACCGTGCGCGGCAATCACGACCGTGTGCTGATCGAGCCCCCTGCTTCCGGGTTGGAAGACGTCGATGCTTTCACCCACCAACGCCTCTCTGAGACATCCCTGACCTGGCTCTCGGCCTTGCCGGTCACCCTGTCGCCTGCCCCGGACATCCTGCTTTGCCATGGCAGCCCCAGTGACGACGACGTGTTCCTGCTCGAGGAAGACGGAGGCAGCCACTTCCACCCCTCCAATGAAAAGCAGATCAGGCACAAGCTGGGCAGCGCCGGCGCCGGGCTGACCTTGTGCGGCCATACACATACGCCGCGCGTTGTGCGCTTGTCGGACAACCGGACAATCCTCAATCCGGGCAGCGTCGGCGTCCAGGCATTCCCCGGCCTGACCGTGACCGGCAGTCCGCATGCCCGCTACGCCCTCGCTACGCGCAAGGACGGACAATGGTCGTTCAGCCATCACGTGGTCAATTATGACTGGACCGAGGCGTCCACCCGCGCGACAGCCACCGGCTTCGACAGCTGGGCGCATGGGCTGCTGACGGGCTACGCCGCCAATTCCTTGTAAGAACCGAGCGGGCGCTCAGCCGGCGGCGCCCGGCACGGTGCGGATAACCGTGCCCCACGGATCTTCCCGCGTGGTTTCAGCGGTTGTCTTGTCCGACCGCATCTCGACCCAGGCCAGACCCGAGCGGGACGGATCGCGCCGGCCGGCGCCGGCGCTGTGCCACGAATTGCCACCGATATGATGGTGGTAGCCTCCCGACGACAGGAACACCGCCTGCCCTCCATACTTAGCGACCGTGTCGAAGCCAAATTCGTCGTGCCACCAGGCCTCGGCATCTTCCGGCCGGCCGACGCGCAGATGGACATGGCCGATAATGCTGTTTTGCGGCGCGCCCTGCCAGCCGGCGTCACCGGCCGGCACGCTGCCAACCACGGCGGCCAGATTCAGCCGCTCGGTCGCCATGGCGATCTTGTCGCCGTTCCACTTCCACTCCTGCGGCAGACGGTCCCTATAGATTTCAATGCCGTTGCCTTCGGGGTCGGTCAGGTACAAAGCCTCGCTGACCAGATGGTCGGAGGCGCCCTCGATGCGGATCTTGTTGGCGGCGGCATGGTTTATCCAACGGCCGAGATCGGCGCGGCTGGGCAGAAGGAAAGCGGTGTGGAAAAGGCCGGCGCTGCGCGGATCGTCGGGCTTGGCCGCTGCGTCAGGCTCGATGACCAGCAGCGGGCGCTCGGCAGCGCCCAGCGTGATGGCGCCATCGGCGCGGCTCAATTCCTGCAGGCCGACAACAGCCCGGTAGTAATCGGCAAGTCCTTCGGCGTCGCGCGCCTTCAGGCCCACGCGTGACACGCTGACGGGGGTCGTCGCGGCAAAAGGCAGTTCGCTCATAAAACTCTCCGTTCAGCGCATTATCCCAGGCCGCGCCACCAGTCTATTCTGTTGTCCATCTCTTCCTGCCTCAAATCGTCGATCCTGATCGTTCACACAAGATGGAAAGAATCGAACAGGTTGTTCACGATTGTGATGCACCGCATGCGTCAGCGCGGGTTGCACGAGACACGGCCGCTCGCTATCTCAGCGCCATGAAAGTCAAAGACGCAGATATTCTGATCGTGCCGGGCTACACCAATTCCGGCCCCGAACACTGGCAGACACGCTGGCAGTCGAAACTGTCGACGGCGCGCCGGGTCGAGCAGGCGGAGTGGTCGAAGCCGGTGCGCGAGGACTGGACGGCGAGCGTGGCGAACGCTGTCAACGAGGCCGAGCGGCCGGTGGTGATCGTTGCCCATTCCCTGGGCGTGGCGGCCGCGGTGCAGGCCATTCCGCAGTTCAGGAAGCCGGTCGCCGGCGCGTTTTTTGTCGCGCCGCCCGACGTCGCCAACCCGGAGATAAGGCCGCGTCACCTGATGACCTTTGGTCCCTATGCGCGCGAACCGCTGCCCTTCCCGTCCATCGTCATCGCCAGCCGCAACGATCCGTTCTGCGCCTTCGAGGTTGCCGAGGACATTGCCGGCGCCTGGGGTTCGCTGTTCATCGATGCCGGCGAAACCGGTCACCTCAATGAGGATGCCGGCTTCGGCCCTTGGCCGGAAGGGTCGATGACCTTCGCCAAGTTCCTGACCGACCTCAAGGCCTGACCGGGCAAGGCACCACGCCTCAGCCCTTTATCGAATCGTTCATGCTTTTGATGAGTATCTTTGCGCCGAGCGAAATCAGCGCATGGTCCGAGCCCATCGCCAGCAGCCGGTAGCCCATCGCCACGACGCGGCCGGCAATCGCCGGCTCAACGACGTAGATCGCCGCATGCTTGCCCGCCTTGCGCGTCCGCTCGGCGATGGAGGCGACGGTTTCCATCATGCTTTCCAGCGTCGAATTGACGGTGGCGCCATTCGACCAGGCGATGGAGAAATCCGATGGGCCGAGGAAGATGCCGTCAATGCCCGGCGTGTCGAGGATGCCGTCCAGCGCATCGAGTGCGGCGCGCGTTTCGACCATGGCAAAGGCCATGGTGCGTTGATTGGTGTCGCGCAGCCATTCGGCGTGGTCGCCTTTGCCATGGCGCGGAAAAGCATAGGTCGGGCCCCAGGAGCGCTCGCCCATCGGCGGATATTTCATCGCCGCGGCAAAGAGTTTTGCATCGGCCACCGAATTCACCATCGGTGCAATCACCGCCTCGGCACCGAAATCGAGGGCGCGGCTGGCCATGTCGAAGCGGCCGACCGGAATGCGCACCAGCGCCGGCTTGTTGGCGGCCAGCACCGGCACCAGGCCGCGCAAGACCGAGTCTTCGTGGTGTCCGCCATGCTGCATATCGAGGGTGACGGCGTCAAAACCCTGCTTGGCGATGATTTCGACCGTCAAAGCGTCCGGAACGCCGGACCAGGCGGTGAACAGCGTTTCATCCGCCGCCAGGCGTGACTTCAGGGACATGGGTGCTTTCCTCGTTGGGTAGAGCCTTGTAACAGGCCTACGCACAGTTTCAGCCGGAAAAGGCTGAAAAGGCAAAGAAAAACCGCCCGGCTGGACCGGGCGGTCGATTGGTCCAGCGCTACTCGCTCTAGGTGTTCTTGATCTGCTCGATCGCCTGCGCCATCAGTTCGTCCATGGTGCGGCGGATCTGGTGATCCGACTGGTCGACGCCGGCGGCGTCGAAATCCTTGCGGATCTTGCGGAATACGTCGTGATCGCCGGCTTCCTCGATATCGGAAACCACAACTTCCTTGGCATAGGCGTCGGCGTCAGTGCCGGATTTGCCCAGCTTTTCGGCGGCCCACAGACCGAGCGCCTTGTTGCGGCGTGCGGAAGCCTTGAAGCGAAGTTCTTCGTCGAAGGCGAATTTGCGCTCAAAACCCTCTTCGCGGTCTTTCATGCTGCTCATGGCTTCCCTCCGATGAAATCGATTCGCGTTGGCGATGGATATGTGTGTTGCCGCAGCACAAACCAAAAGGGCGCGGGCCGGTCAATATGCTACATCACTTGCTGCGCTGCGGCATTTCATTCCTGAAAGCGGTCGATGGAAAGGATTTGCCGATTGAGCAAACGCTGTGATTGGGATAGACCCGGCATTGAACCCCACCCGTCGCCGCACCAATTTAGGCAGACGGACAGGAACTGGTCGCTTGCCGCCTGCCCGCAAATCCAGAGAAAAATCAGATGAAAAATCGCCGCCGCATTTATGAAGGCAAGGCCAAGATCCTCTATGAGGGACCGGAACCGGGCACGCTTATCCAGTTCTTCAAAGATGATGCGACCGCATTCAACAAGAAGAAACATGAGGTCATCGACGGCAAGGGTGTGCTCAACAACCGCATTTCCGAGTACATCTTCAACCATCTGAACCGCATGGGCATTCCGACCCACTTCATCCGCCGGCTCAACATGCGCGAGCAGTTGATCAAGGAAGTCGAGATCATTCCGCTCGAAGTGGTGGTGCGCAATGTCGCCGCCGGCTCGCTGTCCAAGCGCCTCGGCATCGAGGAAGGCACCGTTCTGCCGCGCTCGATCATCGAATTCTATTACAAGGCCGATGCGCTCGACGATCCGATGGTGTCGGAAGAGCACATCACCGCTTTCGGCTGGGCAAGCCCGCAGGAGATCGACGACGTCATGGCGCTGGCCATCCGCGTCAACGACTTCCTCTCCGGCCTGTTCATGGGCGTCGGCATCCAACTCGTCGATTTCAAGATCGAATGCGGCCGCCTGTTCGAGGGCGACATGATGCGCATCGTCGTTGCCGACGAGATCTCGCCGGATTCGTGCCGGCTGTGGGACGTGGCAACGCAGGACAAGCTCGACAAGGACCGTTTCCGCCGCGATATGGGCGGCCTCGTCGAAGCCTATCAGGAAGTTGCCCGCCGCCTCGGCATCATGAACGAGAACGAGCCGCCGCGCCCGACCGGCCCGGTGCTCGTCGCCTCGACCGATGGCCTCAAAGGCAAGCCGCACTAAGTCTTCATTTCTTGACGCGATTCCGGACGAAAAACCGCTTCAGACTTTTCCTGGAATTGCTAAGTCTTCGAACAGGAACCTGTCCAGCATGATCAAGGCCCGCATCACCGTCACCCTCAAGAACGGCGTGCTCGACCCGCAGGGAAAAGCCATAGAGCACGCTCTGTCCGGACTGGGGTTCGGCGGCGTCGGCCAGGTGCGGCAGGGCAAGGTCTTCGACCTCGAGCTCTCAGAGACCGACAAGGCCAAGGCCGAAGCCGATCTGAAAGCCATGTGCGACAAGTTGCTGGCGAACACAGTGATCGAGAATTACGCGGTGGAGATCGCTTGATATGAAATCAGCTGTCGTTCTTCTCCCCGGCCTCAACCGCGACCGCGACATGATTGCGGCGCTGACCAAGATTTCCGGGCAGGCGCCGGCGACCGTCTGGCAGACCGACACCGAAATCCCTGATGTGGACCTGATCGCCATTCCCGGCGGCTTCTCGTTCGGCGACTATCTGCGTTGCGGCGCCATTGCCGCGCGCATGCCGGTCATGCGGGCGGTGGCGGAAAAGGCGGCCAAGGGCGTCATGGTCATCGGCGTCTGCAACGGGTTCCAGATTCTGGTGGAAGCCGGCCTTTTGCCTGGCGCGCTGATGCGCAATGCCTCGCTGAAATTCGTCTGCCGAGAGGTGAAGCTCGAAATCGCCAACGCCAACACCATGTTCACCCGCCGCTATCAGCCGGGCCAAATCATCCGCACGCCGGTTGCGCATCATGACGGCAATTATTTCGCCGATACCGACACGCTTGCGCGCCTCGAAGGCGAAGGACAGGTGGTGTTTCGCTATGCCGAGGGCAGCAATCCCAATGGCTCGATCAACGACATTGCCGGTATCGTCAGCGAGAAGGGCAATGTGCTCGGCCTGATGCCGCATCCGGAAAACCTGATCGAGGCCGCGCATGGCGGCAGTGACGGCCGGGCGCTGTTCGAAGGCGCACTCGGCATCGCCGCCTGATATCTCTTCGAACCTTTCAAAACGCGGGGGCGGTTGACCATGAGACTGACGATTGTTCGCCTAGGTCCCCTGGCTGCTGCCGGCTTGGCGTTGGCGTCCTGCCAGTCCAGCCCGAAGAGCGCGCCGGTCCCCACGGGCAAGAGCGCTTCGCTGCTGGCCATGGAACAGGTAGCGATATCGGCCCACAAATGCTGGATCGCCAGCAAGGATCCCGCCTTCAAATCCTATCAGATGGCCAATGAGCTGAATTCGTTCAGCGGCACGCCCCGCTTCCTGCTGGTGCCGGCCAAGCATTATGGCGGCAAGCCGCTGCTGGTCGTCCAGGCGCAAGGCAATTCCAGCCGCGTCGACGTGTTCGGTCCGCTGATGGACGATCCGCTCGGCGCGCGCATCGGATCCGACATTGCGCGCTGGCAAACGGGCAACCCCTCCTGCAACGCGGCCGCCTGACGCCATGGGCCGCTTCCTGCAGTTTGCGGGATTGATCATCGGTCTGGCCGGGCTTGTACTGCAAGCGTGCATCACCATCCCGGCATCGATGGAAGCCGGCCGCAGTTTTCTCGGCTCCATCGTCTTTCTGTTCAGCTTCTTCACCATCCTGACCAACATCGGTGCAGTGCTGGTCCATGTCTCGCTGCTGTCGCCTTCGGGCTACGCCTGGCTGCCGGCCTTTGCCGGGCCGCGGATGCGGGCGGGCGTGGCGGCTTCCATCGCCCTGGTCTTCATCGTCTACGCGACAGTTCTGGCGCAGCTCTGGCAGCCGCAGGGGCTGTTCCTGCTCTGTGACGTGCTGCTGCACTATGTGACGCCGGTGCTGTTCGTGCTGTGGTGGCTTGTTGCAGGCGCTGACGGCAGGACACGCTGGAGCGACATTTCGTGGTGGATGGCCTTTCCGATCGCCTATCTCGCCTATGCGCTGGCGCGCGCACCGATCGCAGGCGAAGTGCCCTACCCGTTCCTCGACGTTGCGAAAAACGGCGCGGCCAGCGTCGCCCTTGCGGCGCTGGCCGTCACCGGGGTTTTCCTGGTGCTGTGCATCCTCGCCGTGCTTGCCGATAGGGGCGTCTCACGCCTCAGGGCTCCGCGCACCCGTCGTTGACGAACCGGCTCCGGGTCAGTCCCAGAGCCGTCGGATCCCTTCGCGGTGAGCGTCGTCACGCGACACACCGATGTCCCTGAGCTGCTCGTCGGTCATTTCGAGCAAAGCCAGGCGGCCGCGACGGCGCTCGATCAGCACGTCGATCCATCGCGCCAGCGATCTGACCACATGCACGATCCGGCCGACAAAGCCTCGCCGGCTGGACGGCCCGACCAATTCAATGCCCGCGCAGCGGATTGTCTCGATTGTATCCATGTTCTTTCTGCCAAGGTTGCAAATTGTACCCATCTTGGTACGGTTCTGATATGCATTGACACCCGATCTGGTGCAATATACAGAATTGTCACCATGACAAATTGGCTCCCTGACCTCACCATCGGTTCCGGCCCGCTTTACCAGCGCCTTGCCGACAGCATCGAGTCGGACATCGACAAGGGCGTCATCGATGCCGGGGCAAAATTGCCGCCGCAGCGCGATCTCGCCTATGATATCGGCACGACGGTCGGCACGATCGGCCGAGCCTATCAGCTGCTGCGCGAGCGCGGCCTGGTGAGCGGCGAAGTCGGTCGCGGGACCTATGTGCTGGCGCAGCAATCGGAAGCGTCACCCGAATTCGCCGAGCCTGCCGTGCAAGGCACGCGCTATGTCGATGCGCCGCCCGGCAAACTGCGTTTCGACAGCACTGCCGCGCCCGACATCGGCCAGGGCGCCATTGTCGCTGACATGCTCTCGCGCACGGTGCAGGAACACCCGCACGAGATTTCGAGCTACACCAGGGATTTTCCGGAGCGCTGGTTCGAGGCCGGCGCCCGCTGGCTGTCGCGCAATTCGTTCCGTCCGGCGGCCGACACCATCGTTCCCACGCTTGGCACACATGCCGCGGTGATGGCGGCGATTGCGGCACTGACCACGCCGGGCGACTATGTCGCCTTCGAGCACCTCACCTATTCGCAGATCGCCCGCAGCGCCGGGCTGATCGGGCGGCGCATAGCACTGGTGGCATCGGACGAAGAAGGCCTCGATCCCGAGGATTTCGAACGCGTCTGCGCGCAAAAGCACCCGAAGATGATCTTCCTGATGCCGACGGTGCAGAACCCGACGCTGGCGATCCTGTCGGTTTCGCGCCGCGAGGCGATCGCTCGTGTCGCGCGCGCGTACAATGTCATCGTCATCGAGGACGATCTCTATGGCGGCCTGACCGAAGATCCGACGCCGCTCATCGCCGAATATGCACCCGAGCGCACCATTGTCGCCGGCGGTCTGTCGAAATCGGTCGCGGCAGGTGTTCGCGGCGGCTGGCTCTCCTGCCCGCCCGCCTATCGCCATCGCATCCGCGTCGCCCACAAGATGATGACCGGCGGGATGCCGTTCCTGCTGGCGGAGGTGAATGCGCGGCTGGTGCTGTCAGGGCAGGCTGGCGATATCCGCAAACGCAGCATTGCCGAAATTGCCGCCCGCATCGCCATCGTGCGCGAGACACTGGCGGGTTTCGCCTTCAAGTCACACGGCAGCGTGCCCTTCGTCTGGCTGACGCTGCCCGATCCCTGGCTGTCCGGCACGTTCAGGAGCGCATGCCTCGAAAATGGCGTGCTCCTCGACGACGAGGACGAGTTCAAGGCGGGGCGTTCCGAGCAGGTTTTTCACGGCGTGCGTTTCGGCGTCTCGCAGCCAAGGCGGCGCGAGGACATCACCGGCGGCGTCGCGGTGATCCGGCGGCTGCTGGAGGAAGGCCGCGCCGGCTACGACAGTTCGTCCTGAATCGTTGGCGCTAAACCGTGCGCCTGTGTACCGATCTCAGGTTCAGCCCTCTGCCTTGAAGTTTTTGGCTTCCTTTGCGCCCTTGTCCTTGCCGTGCTTCTCGGCCAGGTCCTTG
This sequence comes from Mesorhizobium sp. LSJC285A00, assembly GCF_000503155.1. Classification (NCBI taxonomy): domain Bacteria; kingdom Pseudomonadati; phylum Pseudomonadota; class Alphaproteobacteria; order Hyphomicrobiales; family Phyllobacteriaceae; genus Mesorhizobium; species Mesorhizobium sp. LSJC285A00. The sequence goes on from NZ_AYVK01000009.1 coordinate 63,351, forward strand.
GCCTGCTTGGGCGAAACGTCGGTGGTCTCGGCAATATGCATGGCCTCCTTGTCGGAGAGGCGATTGTCTTTCTTGCCTTGCTTGGTGGCCATGTCGAAATCTCCTGATTGGTTTGAGGCCTAACGGCCGGGATGCCATAGCGTTCCCCAGCGGCTCCCCGCTACCATCGTCGCCCTGTGGTTTTCCGGCGTTTTTCGTCATCCAATGGGGTGTATCACGCCAAAGCTTGCGATATGAGGGGACTCAAATTCCCCTCTCCCATGGACATCAATCGCCGCCCATGACCATTTCCAATTCCGTGCCGATCACCCCGGAACTCATAGCCGCGCATGGGCTGAAGCCCGACGAATACCAGCGCATCCTCGATCTGGTCGGGCGCGAACCGAGCTTTACCGAACTCGGCATCTTCTCGGCGATGTGGAATGAGCACTGCTCCTACAAATCCTCGAAGAAATGGCTGCGCACGCTGCCGACCACCGGGCCGCAGGTCATCCAGGGTCCGGGCGAGAACGCCGGCGTGGTCGATATCGGCGACGGCGACTGCGTCGTCTTCAAGATGGAGAGCCACAACCATCCCTCCTACATCGAGCCCTACCAGGGTGCGGCGACCGGCGTCGGCGGCATATTGCGCGACGTCTTCACCATGGGCGCGCGGCCAATTGCGGCGATGAACGCTTTGCGCTTCGGGGCACCGGACCATCCCAAGACCAGGCACCTGGTCAGCGGCGTGGTTTCCGGCGTCGGAGGATACGGCAACGCCTTTGGCGTGCCGACCGTCGGCGGCGAGGTCAATTTCGACGCCCGCTACAACGGCAACATCCTGGTCAACGCCTTTGCCGCGGGCCTCGCCAAGACCGATGCGATCTTCCTGTCGGAAGCCAAGGGCGTCGGCCTGCCGGTCGTCTATCTCGGCGCCAAGACCGGGCGCGACGGCGTCGGCGGCGCCACGATGGCCTCGGCCGAGTTCGACGACAAGATCGACGAGAAGCGCCCGACCGTGCAGGTCGGCGATCCCTTCACCGAAAAATGCCTGCTCGAAGCCTGTCTTGAGCTGATGGCGTCTGGCGCCGTCATCGCCATCCAGGACATGGGTGCGGCCGGCCTCACCTGTTCGGCGGTCGAGATGGGCGCCAAGGGCGACCTCGGCATCGAGCTTCACCTCGACCAGGTGCCGGTGCGCGAAGAGCGCATGAGCGCCTATGAGATGATGCTGTCGGAGAGTCAGGAGCGCATGCTGATGGTGCTGCGCCCCGAGAAGGAAAAGGAAGCCGAGGCGATCTTCCACAAATGGGGCCTCGACTTCGCTATCGTCGGCAAGACCACCGACGATCTGCGTTTCCGCGTCATCCATCAGGGCGACGAGGTCGCCAATCTGCCGATCAAGGACCTTGGCGACAAGGCGCCGGAATATGACCGCCCCTGGGTCGAGCCGAAGAAGCCGGCGGCGCTCGCAGCCGGCGATGCGCCGAAGGCCGACGTTGCCGATGCGCTGTTGAAACTGCTCGGCGGGCCGAACCTGTCGTCGCGCCGCTGGGTGTGGGAGCAGTACGACACGCTGATCCAGGGCAATTCGCTGCAGCTTCCCGGCGGCGACGCCGGCGTGGTGCGCGTCGAAGGCCATCCGACCAAGGCGCTCGCCTTCTCCTCCGACGTCACGCCGCGCTATTGCGAGGCCGACCCGTACGAAGGCGGCAAGCAGGCGGTGGCCGAATGCTGGCGCAACCTCACCGCCACCGGCGCGCTGCCGCTGGCGGCCACCGACAACCTCAATTTCGGCAATCCGGAACGGCCTGAGATCATGGGCCAACTGGTCGGCGCGGTGAAAGGCATTGGCGATGCCTGCCGGGCGCTCGGCTTCCCGATCGTGTCGGGCAATGTCTCGCTCTACAACGAAACCAATGGCCAAGGTATCCTGCCGACGCCGACCATCGGCGGCGTGGGGCTGATTGCCGACTGGTCGAAGATGACCCGTATCGGCTTTGCCGCCGAGGGCCAGATGATCCTGCTGGTCGGCGCGCCCGCAAGCTGGGGCAGCCATCTCGGCCAGTCCGCCTATTTCAGGGACATCCATGGCCGCACCGACGGGCCGCCGCCATCCGTCGACCTCGCCCATGAAAAGCGCGTCGGCGACCATGTGCGCGCGCTGATCGCGTCGGGCGTCGTGACCGCGGCGCATGACCTTTCCGATGGCGGCTTGGCGATAGCCCTGGCCGAAATGGCGATGGCGTCCGGCATCGGCGCCACCATTCCGGGGCTCGCCGGCACCGACCCGATCCCGGTCTGGTTCGGCGAAGACCAGGGCCGCTACCTGCTGACGCTGTCCGTCGATCCGCAGAGCAAGGAATGGGACGCCATCCGCGAGGAACAGAGCAAGCTCGGCATCTTTGCGCCATGGATCGGCTCGACCGGTGGAAACGAACTGAAGCTCGGCGATGCCAGGGCGATCCCGGTCAGCGAATTGACCGCCGCCCACGAAGGCTGGTTCCCGAACTTCATGGACAAGTCCATTTGACCAGCCTGGCAGCCCGGACGCTGATCGCAGTCGTCTTCTGGCCGTCGCTGTTCTTCTTCTGGTTCCTCGGGCCGTTCGTCTTTTTCCTGCTGTCGACGACCTCGAGCGAGGTCTGTCCGCTGCTGGAAAGGCGTGACCAGTTCATTGAGGCGGCCAATGGCACACTGCAGATGCTGGCCTTGCAAAGTCTGATCTATGCGATCCCCATCGTCTGCCTGGTGCTGTGGAGCCGCCTTTTGCCGAACCCGGCGCGCGCAAGGCATGTCGCCACCTGCATCAAGCTCTTTGCCATTGCGGTCATTACCGGCGCGCTGTGGGAATACGGGTCATCGCTGATCTGCGACGGCTATGGCCAACCATTCTTTTCGCCCTTGTGGCAGATGACCAGCTATCTCCCGATTATCAACCTGGCGCTCAACATCCCGCTCTATGTCCTGGTGTTCAGCCTTGGCCGGGGGTTCTCGACCCGCGACGACATTACCGAAGATGGTGTGGTTCACCCGCGGCAGGATGGCCCTTAGACACTGCGTCGCCGACAGAACGGCTTCAACCCGGACCAGAAAGGCTTTAGGCTGCCGTGCGAGTCACTCGTGCCTAGCCGCCCAGAACAGGATTTTGCCATGGCAATGGATGCCCACGACATCGAAAAACTGATCAAGGACGGCATTCCGGACGCCAAGGTGACGATCCGCGACCTCGCCGGTGACGGCGATCACTATGCAGCCGAAGTGGTGGCCGAAAGCTTCCGCGGAAAGAGCCGCGTCCAGCAGCACCAGATGGTCTATGATGCGCTGAAGGGCAATATGGGCGGCGTGCTGCACGCGCTGGCCCTGCAGACCAGCGTGCCGGACTGAAGCCAGACTGGCCTACTGTTTCTGCGGCTGCTTCGCCGACACTGACGTGATCGGCTTCGCCGACACTGAGATGATCGGGCCCGCCGGGTATTTTCCGCCGACGATCATTCTTTTCCCATCCGACAGCGCGGAAACCGCGCCGTCGAGGAACAGCGCGTTGCGGCATTGTAGCGCGTCGCGAAACAGCCGCGCAAAGCTGCCGAAACTGACCTCAGACCGCGAGATCGCCAGCAAAACGGTGTTTTCATCGCGCACGCCGACGCCGTTGCGGATGTAGCGCGAGGTTCCGTTCGGCTCGAAGCGTGGGTGAATCTTGCCATCGATCACCAGCATCGGGCCGGACTGCGTGGCGAAGGCAACATCGCGTTTGGTGACCGCATAGGCGTTGCTTTCCATGACAGCCGCCTTGCCGTCATTGCCCACCAGAAAGACGCCGTTCGGTTTCAGGAAGAAATTGCCTTCGCCGTCGGCAAGATTGAGCCGTGACTTTTCGCTGCCGTCCTCGACCAGCAGGCCGACCGGCGACAAATCCTCGTGATACATGCCGCCATTCATGGCGAGCAGCACCGGCCTCCCCTCGCCCGCAACCGCCTTGTCGAAGGCTTCGAGCGAACCAAAAGGCTTGCCATCGGCGCCGGCGTGGAAAACACCGATGCTGTCGGCGCGAAGATCGGTCTCGCAGACGACATAGGTCACCGCCTCGAAGGCGACATTCCGGCAAGGCGCGGGCAGGTCACCGCCAATGACCAGCGGCGGCGGCTCGGGGCGTCTCGGCCACCAGACAACGGCAATCGCCGCCAGCAGGATGGCGATCGGAAGGGCGGCGCCATATCGTCTTTTCATCATGTTCCGAAGGTTGCAATCGGCTCGGATGCTTGGCCCAAGACAGGCGATCCTTTGCGCCATTTCCGAGACGGCGGCGCAAACATCTTGTTTCGGCCCATCTATGGGTTTATTTGATGGCTATGCTTCGAGCCTGACTCCCACAGGCGTGAAAGGATATCTCATGAGCGGCATCAACGACTACATCGACAGCGAAGTGAAGGGCAACGACGTCGTCCTTTTCATGAAGGGCACGCCCGGTTTTCCGCAGTGCGGCTTTTCCGGCCAGGTCGTCCAGATCCTCGATTACATCGGAGCCGACTATAAGGGCGTCGACGTGCTGACCTCGGCCGAACTGCGCCAAGGCATCAAGGAATATTCGAACTGGCCGACGATCCCGCAGCTTTACGTCAAGGGCGAATTCGTCGGCGGCTGCGACATCATCCGAGAAATGTTCCAGGCAGGCGAGTTGCAGACGTTGCTCGTCGACAAGGGCGTCAGCGTCAAAGCGACAGCCTGATTCTGAGTTGAGACGGGGCAGCCCCGCCCCGGCAAAATGTTACCTCCCCCTATCGGAGTGAGGACGAACTTATGCGCCGGCATGCCGGCGCATATTCGTTTTGAAGATCGGACCCGCCGTGGACCAGCCAGCAAAAGCGCCGCAACAGGCACGCAAATTGCCTATTCCGCGCTGGGAATTCATCGCGCTGTGCGCGGCACTGATGGCGTTGAACTCGCTGGCCATCGACATCATGCTGCCGGCACTGCAGCAAATCGGCGCCACGCTTGGCGTTGAGAATGAAAACCACCGCCAGTATGTGATCACCGCCTATATATTGGGCTTCGGTGGCGGACAGCTTTTCTTCGGACCGATCTCGGACCGGTTCGGGCGCCGCGCGCCACTCGTTGCCGGGCTGGCGATTTATGTCGTGGCGGCGGCAGCTGCCGCCATCGCCCCGTCATTCGCCGTCCTGCTGCTGTGCCGGCTGGTGCAAGGCATCGGTGCGGCGGCGACCCGCGTCATCGCCGTCTCGATCGTGCGCGACACGTTCGACGGTCGGCGCATGGCCGAGGTGATGTCTCTGATCTTCATGGTGTTCATGGCCATCCCGGTGATCGCGCCTGGGATCGGCCAGTTCATCATGCTGTTCGCAACATGGCACTGGATCTTCGTCACCATGGCCGTCGGAGCGCTGATCGTGTCGGCGTGGTCGCTGCTGCGGCTGCCGGAGACGCTGCATCCGGAGTACCGCCGGCCGCTGACAGTCTCATCCGTCGTCGGTGGTTTCCGCATCGTGCTCACCAACCGCATGGCGCTTTGCTACGCCTTTGCCAGCACCTTCATTTTCGCCGCCATGTTCGGCTTCATCGCCTCCGCACAGCAGATCTATGTCGACATTTTTCATGTCGGCGAATTGTTTCCTGTCATCTTCGCGGGTGTCGCCGGCGTTCTCGCTTTTTCGAACTACCTCAACTCGCGCCTGGTCGGCCGCATCGGCATGCGCCGCCTGTCGCAGAGCGCACTGCTGTTGTTCCTAGTGATCAGCCTTGCCTGGCTCACCGTTTCGCTTCAAATGAAGATGCCACTCTGGCTGTTCATCACCTTCTTCGCCAGCGCGATGCTCCCGTTCGGCGCGCTCGGCGCCAATTTCAACGCGCTCGCGATGGAGCCGCTCGGCCAACTGGCGGGCACCGCGTCGTCCATCCTGGGCTTCATGCAGACTTTTCTCGGCGGCATCCTCGGCACGCTGATCGGCCAGGCCTTCAACGGCACGGTGACGCCGCTTGCCGCCGGCTTCTGCAGCGTCTCGGTCGCGGCCCTGCTGATGATCCTGATCGCCGAGCGCGGCAAGATGTTCCAGCCGCACAACCCACCCATTTTAGGGCACGTCACCGACCTGCATTGAGCAACTGTTCTGCGCTACGAGTTTTATTTGTCTCAGACCGCAGCCACCTTCAAGCGACGCGTTTCAGGATGCGCCGCCAATCACTGCCGTGAAACGAGGGAACAGCGGGCGCCCTGCGATGGCGCCACCCATGCTGTCCGAAAGAGGCATCGGCAGAGCCTTGTCGAGAGCTTCGAGCACGGATGACACAAAGACCCGGTTGAGCGAGGCATCATCTCCCATATGGGAGAAAGTGGCGCGCGGTTTGCCCATCAGCGTGCCGTTTTTGCGAATTGAGAAACTCAGCGTCAGGGTCATGCCAGCACTTCCAGGCGGCGGCTGCCAACAGGCAAAGATCGCGGAAAACATCTCGTCTATGGTATCGACGGGATCGCGACTGCCGCACGCGCGTTCCTGCGATCTTGCCTCAGTGGCGCCAGCGGCGGCCAAGGCAAGTGCAAGCGCCGTTGCAACAATTGCGGACCGATGTTTCATTTCGCAGCTTCCGACTTCGTGAGAGATTGGACACTATAACAGAGCCAATATACTTGACGAAAGCCTCTACCAGCAGTTGGACCGATTATTGCGCCCAGAGTTCCCTGCGCAACTCCTGCCAGCTTTCCTTGTCCGGGGCGACAAGAATGCCGCCGTCGATATACGAGGGCAGATAGGCGCTGCCGTCGATCCGCGCGGTGTAGCCGCCGGCCTCGGCGTGGATCAGCACACCGACCAGATGGTCCCACGGCATCAGTTTGTTGTAGACGACGAAATGGGCATGGCCGCTGGCCAGAAGACGGTATTCATGTGCCGCGCAGCGATAGCCGAACTGCGATAGGGTCTTGGTCTGGTTGCGCGCCAAGAGCGAGCGTTGCGGTTCCGCCAGATATTGCCAGGAGACGGAGCCGGTCATCTGCGAGATCGGCACGGCATCGGCGACATGCACCGTCTCCAGCGCGCCATGCGCATGGCGGATATGGCTGCCGGCGCCCTTGGCGCCGATCAGCCAGTCCCGGCCTACGGGGTCATGGATGATACCGGCGACGGTTTCGCCCTTGACGACGACGCTCAGCATGACGCCGAAGAGCGGCACGCCGGAGGCGAAGTTGAAGGTGCCGTCGACCGGGTCGACGACGAAGGCGAGGTCGGCATCGCCGAGCCCTTGAAGCAGCGCCGGATTGTCGGAACAGGCTTCCTCGCCGACGATCATCGCCGTGGGATAGCGCTCGCGCAGCCTGGCCGTGATCAGCCGCTCGGCGTTGATGTCGGCCTCGGTCACCAGGTCGGCAGCCGAGGTCTTCTGTCTGATGTCGCCCTCGCCCAGCCGGCGAAAGCGTGGCATGATTTCGGCCCTGGCTGCATCGGCGAGAAGTTCGGCCAGCCAGTCGATCGCTTGGTCGTCAAATATCATCGGAAATGTCTTGTCCTGTGCTGAGGCTGCCATTGAGGGCGGCAAAGTCGAACAGCTTTCTGTCGAGCAGATGCGACGGCCTGGTGTTGGACAGCGCGCGCAGCATCGTATCCTTGCGGCCCGGCATGCGCTTTTCCATATCGTCCAGCATCGCCTTCATGGCGTTGCGCTGCAGGCCTTCCTGGCTGCCGCAGAGATCGCAGGGAATGATCGGGAATTTCATAGCGGCGGCGAATTTTTCCAGATCGACCTCGGCGCAGTAGCTCAGCGGCCGCAGCACCATGACGTCGCCGTCGTCATTGAGCAGCTTTGGCGGCATGGCGGCAAGGCGGCCGCCATGGAACAGATTCATGAAGAAGGTTTCGAGAATGTCCTCGCGGTGGTGGCCGAGCACCAGCGCCGAACAGCCCTCCTCGCGCGCGATGCGATAGAGATGGCCGCGCCGCAGCCGCGAGCACAGCGAACAATAGGTGCTGCCCTGAGGCAGCTTGTCGGTGACCACCGAATAGGTGTCCTGATACTCGATGCGATGGGCAATGCCATGCGCATCGAGGTAGTCGGGCAAAATGTGCTTCGGAAAATTCGGCTGGCCCTGGTCGAGATTGCAGGCCAGCAGCTCGACCGGCAGCAGCCCGCGCCATTTGAGATCGAGCAGCACGGCCAGCAGCCCGTAGGAATCCTTGCCGCCGGACAAGGCCACCAGCCAGCGGTCGCCGGGCCTCGCCATGGCGAAATCCTCGACCGCCTGACGGGTTAACCGCAACAGCCGCTTACGCAGTTTGTTGAACTCGACGGAAGACGGCACGTCGGCAAACAGCGGATGGAAGCCGCCTTCAGCAATCGGTTCAACTGTTTCGATGTCTGCCAGCATGTTCATGGCTTGTCGCTTTCCATAGCCGAGAGTGCCGGATTAGCGGACATGGCCGACAAAGAAAAGGCCGCCTCGACGGGCGGCCCTTTCCAGTATCGCAGAAAAGCGATCGCTTAGCGCGAATAGAATTCGACGACCAGGTTCGGCTCCATCTGCACGGCGAACGGAACATCGGCCAGGCCGGGGATGCGCGAGAAGGTCGCGACCATCTTGTTGTGATCGACTTCGATATAGTCCGGCACGTCGCGCTCGGCGAGGCCGACCGCTTCCAGCACGATGACCAGCTGCTTCGACTTTTCCCGCACTTCGACGACATCGCCCGGCTTGCAACGGTACGAGCCGATGTTGACGCGCTTGCCGTTGACGTTGACGTGGCCGTGGTTGACGAACTGGCGAGCCGCGAAAATGGTGGGCACGAACTTGGAGCGGTAGACGACCGCATCCAGACGCGACTCGAGCAGGCCGATCAGGTTCTCGGAGGTGTCGCCCTTGCGGCGATCAGCCTCTTCATAGACCTTGCGGAACTGCTTTTCGGAGACATCACCATAGTGACCCTTCAGCTTCTGCTTGGCGCGCAGCTGCAGGCCGAAATCGGAAAGCTTGCCCTTGCGGCGCTGGCCGTGCTGGCCGGGGCCGTATTCACGCTTGTTGACCGGGGACTTCGGGCGGCCCCAGATGTTTTCGCCGAGACGGCGGTCGATCTTGTACTTGGCGGATTCGCGCTTGCTCATCGCATTCCCTTTCAAAACAAACCACCCGGAACCTCATGGTCCGGGTGAAGGAAACGCGCCCTCCTCTGGCCTCCGTTTTCGAGGCCTGACAGGGTTTTCCCACGCAACGCGGCGGAAACCCACGGGACACGTCAGTCTAGACAAGGCCCAGGAAACGATAAACCTGCTTTCCCGGGCTTGCCATGCAAAAGAAACAACCGGGCATTGCGGCCCGGTGTTGGTGCGCTCGTTAAACGGAGATTTGAGCAGAGTCAAGCGCGTCGCTGGCACTGGGCCCGGCAACCATATCACGTCTTTGGCGTTGAGTGCCGTGCCGGATGCGGCGGGAGGTTGTTGCGCCGACGGCATTTAGGAAGGGACCGGAGCCAAAGGAGCCCGAAGTCGCATGAAGAAGTTTTTCCGTCCTGGCCGGGACGATGTCGATCGCCGTGCCCGAGCCAGCGATGGCCAAGCATTGGCAGGGCCACAAGCATCGTCAGACCTGCCATGTCGTGGTGAAGAAGAAGGTCATCTGGCGGCATGGCCACAAGAAGGTCATCCGCTACAAGGTGAAGCGCTGCTGGTGACGTCAGGGGTTTCGGGCTTGGCCTGAACCGAAGAAGCCCGTGGTTTCGGCCACGGGCTTTGTTTATCGACTCGGTTGAAGGTTTCAGTCTGCCGATTTCTTCTCCGGCAGGCCTTTGCGCTTGGTGTCTGCGAATTCCTCGAGCTGTTTTTCGCTCATCGAATTGTACATCGACTTCGACGCGCCTTGAAGTTCGCTCTTCCTGGTCTCGCCGCGCTTGGCCGACAGGGCTGCTCCAGCGGCCTTTTGCTGTGCTTTTGAGGTTGCAGGCATATCGGCACCTCCTTTGCTGACAGAGGAAGAAACGTTGCGCTCCGGCGACGGTTCCAGCGCTGGCGGTCAACTTCCGTTCCGCGCTCATGCCTGCCCATGGTCGGCCAACTGCCGGCAAAACCACCTTCCCGTGCCCGCAACGCCGGTGTAGGACGGCGCCATGAAATCGTTGAACGATCCCTCGCAGGCACTCGCTACCGGCCTCGCGAAAATCCGCACCGAGTTCCATGTGCCGGAGGCATTTCCCCCTGATGTAATGGCCATGGCACAGACGGCGGCCAGGCGCGTGCCCGACCAGCATGCCGACCGCACGGCGATGCCCTTCGTGACGCTCGATCCCGCGGCTTCCACCGATCTTGACCAAGCGTTTTCGATCGAAGCGAGCGGTAGCGACCTTCTGTTGCACTATGCGATTGCCGACGTAGCCTGGTTCGTCGCGGACGGCGACGCGGTGGATCGCGAAGCCTGGGCGCGGGGCGAAACCCTGTATTTGCCGGACGGCAAGGCCGGGCTCTATCCCCGGGTGCTTGCCGAGGGCGCCGCGAGCTTGCTGCCCAGCGGTCCGCGTCCGGCTGTCATCTTCACGGTCCGGATCGTCGACGACGGAGCGGTAAGGCTGGATGGCGCGGAGCGGGCAATCATTCAAAGCCGCGCCAAGCTCGCCTATGACAGCGTGCAGGCCGCCGACGTCCCAGTCGGCTTCGCCGAAATCGCGCGACGCATGGCGGCGGCCGAAGACCGTCGCGGCGCTTCGCGCGTCGACCCGCCCGAGCAGGAGGTGGAACAGCTTGCCGATGGCACGTTCCAGCTTGCGTTCAGACCGCTGCTGCAATCCGAGCAAGACAACGCAGCACTTTCGCTGGCCGCCAACATGGCGATTGCCGACGCCATGCTGGCACACCGGACCGGCTTGTTCCGGGTGATGGCGCCGCCCGATGCTTCCAAAGTACAAAGACTGCGCAGCGCGGCACGGGCCTTAGGCCTGTCCTGGCCTCCTTCGACCAGCCTGTCCGACTATCAGCGAACCCTCGATCCGACCAACATGCACCAGGCAGCGCTGATGCTGGAAATCCGCCGCGCCGGCTCCGGTGCGTCCTACCAACCCTATGAAGAAGGCGTTGTCCCCTGGCACGAGGCGATGGCCGCGACCTATGCCCACGCCACCGCGCCCCTGAGGCGGCTGGCCGATCGCTATGTCGTGCGCTGCGTGCTGGCCATCGTCAACGGCCAGCCGGTGCCGCAAGCCGTTACCGAGGCGTTTTCCAGACTGCCGAAGGTGATGGGCCGCGCAGGCGCCCGCGCCTCGCAGATCAACCACGCGGCCATCGACCTTGCCGAGGCGGTGATGCTGAGGGGGCGCATGGGTGAAACATTCAAGGCCGTCGTCACCGACGTCGGTGATCAGCGTGTGCGCGTTCAGCTCTCGGACATGCCTGTCGTTGCGAATGTGAAGGCCTCTGGGTTCAGGCAGGGCGATGGCCTGACGCTAAGGCTTGTTTCGGCCGATCCGGATCGGCGCGTCATTGTCTTCGAGCCTGCCTAAAGCGCGTCGGCGACGCGCTTTAGTTTTTTCGTTTTGTGCATGTCCTTGTCCCAAAACCGCTGCGCACTTTTGGGCGACATGCATTAGCGCGCGCTCAATCCAAAACCCTGCATCAGCCGGCTGATGGCGAAGTCCGCCTTTCCCGAGGTAAAGACGGCGATGTCGGGCTCGCTTTGCGGCAATGGCCCGGCGACAGCCGGAAGCAGCGACAGAGCGCGCCGCGCAATCGCCTCGGCCGGGTCGATCCAGTCGACCGGCCAGGGCGCGGTCTTGCGCATGCGATTGGCCAGGAACGGATAGTGCGTGCAGGCGAGCACGACGATGTCCGTGCACAAATCGTCATGCTGGACGAAACACGGTGCGATCTCGGCACGCACGGCCTCCTCGTCGACAAAGCCCTCGCGCATGTAGGCCTCGGCCAGTCCGGCGAGATTGTTGCTGCCGACCAGCCGCACATGGCATTTCTGCGCCCATTTGCCGATCAGGTCGCGCGTGTACTGGCGCTTCACCGTGCCCGGCGTCGCCAGCACCGAGACCAGCCCGGACCGGGTGCGCTCGGCCGCCGGCTTGATTGCCGGCACGGTGCCGACAAAGGGATGGCCAGGGAATTTTTCCCGCAACGCATCGATCACCAGCGTCGAAGCGGTATTGCAGGCGACGACCGAAATTTCCGGATCAAAACGGTCGAGCAGCTTGGCGAAGAGCTCGACTATATGGGCCTGCAGCGCCGGCTCTTCCCAGGCGCCGTAGGGAAAGGCCTTGTCATCGGCGACGTAGACGAAGCGCCGGTCAGGCATCAGCACGCGCGCTTCGCGCAGCACGGTCAATCCTCCAACGCCGGAATCGAACATCAGTATCGGACGGTGGCTCATTGATATCGGACCATGAAAGAGGCTGGATCAGAAGGCTTGGCGGTCATTGGCCAATGCCGTTCTATCTGCAACCATCATGGCCTTGAAGTGGCGAATGTTAGCAACTTCCATGCAAAGCCGGCGAAGACGACCTTGCCTCGGTTGCTCTAGAGCCCGCGCTTGCCGAACCCGGCGGGCCGCGGACGGCCCAGAGGCTGGGCGGACGGCACCGAGCGCGTGGCCGGTGTGGCGTTGCGCATGGAAGACTGTGCCGTGCTGCTGGCCGTCCGGCCGGATGCCGCAGGCATGGGCGTATCGCCATCGAAATCGAAAACCGATGTCAGTTCGTCGATATTGATGCCCGCCACCGGCTTAGCCACCAGAATCGTGCACCAAAGGCCAAAGATCGACAGCGCAAGCAGGTTCAAACCGCTGGACGTGCTTTCCGGATTGTTGAAATCGATGACCAGCAGCGTGCCTGCCTGCAGAAAGGCGTAGATGGCGCAGAACACGATGTAGGACCACAGGATCCAGGCTTTGCCGTTGGCGTCGCGGCTGCGTCGCCAGGCGATGTTGGCACGCATGACCACGGCCAGGAGGGAAACGACCAGAACCGCGCCTGCCATCCCTTGCCGCAATGGACCGGGCGCCGAGTTGACCAGCCCCTCAAAGCCGATCGTGCCAACGATGCACAGCACAGCTAGAACGGCCTCGAGCAGGGCTACGCCGAGCGAATAGAAGAAGAAGCGCATACGGCCGATTTTGGACGTGAACATTTGCCACCCCACCGTTTTGACAACAATGGATGAGAGGCAAATAAAATTCGGTTACTTCAGCCGTTCGAAGCTTAGCGATTTCTAATCTTCTTTGTCTGCCTGGCGTTTTCGCGCAGCGGCCGGCAAACGCCTTGGATCGTCTCCCGGCGAGCCGTCACCGCGCGGCATGGCCGGCGAAAACCGGTCGAGCGACGAGATGATGCCACGCAGCACTTTCAGTTCCGGCTCGGCGAAACCGGCGCGCGTCAAGACGGCGCGCAGATTGTCGACCATCTTGGGTTTCTTGGGCGCCGGGCGGAAATAACCGCGCGCTTCGAGCGCGCCTTCGAGATAGGCAAACAGGCCGTGCAACTCTTCCTTGCTCGCCGGCTTCATTTCAGGACTGGAGAAATTGGTCGCCGTCTCGTCCTCCAGGCCGGATTTCATCCATTCATAGGACATCAACAGCACGGCCTGGGCGATGTTGAGCGACGAAAAGCCGGGAACGACCGGGAAGGTGACGATCTCGTCGGCCAGCCCGACCTCGTCATTGTAGAGCCCAAAACGCTCGCGGCCGAACAAGATGCCGGTGCGCAGGCCGGCCATCTGACGCGCCCTGAGCGCCCTGCCCGCCTCGACCGGACCACGCACGGGTTTGAAGCCGTCGCGCTCGCGCGCCGTGGTGGCGAAGACGAAGTTGAGGTCGGCGACGGCGGACGCCAGGTCGCCGAACACTGTTACGGCATCGATGACATGGTCGGCGCGGCTGGCGGCGGCGCGCGCCTTCTCGCTCGGCCAGCCGTCACGCGGGTTGACCAGTCTCAGTTCGGCAAGGCCGAAATTGGCCATGGCGCGCGCGACCATGCCGATATTCTCGCCGAGCTGCGGCTCGACCAGGATGATCGCCGGCCCGGCGGCGGATGCGTTTTCAGGATGATCGACGGCGGACATGATCTCAATGAACTGCTGTTTGCGGCATTTCAGCGTTCCCTGCCACATCCGCTCGGCAAAATGAAGCTTTTGCAAACACCGGTCGCGGCACAGACGACCCATTCTGCACGGATGGTCGTTTGCGCGGCCAAATAGGCTTTGATATACGCTCCGCATACCCGGCCGAAGCCATGCGGGCGAGGCCGTTTTGTTCCCCAAAAGCGAGGCATTCTTTTCATGGCGAAGATCAAGGTGGCGAACCCGGTCGTCGAGCTCGACGGCGACGAGATGACCCGCATCATCTGGCAGTTCATCAAGGACAAGCTGATCCACCCTTATCTCGACCTGAAGCTCGAATATTACGACCTCGGCGTCGAGCACCGCGACGCCACCAACGACCAGGTGACCATCGATTCGGCCAATGCCATCAAGAAATGGGGCGTCGGCGTGAAATGCGCGACGATCACGCCCGACGAGCAGCGCGTAGAGGAATTCAAGCTGAAGAAGATGTGGAAGTCGCCGAACGGCACCATCCGTAACATTCTCGGCGGCACCATTTTCCGCGAACCGATCATCATGAAGAACGTGCCGCGTCTGGTGCCGGGATGGACCAAGCCGATCATCGTCGGCCGTCATGCTTTCGGCGACCAGTATCGCGCCACCGACTTCCGCTTCCCCGGCAAGGGCAAGCTGACCATCAAGTTCGTCGGCGAGGACGGCAAGGTGATCGAGCACGACGTATACGACGCACCCGGCGCCGGTGTTGCCATGGCGATGTACAATCTCGACGACTCCATCCGCGAATTCGCCCGCGCCTCGCTGAATTACGGCCTGCTGCGCAATTATCCGGTTTATCTCTCGACCAAGAACACCATCCTCAAGGCCTATGACGGCCGCTTCAAGGACATTTTCCAGGAGGTCTACGAGGCTGAATTCGAGGCCGAGTTCAAGGCGAAGAAGCTGTGGTACGAGCACCGGCTGATCGACGACATGGTGGCCTCCGCCCTGAAATGGTCTGGCGGCTATGTCTGGGCCTGCAAGAATTATGATGGCGACGTCCAGTCCGACACGGTGGCGCAAGGTTTTGGCTCGCTCGGCCTGATGACCTCCGTGCTGATGACGCCGGACGGCAAGACGGTGGAAGCGGAGGCCGCGCACGGCACAGTGACGCGCCACTATCGCCAGCACCAGAAGGGCGAGGAAACCTCGACCAATTCGATCGCCTCGATCTTCGCCTGGACGCGCGGCCTCGCCCACCGCGCCAAGCTCGACGATAATGCCGAGTTGAAGCGATTTGCCGACACGCTGGAGAAGGTCTGCATCCAGACGGTTGAGAGCGGCTTCATGACCAAGGACCTGTCGCTCTTGATCGGTCCCGACCAACCATGGCTGTCGACCACCGGCTTCCTCGACAAGATCGACGAGAATTTGCAGAAGGCGATGGCGTAAGCCGGCAGCCATGGCCAAGCCGGTCGTCTACGGGGCGGACTACAGCGTCTATGTGCGCATCGTCCGCCTCGTGCTGGCGGAAAAAGGCATCGACTACGACCTTGTGCCGGTCGATGTCTTTGCCGCCGAGGGCACTCCCGCCTGGTACTTCGAGCATCACCCTTTCGGCCGCATTCCGGCCTTCGAGCACGGCGGGTTTCGCCTGTTCGAAACCAGCGCAATCGCCCGCTATGTCGACGAGGCGTTCGACGGCCCGGCACTGCAGCCAAAAGACGCCCGCACCCGCGCAACGATGAACCAGATCATCGGCATGCTCGACGCCTATGCCTACAGATCGATGGTCTGGGACGTCGCCGTCGAGCGGCTTGAGAAGGAAGCGCCAGACGAGGCACTGGTCGCCAACGGGCTGCGCCAGGCGGAAACGGTGCTGCGGGTGCTCACCGCACTCAAGCCTCCCGGGCCGTGGCTGCTCGGGGACCAGCTGACGCTGGCCGACCTGCATGCGGCATCCATCATCGCCTATTTCGTCAAGGTCGCCGACGGGCAAAAGCTGCTTGCGGCGTTCGCCGACATCCAGGCCTGGTGGGAGGGCATCGCAAAACGTCCGAGCCTGGCGGCGGGCTGATATGGGTTCGGGCCATGGCTGACCCATCTCGCCAGGACGCGCTCACCGTCGCCAGAATTGTCAGGGTCAACCACGCCGGTGAGTTCGGTGCGATCAGGATCTATTCGGCGCAGATTCTTGTCGCCAGGCGCTTATGGCCGGATTGCGTGCCATCCTTGTCGGAGATGCTTGGGCACGAGCGCACGCATTGCGCTGCGTTCCGCGCCGCCATGCCGGCGCGGCGGTCGCGACCGTGCCGGGTGATGCAGTTCTGGAGCTGGGGTGGCTGGGTGCTGGGTTTTGTCACCGCCCTGCTCGGTCCGCAAGGCATCTGGGCCTGCACGGCGGCGGTTGAAGCGGCGGTGCACCGCCATCTGGACGATCAGCTGTTTTTCCTCGCCAACCGCGACCACGACTTGCACGGCATCATCCTGGCGATCCGCGAGGAAGAGCTCGCCCATCTCCATCACGCCGAAGAGCAGCTGAAATCGCCCGGCCCGGCGCTGAACTTTTTACGGTCGCTGATTTCGATCGCCACGGACGTGCTGATCTGGCTGTCCACCTGGGGCGATTCCAGCAGAATGACGCGCGCCCTGAAGGCGGCGAAAAAAGAACTAGCTAGACGGACCGTCTAAGAGCTGATTGCCGGCTTGCCACTATCAGCCACAGAATGGCAAGCACGGCGGCGAAGGCCGGAAAGCCGCACACAAAACCAGATAAGGCATAGGGTGGCTTTCAGGCTGCCTCCAGCGCCGCCCTCACCGCGGCGATCGCATCATTGGCCTTCGAGGCGTCCGGGCCGCCGGCTTGCGCCATGTCGGGCCGTCCGCCACCGCCCTGCCCGCCCAATGCGGCCGAGGCAACGCGCACAAGATCGACAGCGCTGAAGCGGCCGACGAGATCGTCCGTCACTGCGACCACGACGCTTGCCTTGTTGTCTTCGCCCGCACCGACGAAGACGACGACGCCTGAGCCGAGCGAAGTCTTGCCGGCATCGGCCAGCGGCTTCAAATCCTTCGGCGACACGCCGGAAACCGCTTTGCCGAGGAAGCCGATACCGGCGNTACCGGCGACGGTTTCGGTGGTGGCCGGAGCATCGGCCGCGGCACCACCGCCCAGCGCGAGTTTCTTGCGCGCTTCGCTCAGCTCCTTCTCGAGCTTCTTGCGTTCCTCGAGCAGCGCCTCGACACGCGCCGGCACGTCGGCCGGCGAGATCTTCAGCACGGCCGCAGTTGCCTTCAGGCGTCTGTCCTGCTCGTCGAGATATTTTCGTGCGGCTTCGCCGGTCAGCGCCTCGATGCGGCGCACGCCGGCGGCGACCGCGCTGTCGGAGACGACACGGACCAGGCCGATATCGCCGGTCGCCCGGACATGGGTGCCGCCACAAAGTTCGACGGAATAGGGTCGATTGGCCTTGGCGCCATGCACGCCGGTGCCCATCGAGACGACACGCACCTCGTCGCCGTATTTCTCGCCGAACAGCGCCATGGCGCCCTCGGCAATGGCGTCGTCGACCGACATCAGCCGCGTCGTCACCGGGCTGTTCTGGACGACGATTTCGTTGGCCATGCGCTCGACCTCTTCGAGATCTTCGGCCGAGATCGGCTTGTTGTGCGAGATGTCGAAGCGCAGGCGCTCGGGCGCGACCAGCGAACCTTTCTGCGCGACATGGGTGCCCAGCACCTCGCGCAGCGCCTCATGGATCAGATGCGTTGCCGAATGGTTGGCACGCAGCCGGGTGCGGCGCGCATGGTCAACCTTCAGCTCGACGGCTGCACCTGGCTTGACCGTGCCGTTCGTCACCTTGCCCAGATGCACGAACAGGCCGTCGGCCTTTTTCTGCGTGTCGGAAACCTCGATCGAGAAACCTTCGCCGGAGATGATGCCGGTGTCGCCCATCTGGCCGCCCGACTCGCCATAGAACGGCGTCTGGTTGACGACCACCGCCACCGCGTCGCCCTTGCCGGCGCTATCGACTGTCTTGCCGTCCTTGACCAGGGCCTGGATGAGGCCTTCCGCCTGTTCGGTCTCGTAGCCGAGGAATTCGGTGGCGNGTGGCGCCGGCCTTCTCGCGTACAGAAAACCAGATGGTCTCGGTGGCCGCGTCGCCGGAGCCAGCCCAATGCTTGCGCGCTTCGGCCTTCTGCTGCTCCATCGCATGGGTGAAGCCGGCAAGGTCGACCGAGATGTTGCGCTGGCGCAGTGCGTCCTGCGTCAGATCGAGCGGGAAGCCGTACGTGTCATAGAGCTTGAACGCCGTCTCGCCATCCAGCATATCGCCGGCGTGCAGCGTATCCGTCGCCTCCGAGAGCAGGCCGAGGCCGCGCACCAGCGTCTTGCGGAACCTGGTCTCCTCGAGCTTCAGCGTCTCGGTAATCAGCTGTTCGCCGCGCAGCAGTTCGGGATAGGCCTGGCCCATCTCACGCACTAGCGCCGGCACCAGCTTCCACATCAACGGCTCCTTGGCGCCGAGCAACTGCGCATGGCGCATGGCGCGGCGCATGATGCGGCGCAGCACATAGCCGCGGCCTTCGTTCGACGGCAGCACGCCGTCGGCAACCAGGAAAGAGGACGAGCGCAGATGATCGGCAATGACGCGGAAGGAGGCGACCGTCTCCTTGTCGGGTCCCTGCCCGAGCGCTGACGAGGCCGCATCGATCAGATGACGGAACAGGTCGGTCTCGAAGACGCTCTCCACCCCTTGCAGGATGGAGGCCATGCGCTCCAGGCCCATGCCGGTGTCGATCGACGGCCGCGGCAGGTCGATGCGCTCATCCTTGGTGACCTGCTCATATTGCATGAACACCAGGTTCCAGAATTCAAGGAAGCGGTCGCCGTCCTCCTCCGGGCTGCCGGGAGGGCCGCCCCAGATGTGCTCGCCACGGTCGATGAAGATTTCCGAGCACGGCCCGCACGGTCCGGTGTCGCCCATAGCCCAGAAATTGTCGGAGGTCGGGATGCGGATGATGCGGTCATCGGAGAAACCGGCGATCTTCTTCCAGAAGCCGGCCGCCTCGTCATCGGTGTGATAGACGGTGACCAGCAGCTTGTCCTTGTTCAGCCCGAACTCCTTGGTGATCAGGTTCCAGGCCAGTTCGATGGCGCGCTCCTTGAAATAGTCGCCGAAGGAGAAATTGCCGAGCATTTCGAAGAAGGTCAGATGGCGCGCGGTGTAGCCGACATTGTCGAGGTCGTTGTGCTTGCCGCCGGCGCGCACGCTTTTCTGCGCAGTGGTGGCGCGCGAATAGGACCGCTTCTCCAGGCCGGTGAAGACGTTCTTGAACTGCACCATGCCGGCATTGGTGAACATCAGCGTCGGGTCGTTGCGCGGCACCAGCGGGCTCGAGGCCACGACCTCGTGGCCCTCCTTGCGGAAATAGTCGAGGAATGTCGACCGGATCTCGTTCACGCCACTCATGAGTGCTGCCTTTTCGCGAAAACCGCCGGCACGGCCGGCGGACACTGGTCTCTGCTTTTTAGAAGATCGACTTGGCCTTTTAGCGGGCACGCCCCACCCTGTCCAGAAACACGGAATTGGTCCAATCCGGCAACTGCCAAGCCGGCCTCACGCTGCCCAAAAACGAAAACCGCCGGCGCGAAGGCCGGCGGTTTGAAACGCAATACTAAAGAACTCGGTTACTTAAGCATCGGGTAATAGACTGGATTTATGGCCGAACTCTGGCCGTGCCCTACATGGCGCCGGATTCTTCCTCGAAGCCGTCGTCGCTTTCGCCGCGCTCGGGGCCGCCATTCTCGAGAAACTTCTCGGCAATCAGCCCGGCATTCTGCCGCAGTGCCAGTTCGATCTCGCGCGCCGTGTCGGGATTGTCGCGCAGGAACAGTTTGGCGTTTTCACGACCTTGGCCGAGACGCTGCGAATTGTAGGAGAACCACGCGCCGGACTTCTCGACCACGCCGGCCTTGACGCCGAGGTCCACCAATTCGCCGGTCTTGGACACGCCCTCGCCATACATGATGTCGAACTCGACCACCTTGAAGGGCGGCGCCAGCTTGTTCTTGACGACCTTGACGCGGGTCTGGTTGCCGACGACCTCGTCGCGGTCCTTGACCGAGCCGATGCGGCGGATGTCGAGGCGCACCGAAGCGTAGAATTTCAGCGCGTTGCCGCCGGTCGTGGTTTCCGGCGAACCGAACATGACGCCGATCTTCATGCGAATCTGGTTGATGAAGATGACCATGGTGTTGGAGCGCGAGATCGAGGCGGTCAGCTTGCGCAGCGCCTGGCTCATCAGACGAGCCTGGAGACCGGGCAGCGAATCGCCCATCTCGCCTTCGATTTCGGCGCGCGGCGTCAGTGCCGCCACCGAATCGACGACCAGCACGTCGATGGCGCCGGAACGCACCAGCGTGTCGCAGATTTCCAGTGCCTGCTCGCCGGTGTCCGGCTGCGAGATCAAGAGGTTTTCCAGATCGACGCCGAGCTTGCGGGCATAGACCGGATCGAGTGCGTGCTCGGCATCGACGAAGGCGCAGATACCGCCTTTCTTCTGGGCTTCGGCAACTGTGTGCAGCGCCAGTGTCGTCTTGCCCGAGCTTTCCGGCCCGTAGATCTCGACAATGCGGCCGCGCGGCAGGCCGCCGACGCCAAGCGCGATGTCGAGGCCCAGCGATCCCGTCGGCACGGTTTCAATCTCGACGACCTGCTCATTGGCGCCAAGCCGCATGATCGAGCCCTTGCCGAAGGCGCGCTCGATTTGCGACAGCGCCGCGTCCAGAGCCTTTGATTTGTCCACCGCTTTGTCCTCTACAAGCCGCAAAGAATTCTGAGCCATGATACATCACCCCTTGGTCGTCAATGAAGGCCGGACAATCCGTAATCCCTGCCCATTTTGTACTACTTTTGTTCTCGTTTGGCAAGAGGGGTCAAATAACTGAAAAACCATCTTTATCCGGATTTGTTCTTTTTTTGTCTCTTGGTTTGGTTTTCGGACGCGTTCCGCGTTGGGCCAGACGCGCCGGCTGTTTCGATCGGCCGAATCGCCGGCTCGCCTGCGAAGCTCCGCCGCACAGCGTAGCGCTTGTGCGGCTCGAATAACAAAGGTCATATCGCCGGCATGGTGAAATCAGCAAAGATACTGGCGGTGGGCGGCGCCCATATCGATCGCCGCGGCCAGGTGTCGGGCACGTACGTGCCCGCGGCGTCCAACCCCGGCACGATGCGCGAGGATGTCGGCGGCGGCGTATTCAACGCGCTGCGCAGCCTGGTGCGGCGCGGCGTCTCGGCCTCGCTTTTGTCGGTGCGCGGCGGCGATGCCTCGGCCGAGACGGTTGCGCGCGCCATCGCCGACTCCGGCATTGCCGACCTGTCGGCGGTTTTCCTCGACCGCACGACGCCGAGCTACACGGCGCTGATCGATCGCGACGGCGAGCTGATCACCGGCTTTGCCGACATGGCGCTCTACGATTTGGCGTTCCCCAAGCAGATCCGCCGCTCCAAGGTGCGCGAGGTGGTCGCCGAGGCCGATGCGGTGCTCTGCGACGCCAATCTGCCATCAACGGCGCTGGAGCGGCTGGTGGGGCTCGCCGCCGGCAAGCCGGTGTTCGCCATCGCCATTTCGCCGGCCAAGGTGGTGCGGCTGATACCGGTGCTGAAGGAACTCGCGCAGGTCTTCATGAACCGGCGCGAGGCCATGGTGCTGGCCGGCGTCGATGCCAATGCCACCGAGCGCGAGACCGTCGACGGACTGCGCTGCAGCGGCCTCACCAGTGGCGTGGTGACGGCGGGCGACGGCCCGGTGCTGGGATTCGACGAAGCCGGCGCCTTCTCTATCCTGCCGCCGGCGCCGAGAAAAGTCGCCGACGTCACCGGCGCCGGCGACGCGCTGGCCGGCGCCACCATCGCTGCCCTGCTGCGCGGCCTGGCATTGCGCCAAGCCCTCCGCGAAGGCGTTGCCGCGGCGACGCTCGCCATCGAAAGTTCGGATGCCGTGCCGGCCTTCACCGCCGCGATCTTCACCGAGGCACTGGCTCTTGTGCCCGACGCGCAGGAAATGGCATGAGGGCGGCCAATTGCCATTGCCGGAGCGTGACGTCCAAGCGGACGCGCGGATCTCCGGATCGGAGACCATCATGACACCGCAAAGCGCCCGCCCCTTCATCGACATCCACGCGCCCGTGGCCGAGGCGCTCGCCGCTGGCCGCCCGGTCGTGGCGCTGGAAAGCACCATCATCACCCATGGCATGCCTTACCCCGACAATGGCGCCATGGCCGCCAATGTCGAAAAGATAATCCTGGACAATGGCGCGGTGCCAGCGACGATCGCCGTGGTCGCCGGCCGCATCAAGATCGGGCTTTCCGACGGCGAGCGCGAGTCGCTGGCGATGACCGGCGACGCCATGAAGCTGTCGCGCGCCGATCTCGGCTTTGCGGTGGCGCAAGGCCGCACCGGCGGCACCACGGTCGCCGCCACCATGATCGCCGCTGACTTGGTCGGGATAAAGGTGTTCGCCACCGGCGGCATTGGCGGCGTCCACAAGGGCGCGGAAAAGAGCTTCGACATCTCGGCCGATCTCGACGAGTTGGCGCGCACGCCGGTCATCGTCGTCTCGGCCGGCGCCAAGGCGATCCTCGACATCGAAAAGACGCTTGAAGTGCTGGAGACGCGCGGCGTGCCGGTGATTGGCCATGGCTGCGAGACGATGCCGGCCTTCTGGTCGCGGCATTCGCCGTTCCGCGCGCCGCTGACCCTGCACAGACCGGAAGAGATCGCGCATTTCTACAAGACCAGGGCGGCACTTGGCCTGGTCGGCGGCATGCTGATCGCCAACCCGGTGCCGCAGGACGATGAAATTCCGGCCGACGAGATGGCAGGCTACATTGAGGCCGCGCAGAAGGCGGCCGAGGCGCAGATTGTGACCGGTAAGGCGGTGACGCCGTTCCTGTTGGGCAAAATCCTCGAACTGACCGGCGGCCGGAGCTTGAAGACCAACATCGCGCTGGTCGAGAACAATGCGCGGCTGGCGGCGAGGATTGCCAAGGCGCTGTAGGATCGCCTACGTCGGCGGGACAGCACCCCCCTCTGGCCTGCCGGCCATCTCCCCCGCAAGGAGGGAGATTAACAGCTTAGCCGCAGGCTCCCATTTTCAACGATGGTGATTGGCGAAGGCCAATGTGACAACTGATCTCCCCCCTTGCGGGGGAGATGTCCGGCAGGACAGAGGGGGGTGGGAAGAAACGCGACGGTCCCGGTTCACTTCCCCGCCCGCCGCCCCGCCTCATACGCCCGGCGCGCCCACACCCTCATCTCGTCAGGATCATCAAACGCGTCGTCGGGAATGCTCCAGTACGGCATCGCGACCAGCTTGCCGTGGCGGGTGCCGGTATAGGTCCATTGCTTGCAGCCGGCGGCTTCGAAATCGGGCGCGCTTTGCTCGTCAGCCTTGAGCAGCAATTCGCCGCGCAGCACGATAGCGACGATGACGCCGTCGAAATAGATACCCTTGCCGCCGAACAGTTTTCGGATACTGACCGGGCCGAGGCCTTCGAACAGCTCTTCGATGCGTTCATTGTCCATGCCGCAATCATGTCACCGGGCTTGCCATGGCTGCAACCAAAAACCATGCTGGCAAGTTGAGAGCCATCCGTCGGAGTTTTGTCATGCCGCTGCTGCTCAAGGGATCCTGCCGCTGCGATGCCGTCCATTTCGAGGTGGAGAGCAACACGCCGGTGCCGTTCATGCTGTGCTACTGCTCGATCTGCCGCAAGCAGCAGGGCGGCGGCGGCTTCGCCATCAATCTCGGCGCCGATTACAAGACGCTGAAAATCAAGGGCAAGCGCAATCTCGGCGTCTACCAGGCCGAGATCGCGGACGACGAGCATCCAAAGTGTGAGATTTCGACGGGCGAGCGCAATTTCTGCAAGAAGTGCGGTTCGGCGCTCTGGCTCTACGATCCGACATGGCCGGACCTGGTCCACCCCTTCGCCTCGGCAATCGACAGCGAGTTGCCGAAGCCGCCGGAGAAGGTGCATCTGATGTTGAAATACAAGGCGAGTTGGGTCGAGCCGGTGATCGGCAAGAAGGACAATGCGTTCGACGTCTATCCCGAGGAATCGATCGCCGACTGGCACAAGCGGACGAAGATGTGGGTGAAGTAAGCAGGGAGGCGCGGAGCGCGACTTCCGATGGTCAGCGCTGCCCCTCATCCGGCCCTTCGGGCCGTTCGTCATTCGAAAAGCCAAGCAATTGGCTTTTCGCCCGCTGCGCGGACCATTCCTCACCTCCCCGTGAACGGGGAGAAGGAAGATCAGGCCGAAGCGCGCGCCTCAGCCAGCGCCTTCAGGTCGGCGGGCTTCAGTTCGACGGATTCGCCGCAGCCGCAGGCCGAACTCTGGTTCGGGTTGTGGAAGGTGAAGCCGGTGCGCAGCGTGGTCTGCTCGAAATCCATCTCGGTGCCGAACAGGAAAAGGGCAGCCTCGGGCGCGACATAGACATGCGCGCCGTCGCGTTCGATATGGTCGTCCTTGGTGTTGGGCTCGGTCACCAGGTCGACCGTGTATTCCATGCCGGCGCAGCCGCCCTTCTTGATGCCGAGGCGAATGCCATGCGCATTGTCGCGCGTGGCGACGATCTCGCGCACCCGGTCGGCGGCCTTTTCGGTCATCGTGATGACGGCGAAGCGTCCCATTCTTTTTCCTCTTCCATTCCATGCAGGTTCAAGGCCTGCCGAATGATTCCTCACCTAAAATGGTGAAGTTTTACCACTGGTGCAAGTGCACCAACCTCAGTCAACCTAGTACCAGCCCACCGCCACCTGCGCCTCTTCCGACATGCGGTCGGGCGACCAGGGCGGGTCGAAGGTCATGTTGACCTCGACGCCGGAGACGCCTTCGACGGCGCCGACGGCGTTTTCCACCCAGCCGGGCATTTCGCCGGCCACCGGACAGCCGGGCGCGGTCAGCGTCATGTCGATCTTGACCGCGCGGTTGTCCTCGATGTCGATCTTGTAGATGAGGCCGAGCTCATAGATGTCGGCCGGTATTTCCGGGTCATAGACCGTCTTCAGCGCCGAGACGATGTCGTCGGTCAGCCGCGCCAGCTCGTCGGCGGGAATGGCCGAGGCGGAAACCAGCGGATTGACGGCCGCTTCCGGCGCGGTGGTGTGGCTCGCATCATCCATGGTCGTCATCCAAAGAACCTGTCACCCGAAGAACTTGCGCGCTTTTTCCAGCGCATCGGCCAAAGCGTCGACTTCGGCCCTGGTATTATACATGCCGAACGATGCCCTGCATGTGGAGGTTACGCCAAAGCGTTTCAACAGCGGCTGGGCGCAATGGGTGCCCGCGCGGACGGCAACACCCTGCCTGTCTATCACCATCGACACGTCATGGGCATGAATGCCCTGCAACTCGAAGGAAATGATGGCGCCCTTGTCCGGCGCGTCGCCGAAGATGCGCAGCGAGTTGATGGCGCGCAGCCGCTCGTGCGCGTAGGTCTTGAGGTCGGCCTCGTGCGCGGCGATGCGCTCGCGGCCGATCTTTTCCATGTATTCCAATGCTGCACCCAGCCCGATCGCCTGGACGATCGGCGGCGTGCCGGCCTCGAAGCGGTGCGGCGGCTCGTTGTAGGTGACGACGTCTTCCGTCACTTCCTCGATCATCTCGCCGCCGCCCATGAAAGGGCGCATGGCCGAGAGAATATCCTTCTTGCCGTAGAGCACGCCGATGCCGGAGGGCCCGTAGACCTTGTGGCCGGTGAAGACGAAGAAATCGCAATCGAGGTCCTGGACGTCGATCGGCATGTGCACGGCGCTCTGGCTGCCGTCGACAAGTACGGGAATTCCACGCGAATGCGCGATGCGCACGATCTCCTTGATCGGGGTTACCGTGCCCAGCGCGTTCGACATATGCGTGATGGCGACGAGCTTGGTCTTGTCGGTCAGGCGCTTTTCGAATTCCTCGATGTGGAAGATGCCGAGATCGTCGACCGGCACCCAGACCAGCTTGGCGCCCTGCCGTTCCCGGATGAAATGCCACGGCACGATGTTGGAGTGGTGCTCCATGATCGACAGCACGATCTCGTCGCCCGCGCCGATATTGGGCATGCCATAGCCGTAAGCCACGGTGTTGATCGCCGCGGTCGTGTTCGAGGTGAAGACGATGTTGTCGGTGCTTGGCGCATTGAGGAAACGGCGCACCGTCTCGCGTGCCTTCTCATAAGCGTCGGTTGCGGCATTCGACAGGAAATGCAGGCCGCGATGCACGTTGGCGTATTCCTGGGAATAGGCGTGCTGGATCGTATCCAGCACCACCTGCGGCTTCTGCGCCGAGGCGCCATTGTCGAGATAGACCAGCGGTTTGCCGTAGACTTCGCGCGACAGGATCGGGAAGTCGCGGCGGATCGCATCGACGTCGTATGGGGTTGTTTCGATCTTCTGGTCCATTACAAGCTCTCTTGAGGCACCGCCTCACTTCGTCACGCACCCCTCACCCGACCGAGCTTCGCTCGGCCACCGCCCGGGGCGTGTCACTTGCCTCGCCCGTCCTTCGGACCCACAAGGGGAGAAGGGGAGGCGCTACCCATGCGCCACGAACCAGTCGTCCAGCCTTGTTTCCAGGGCCTCGACGATGGTTTCGTCGTCCAGTTCCTCGATCACTTCGGCGACGAACGCCTTGACCAGCAGGCCACGGGCGCTCTTCTCGTCGATGCCGCGAGCCATCAGGTAGAACAGATGGTTGTGGTCGATCTCGGTAACGGTCGCGCCGTGGCCGCAGATGACGTCGTCGGCGAAGATTTCCAGCTCCGGCTTGGTCGAGAACTCGCCATCATCCGACAAAAGCAGCGTGTTGCAGGCCATCTTGGCGTTGGTCTTCTGCGCGTATTGGTGGACGTTGATGCGGCCCTGGAAGACGCCGCGCGCCTTGCCGGTCACGACATTGCGGATCACTTCCGTCGATGTCGTATGCGGCACGGCATGGTCGAGCACCATGGTCACGTCGGTGTGGGTGTCGCCGGCGAGCAGGTTGATGCCGCGCAGTTTGAAGTCGGCGCCTTCGCCCGTGGTCTTCACCACGATCTCCTGGCGCACAAGCTTGCCGCCGGCATTCATGAAGAACAGCGTCAGCTTCGAATTCTTGCCGAGATGCGCCTTGAACTGCGCCAGATGGGTGGCCGTTTCCGGCTGTTCCTGGATGATCAGCCAGGTCACCTCGGCGCCCTCGCTCAACACCAGCTGGCTGACGGAGCTGGCCAGAGCCGCGCCCTCGCCCGCCTGACGCTCGACGATCGCAGCCTTGGCGCCGGCGCCGACACGCACGGGAAAGCGCACATGGGTCTGTCCGCCGGCTTGCAGGTTCTGCAATTCGATCGGCTTCTCCAGTGCTGCGCCATCGGCGATGTCGACGAAATAGCCGTCGGCGACGAAAGCAGTGTTCAGCGCGCCGATGGCGTCATCGCTGCCATAGGGGTCGAGGCCGGGCGCAATCGAGCCGTCGGTCAGCTTTTCCGACAGGCGCTGGACGGTCACGCCTTCGATGGCAGGGAATTTCGCACTCGAGACGCCGTTTAGAACTGCCAGCACGGCGGAACCTTCGACGATGGGCGCCAGCCCCTTAGCGGCGGCCGTCGGATCGAACGCCGGCACCGCAGTCAACAGCCGGCGCAGGTCAGTGTAATGCCAGGATTCGATGCGCCGCGTCGGCAGCCCGTGCTTGATTGCCTCAATGGCGTCGTCGCGCTTCAGCATCACCGCGCCGTCACCCGGCAGCAACGACAGACGCTCGCCAAAGGCGTCGATCAGCGCCGTTTCGGCCTGCGTGCGCTGGGGTTGTGTATGCATATTCATCAGTTTTGCCCCGCCTTTCAGCATAAAATGGCCTTCTGGCGTCTCACGCGGCTTCGCCGATCACGCCGGCATAGCCATTGGCTTCGAGATCGAGCGCCAGCGACTTGTCGCCGGACTTGATCACCTGGCCCTTGTATAGGACGTGCACGCTATCGGGCACGATGTGCTCGAGCAGGCGCTGGTAGTGGGTGATGACGATGATGGCACGGTCGGGCGAACGCAGCGCGTTGACGCCGTCCGAGACGATCTTCAGCGCATCGATGTCTAGGCCTGAATCGGTCTCGTCGAGCACGCAGAGCTTTGGCTCCAGCAGCTTCATCTGCAGGATCTCGGCCCGCTTCTTCTCGCCGCCGGAAAAGCCGACATTGAGCGGCCGCTTCAGCATCGCCATGTCCATCGAGAGCGAGGCTGCCGCCTCTTTCACCCGCTTCAAAATTTCCGGAATTTTTAGCGGCTCCTCGCCGCGCGCCTTGCGCTGCTCGTTCATCGCCACCTTCAGGAACTCCATGGTCGCGACACCAGGTATCTCCATCGGATACTGGAAGGCGAGGAAGATGCCCGCGGTGGCGCGCTCGGCCGGATCCATTTCGAGGATCGACTGGCCATTATAGAGGATATCGCCTTCGGTGACCTCATAGTCCTCGCGGCCGGCGAGGATATAGGACAGCGTCGATTTGCCCGAGCCGTTCGGGCCCATGATGGCGGCGACCTCGCCGTTTTTCACCGTCAGGTTCAGGCCGCGGATGATCTCGGTGCCGTCATCGACGATGCGGGCATGCAGGTTCTTGATCTCAAGCATTTTTTCTTTCCTGGATATATATTGTCCGGTCAGCCGACCGAGCCCTCGAGGCTGATGCCGATAAGCTTCTGCGCTTCGACCGCGAACTCCATCGGCAATTGCTGGATGACATCCTTGACGAAGCCGTTGACGATCAGCGCGATCGCCTCCTCTTCCGGGATGCCGCGCTGCATGACGTAGAACTTCTGGTCCTCGGAAATCTTCGAGGTCGTCGCCTCATGCTCGAACTGCGCCGTCGAATTCTTGGCTTCCATGTAGGGCACGGTGTGCGCGCCGCACTGGTCGCCGATCAGGAGACTATCGCAATTGGTGAAGTTGCGGGCGTTGGTCGCCTTGCGGTGCGCCGAGACCTGGCCGCGATAAGTGTTCTGCGAGAAGCCGGCGGCGATGCCCTTGGAGATGATGCGGCTCGACGTGTTCTTGCCGAGATGGATCATCTTGGTGCCGCTGTCGACCTGCTGGTAGCCGTTCGACACGGCGATCGAATAGAACTCGCCGGAGGAATCATCGCCGCGCAGGATGCAGCTCGGATATTTCCAGGTGATCGCCGAACCGGTCTCGACCTGCGTCCACGAGATCTTCGAACGGTGGCCGCGGCAGTCGCCGCGCTTGGTGACGAAATTGTAGATGCCGCCCTTGCCCTCGGCATCGCCGGGGTACCAGTTCTGCACCGTCGAATATTTGATCTCGGCATCGTCGAGCGCCACCAGTTCGACGACGGCGGCATGCAGCTGGTTCTCGTCGCGCTGCGGCGCCGTGCAGCCTTCGAGATAGGAGACGTAAGCCCCCTCCTCGGCGATGATCAGCGTGCGCTCGAACTGGCCGGTGTTCTTCTCGTTCATGCGGAAATAGGTCGACAGCTCCATCGGGCAGCGCACGCCCTTGGGCACGAAGACGAACGAGCCGTCGGTGAAGACAGCCGAATTCAGCGTGGCGTAGAAATTGTCGGATGTCGGCACGACCGAGCCGAGATATTTCTGCACCAGCTCCGGATGCTCGCGGATGGCTTCCGAGATCGAGCAGAAGATGACGCCGGCATGCGCCAGTTCCTTCTTGAACGTGGTGACGACGGAAACGGAATCAAACACCGCGTCGACCGCGACACGGCCCGATTTGTAGACATTGTCGCTGGGCTCCTCGAGATCGGAGACGTCGGTCTTCTGCACGCCAGCGAGGATTTCTTGTTCCCGCAGCGGAATGCCGAGCTTCTCGTAGACCTTCAACAGCTCGGGATCGACGTCGCTCAGCGAGGTCGGGCCGGGCGTGCTCTTGGGCGCCGCGTAGTAATAGAGGTCCTGAAAGTCGATCTTCGGATAATGGACGCGCGCCCAGGTCGGCTCTTCCAGGGTCAACCAGCGCCGATAGGCTTCCAGACGCCATTCCAGCATCCAGGACGGTTCATCCTTCTTGGCCGAGATGAAGCGAATAATGTCTTCGCTCAGGCCCTTGGGGGCCTTGTCCATCGCGATCTCTGTCTGGAATCCGTATTTGTACTGGTCGACGTCGATCTTTCGAACCCGATCGATCGTGTCCTGCACAGCAGGCATAAGCGTTCTCCATCCACGCCGGGGTCAAGGCCCGACAGTTTTCAAACTATGGCATCGCCGAGGGCTGCCCATGAGGCGCCGAAGGCGGCGTAAGTTTCATATAGTGCGTCTCGGCCGGGAATTCACCCGGCCACTTGCAAACGCACGGCTCTACCAGGCCGCGAGGCCTGAATTCTTTGTCGCCGCCTCAGGCGGCTTGTTCCCTGCCCGCCCGGCGCTGGGCAATACCGGCCAGCGCAGCACGGAACAGTTCGATATCCCCGGCACTCGTTGCGTGGCCGATGGACACGCGCAAAGCGCCCAGGCTGTCGCCATGACCCATGGCTTTCAGCACATGGCTCGGCCCGACCTTGCCCGACGAACAGGCCGATCCCGCCGACAGCGCAACGCCAGCCAGATCGAACGCGATCTGCGCCGTCTCGGCCTTGATGCCGGGAATAGCGAAGAATGTCGTATTGGCAAGCCTTGGCGCGCCGGTTCCGAAGATTTCTGCGTCCGGCACCAGCGTTTTGAGTGTTTTCTCGACCTCGCCGCGGCGTTGCGCGATCGCTTCGACGTCTTTCAGTCCAGCCAAAGCCTGCCGCGCCGCGGCGCCAAAGCCGGCGATGGCCGCCAGGTTTTCGGTGCCGCCGCGATGGCCCTTTTCCTGGCCGCCGCCATTGATCAGCGGCTTCGGCATCATCAGATCGGCTGCCGCAACGACGGCGCCGACACCCTTGGGGCCGCCGATCTTGTGCGAAGACAGAATCAAATAGTCGGCGTAAGCCGCTGACATATCGATGGGAACGCGGCCCGCAGCCTGCACCGCGTCGACCACCAGAATGCCGCCCGCCGCCTTGACGATTGCAGCGATTGCCTCGATCGGCTGGATGACGCCGGTCTCGTTGTTGGCCGCATGGATCGCGACCAACGGCAGGCCTTCGGCCTTGTCATGCGCGGCCAGAGCGGCTGTCAGCTGAGCGAGGTCAGCGATGCCATCGGCGTCGACGCCGATCTGCGAAACCTGTGTTGCCGGGAAGCGGCCGCCGTTCAACAGGCAAGGGTGGTCGGCCTCGCAGACATAGAGCCGGCTCATGCGCGCCGTGCCACGGCCCATCCGCCAATCCGGTGTCAGCAGCGTCGATGCGGCTTCCGTCGCGCCGGAGGTGAAGACGACATGCTCGGCCTTGGCGCCGACAAGCGCTGCCACATCGCGCCGGGCAGTGTCGATCAAGCGCCGCGCCGCGCGCCCCTCGGCATGCACCGACGACGGATTGGCGACGAGATCGAGCGCGGCAATCATCGCCTCGCGCGCCTCGGCAATGAGCGGCGCGCTGGCATTGTAGTCGAGATAGGCGCGTGCTGCGGCCATTTTCACCCAATCGATCCCG
This sequence comes from Mesorhizobium sp. LSJC285A00, assembly GCF_000503155.1. Lineage (NCBI taxonomy): Bacteria > Pseudomonadati > Pseudomonadota > Alphaproteobacteria > Hyphomicrobiales > Phyllobacteriaceae > Mesorhizobium > Mesorhizobium sp. LSJC285A00. The sequence goes on from NZ_AYVK01000009.1 coordinate 94,923, forward strand.
TCAAGACCCTTTCCGCAAGGATAGCGCGTTATTTCCTTGAAATTGCAAGGCAAGACGTCCTATTTACGCGGCTTGCGGCGAGGATGGCCGGGCCGTCACGGCTGGCTATCCAGTTTTGAACAATTCTAAACTAGCTTCTAAGAAGACGCTTGCCCTGCGTCAAGGCCCGGAAGGGCTGGGGCTGGAGTAAGAATTGTTCCGGGCGCCGCGCATTCGTATGCCATTTGGAGTATTTCATGCCTGAGGTCATTTTCACCGGTCCGGCCGGCCGCCTGGAGGGCCGCTACCAGCCTTCCAAGGAGAAGAGCGCGCCGATTGCCATCGTGTTGCATCCGCATCCGCAATTCGGCGGCACGATGAACAACAAGATCGTCTATGACCTCTTCTACATGTTCCAGAAGCGCGATTTCACCACGCTTCGCTTCAACTTCCGCGGCATCGGCCGCAGCCAGGGCGAATTCGACCACGGCACCGGCGAATTGTCGGATGCCGCCGCAGCGCTCGACTGGGTGCAGTCGCTGCATCCGGATTCCAAGAGCTGCTGGGTGGCCGGTTATTCCTTCGGCTCCTGGATCGGCATGCAGCTTCTGATGCGCCGGCCCGAGATCGAGGGCTTCATCTCGATCGCGCCGCAGCCCAACACCTATGATTTCTCGTTCCTGGCGCCCTGCCCGTCATCGGGTCTGATCATCCATGGCGATGCCGACAAGGTGGCGCCGCCCAAGGATGTGCAGGGCCTGGTCGACAAGCTGCACACGCAAAAGGGCATCACCATCACGCAGAAGACCTTGCCCGGCGCCAACCACTTCTTCGCCAACGACGCCGATCTGCTGCTCGAGGAATGCGCCGACTATCTCGACCGACGGCTGGCCGGCGAATTATCCGATCCGCGGCCGAAGCGGCTGCGCTAAGAGCAATTCCAGGAAAAGTGCAAACGGGTTTTCCGTCCGGAATTGCGTCAAAACAAAAACTCCCGGTCCGATGCCGTCACAGTCGTGCCCATCATGGGCGCGACAATGCCATTTCGGCTGATCCAAACGGTGAAGCCAGCCTGACATGTGGCGCGGCTCGGCTGAACGGTGCACAATGCCGGTTCAGCCAGCGCAAGAAGGCATGACCGATCATNTCAGCCAGCGGAAGAGCATGACCGATCATGTACCAGCCTCCCCATTTCCAGGAAACGCGGCCGGACGTCCTGCACGGGCTGATCCGGACGCATCCGCTGGGGTTGCTGATCTCCAACGGCACCGATGGCCCGGTCGCCAATGCCATTCCTTTCCTGCTTGATGCAGAGGTTGGGCCGAATGGCCGGCTGCGCGCCCATCTGGCCAGGGCCAACCCGCAATGGCGTCAGCTGGCCGACAATCCGACATCGCCGGTGCTGGTCGTCTTCCAGGGCGCCGACGCCTATGTGACGCCGTCCTGGTACGAGACCAAGCGCGAGACCGGCAAGGTCGTGCCGACCTGGAACTACGCCATTGTCCAGGTGCGAGGAACGGTAAGAGTGATCGAGGATTCCGCCTGGATCGCACAGCAGATCACCGAGTTGACGCTGTCGCAGGAAAACGCCCGCGAGGCACCCTGGGCGGTGACCGATGCGCCGCCGACCTTCATCCAGTCGCAGATCAAGGGCATCATCGGGCTGGAGATCGAGATCGCCGAAATCAGCGGCAAGTGGAAAGTCAGCCAGAACCGGCCTGTCGCCGACCGCGTCGGTGTCGCCGAAGGGCTGGAGAAGGACGCCGCCGGCGCGCCTGACATGGCTCGGCTGGTGCGGAGCTGGGGTGGCATCGACAGCTAGCTGGGGTGGTCTTAGTCTAGATGGTTCCAAAGGCGTCAGCAATTCAGTTGCTTGCCGGCGCTGCTCCAATGCGGAAATTCGTCTGTCTCGGCGCATCGTTTTGGTTTGGTTTGCGAGCCCGACGGAATAGGCGGAACGTAGTTTTTGCCACCGGCAACCCCGACGCCGTGTAGCGGAAGATACATCCCAGCCGGCCAAGCACCATCGCGCAGACGATGGCAACAGCACAGCCAAGGCCGAATCCGGCGACAGTGTCGCTCGGATAGTGCGCGCCGATAAAGATCCGGGTCGATGCGACCGACAAGGTTGCTGCCAGCAGCACCCATCTGCGCTGGGGCAACAACAGCAGTGCAATGCCGAAAATGACGCCCATGGTCGTGGCATGGCCGGACGGGAAGCTGGCAAAGCGCGCCTCCAAGGAAAAAGGATGCAGCGACAGATCGCCGAGCTTGTCGAAATTCATCGGCCTGGCTCTGCCCACGCCATATTTCAGCACGTTGACGACCATGGCCGAGAGTGCGATCGAACCCAGCACCATGAAAGCAAAGCAGGTCCAGTTGTAGAAGGTCATCCGCGCGCGCCGGGAAAGGCTGCGCCAATCCGTCAGATTCGCGGCAATCAGCACCAGTACCGACGGGACAAGATACCAGCCGCCTAGGCCGAAGAAGGTAAAAAACTCGGCGATGCGGAAGACATTGGTCGAGCCTGAAGCCCACTGCCTCGCCATGGTCCCTGCAAGATGGTCGAAACGGAGCGACACCGCGATCGTCAGCAAAAGCCAGGCCACAACCCAGACCGACCACAGGATTTTCGGGTAGCGCGCCGGGCGCGTCGCCAGGCGATGCCGTACAATCCCGAAAGTATCGCGGAAATTAGCGACAGACTGCCGGAGCATGGCAGGCAAAGCGGCACGCGCCGGCGATGGCGACTTCGTCAACATGCGGAGCTCGAAGCGATCATCGAAGAGATATCAGTTCGCCACACGGTACAGGCCGAGCGACAATTTATCACCTGACNAGTATCGCGGAAATTAGCGACAGACTGCCGGAGCATGGCAGGCAAAGCGGCACGCGCCGGCGATGGCGACTTCATCAACATGCGGAGCTCGGCGCGATCATTGAAGAGCTATCAGTTCGCCACACGGTACAGGCCGAGCGACAATTTATCACCTGACGAATAGTTGATGCCGTCGATCTCGGCGACGCGGCTGGCCTTCTTGCCTTGCCCTGCCAGCAGGTCATCCAGCCGTTTTTCATCGCCGACCGGCGCCAGGCCCAGCGCGCAGGCCGGATCGCCAAGCAGATGTTGCGCAACCCCGTCGACATCGGTCAGTACCGTCTTTGTGCCCACCAGAAATACCAGGCTCGGTTCGTGATATTGCGCGGAGGCGAGCACGCTCATCTCACAGGGACGATCGGCGCGAACCGCAGCCTCGATTTCCCGGCTCATCCAAATCGGTTTCAGTGACGGCACGATGACACCGAACAGCAGGGCGTAGGTTATACCGGCGCAAACCGCAGCCCCGCCGATGCGGACCAGCGGCACCAGCGTCTGGCGCGAAACAGCGAGGTAGCCGGCGCCCAATGCTGCCGCGGCGGCCGGAACGCTCCACCATAAAAATGTCTTCATGAGATAGATCGGCGCACCGACGCAAAGCACGGCGAGACCGACTGTCACCAGAACGGTGCCGAATGCGGTCGCCCACCACAGCCATGTCTGCCAGCGCCTGAGCGGCGCATTTGCCTCTTGCGGTGTCAGCGTCAAAAGCCAGCCGATGAGCAGGGCCATGCCGGGATAGGCCGGCAGCACATAATGCGGCAGTTTCGTCGGGATCAATTCGAAGACCAGCCAGAACGGAATGTACCAGGCGAGGCAGAAACGCAGGCGCGGATCGTCGCGCAATCGGTTGAGCGCCTGCAGTCCGGCGCCGAGCGCCACAAGGCCGAACGGCCACATGAACAGGCAATAGGTCAGCACGTAGAAGCCCGGCGGAACGCCGTGCGACTCCTCGCCTTGCGCGACCTTGCCGAGCATATCCTTGCCGACGGCCTGCTGCAGGAAGGCGCCGTTGCTCTTCCAGGTGATAAGGGCGAGCCAGGGCAGCACGATCAACAGCACCAGAATCAGCCCACGCCCGGCTTTCAGCCTCGCCAGCCAGCGCCAGTCGCGCTCGAAGGCAACCAGCGTGAGCACCGTCAGCGCCGACAGCAGCGGTGCAATCGGCCCCTTGATGAGGATCGCCGCGCCCTGCGCAGCCCAGAAAATCCACGGCAGATGGCCGGCGACCGGCTCGTTGCGGCGCGATGCCAGATAAATCTGCGCCAGCGCGCCTTGCGCCAGAACGCAGCAGGCAAGCAGCATCGCGTCGGTTTTGGCGTCGCGGCCTTCGAAGGCGGTGGCGAAAATCGCCGCCATGACCAGGCCGGCGGCAAGACCGGCATTGGCGCCGAACAGATTGGCCCCGGTCCAGGCGATTGCGACGACGGCGATGGCGATGCCCAGCGCCGAGACCAGCCGGTAAATCCAGATCGGCGCCTGTGCCCCCTGGCCGCTCAGCGTCACCGCCGCCGATTGCAGCCAGTAGATGCCGATCGGCTTTTGGTAACGCGACGCGTCCTGGAAGCGGATGTCGACATAGTCGCCGGTCTCCGTCATCTGCTTGGTCGCCTGGACGAAGCGCGGCTCGTCGCGGTCGAGCGGCGGCATAGAGGCCAGTCCCGACGCCGTCATCATCAGGCTGAACAGGAAGAGAAAGATGTAGTTCCTGCTCATTTCGACACCGGACAGACTGGTCAACACCGGACAGACTGGATTTGGCGGGACTGGTGGCTCAGTCGACCTTGGTCATCGCCGCCTTGCGCTCATTGGCGATGAGCCATAAATTTCTGACATAGATCACCATGCCCATGGCCTGGCCGGCGATGAACACCGGATCCTCACGCTGGATGGCGTAGACCAGCAGCAGCCCGCCGCCGAACAGCGAGAAGAACCAGAAAGCGATCGGCACGACGCTGCGCTTGGCCTTTTCCGAAGCGATCCACTGTACCAGGAAGCGCATGGTGAAGAAGAACTGGGCAACGAAGCCGAGCAGAACCCAGGCGTCGAACTGCTTGACGAAAACCTGGTGCAGCCAGGTCGCCAATTCCTGAAACACGTTAGCCATGCGTGATTTCCTCTACCTTTGGCATTCTGCGGCGCCGGCGCCGAAGCCACCAGACGCCGGCGAGATCGAGCGCGCCCTGCAGGCCGCGATCGAAGATGCCGTAATTCGACTTGCCGTGGCGGCGGGAGCGGTCGACGACGTCGCAATGGACGACGCGGTAGCCTTCCTGGATGACAAGCGCCGGAACGAAACGATGCGTACCGTCGAAAAACGGCAGTTTGCGCAAGATATCGGTGTGGATCGCCTTCAGGCCGCAGCCGGTGTCGCGGGTGTCGTCATGCAGGATCGCGCCGCGCAGCCAGTTGGCGAAACGCGATGCCAATTGCTTGATCTTGCTGTCGCGGCGCTTCAACCGCTGCCCCTGCGCGGCGCCGAAATCGGGCCCTGCCCGACGCAGCGCATCGACCAGCACGGGGATATATTGCGGGTCGTTCTGGCCGTCGCCGTCGATGGTGGCGACGATCGAGCCGCGCGCCGCCCAAGCGCCCGAGCGCACCGAAAGCGACTGGCCGGCGGATTTTTCGTGCCGAAGCTGCCGAAGCGGAAACGGACGTGTGGCGGCTTCAGCGGCAAGCACCGAAGCGGTGTCGTCAGTCGAACCGTCATTGACGACGATGATTTCGAAGTCGCGCCCGGTCATCGCCGCCTCGATCTCGTCGATCAGCAGCGGCAGGTTCGCCGCCTCGTTGCGGCAGGGAATGACGATGGATATCAATGCGTCCGGCATATCGCGTCGGGCTCTGTCACAAGATATGGCATTCGGTGGATGCCGTGCGGTGCCGTTCCAGCGGATCGAACCCGTTGGCGCGGCGCCTCATTACGCCAGCCGACAGGATGAAGCAAGCATGCGCGGCAGTGCAGAATAGGCTCTCCATGCCGGCGCAAAATCGGAAACCACTTTTGCTTGACGCGCTTGGATGCTAAACGCCCGCGTTCAGGCCATGCCGGGCCGTTCGGACCCGGCGCTTTCAGGAAGAAACAATGCCCGCCTTCAAGTCCGATTTCCTGCGCGTCATGAGCGAGCGCGGCTTCATCCACCAGATTTCGGATGAGACCGGGCTGGATCAACTTTTCGCGAAGGAAACCGTGACCGCCTATGTCGGCTACGACGCCACGGCGACCAGCCTGCACATCGGCAATCTGATATCGGCGACCATGCTCTACTGGATGCAGGAGACCGGCCACCGGCCGATCGCACTGATGGGCGGCGGCACCTCGATGATCGGCGACCCGTCCTTCCGTGACGACCAGCGCAGCCTTTTGACGCCCGAGGCGATCGCCACCAACATCGAGGGCATCAAGCGAATTTTTGGCCGCATCCTGCGCTTCGGCGACACTGGCAACGACGCCATCATGGTCAACAATGCCGACTGGCTGATGAAGCTCAACTATGTCGAGTTCCTGCGCGATGTCGGCCGCCACTTTTCGGTCAACCGGATGCTGACCTTCGACAGCGTCAGGCTGCGGCTCGAGCGCGAACAGTCGCTGTCCTTCCTCGAATTCAACTACATGATCCTGCAAGGCTATGATTTCGTCGAGCTCAGCCGCCGCCACGACTGCCGGCTGCAGATGGGCGGTTCGGACCAGTGGGGCAACATCATCAACGGCGTCGATCTCGGCCACCGCATGGGCACGCCGCAGCTTTATGCGCTGACCACGCCGCTGCTGACGACATCGTCGGGCGCCAAGATGGGCAAATCGGCCAAGGGCGCGGTGTGGCTGAACGGCGACCTCTTCTCGCCCTATGATTTCTGGCAATACTGGCGCAACACCGAGGATGCCGACGTCGAGCGCTTCCTGAAGATCTTCACCCGGCTGCCGCTTTCGGAGATCGCGCGGTTGGCCGCCCTTGGCGGCTCGGAGATCAACGAGGCCAAGAAGGTGCTGGCCACAGAAACCACGGCCATCGTGCACGGCCGCGAGGCGGCGCTCGCGGCCGAGGAAACCGCGCGCAAGACGTTCGAGGAAGGCGTGACGGCCGAAACCCTGCCGAGCGTCGAGGTGGATGGCGCAGCGCTGGAAGCTGGCATCGGCATCCTGTCGCTGCTGGTCACCGCGGGCCTTGCCGGGTCGAACGGCGAGGCGCGCCGGCATATCCAGGGCGGCGCCGTGCGCCTCAACGACCAGCCGGTGGCGGACGACCGGCGGATGGTGACGCCTCAGGATTTGAGTCCGGAAAACGTCGCAAAGCTTTCAGTGGGCAAGAAAAAGCACGTGCTTGTGCGGCCTGCCTGAGCCGTCTTCTGGGATCCTCAGCGATACTCGAAGATCGACCGGAAAATGCCCGGCGCGATTACCGATAGCGGGTTGATGTCCAGCACCGGCTTGTTGGCGTTGCCCTTAAGCCGGTAGGTGACGCCGATCAGGCCTCGGTCGCGGCCGTTGCCGAGCAGAACGCCGACCAACGGCAACTCGCCGAAGATGCGGTTGAGGCCATAGGCCGGCATGAAGGTTCCGGTCATGTCCATATTGTTGTTCTGGTCGTAGAGCGTGCCTTGGAAGGTGGTGCCGATGCGCGGGCCGCGCAGCACGCCATTCGCCAATTTCAAATAGCCCGACCCCTTGTCGATCTCGGTAAAGCCGCGCTCGAACTTTACCCGCGATGTGTCGATCTTGCCCTTGACCGCTTCGTTCAGGCTGCGGCTGTCGCCGGCTGGCGTAGTCGATACGATGGACGCAAGCTTCGGTTCATTGACGATGAAGAAGTTGCTCGAATCGACCTGTCCCCGCATCGGGCCGTCGGCTGCGCCGCTGAGCGCCAGCGTGATCGATCCGCCTTCCATATGCTCGTAGATGTTGAGGAAGCGCAATATGGCGCCTGCGTCGGCCGACTTCATGGTGAGCGCGCGAGCACCATTGCCTGCCGTATTGCTGATGGTGATGGCGGCGCCGGAACTTGCCGCGGCGCTGACCTTGAGCCTGTTCACCCTGGAGCCGGCGGCACTGTAGTCGAGCTTCAAATTGGACAGGACCTCGTCATGGAACCCGCTTAGCGAATTGACGTCGGCGCTAACCGAAACCGCGTCCGTGCCGGTGGTTTTGGTGGCGGTATCGACATCGGAGGTGAACTGCTTGATCAGCGAGCGGGCATCGAGCGCGTTGCCGCTGACATCGACTGCGAAGCCCTTGCCCGACCGCTTCACCGTCACGGCGACATCGTCGCCCCGGTTCAAGGCGACTTTGCTGAAGCGGGCCGAAGACAGCGCGCCCTTGACCAGGACGACATCGCCTTCGACCGAAAAGCTCTTTCCGTCGAGGTCGAAGTCAGACAGCGTCGTGGTATCGCCGGACTTGCTCATGGTAAAAGTGGCATTGGCGGCAATGCCCGGCCCCTTGCTCCAGCCTGCCCAGGGAATGTCCAGCCTGGCGCTCGTCAGGTCAACGTCGACGTTCTGGCTGCCGCCTTCGCCGCTCTTGTCGATTGCCACCTTGATGGTGCCGGAAATCAGCGGCGACAGGCCAGGCATGGCGATGGCGCGCGTCTTGTCGTCGAGCACAAGCGCCACCTTGCGGCTGCGCGGCGGCCCGCCATCCCTGAGCGGCTCAACCAGATCGAGCTCGGCTGGAATGCCGTTCAGCCGCGCCTTGGCAGAGATCACCGCCTTGTCAGGCCCGACTTCGATCGATCCGTCGGCATCGGTCACCATCTGGCCTTCGAACGGCTTGGCGAGCGACAGGTCCTTGTAGTCGAGCGATACCAGCCAATCGAGCTTCGACGTGTCGACGCCGGATTGCAACGGAATGTCGGCCTTGACGTGGCCGGTCACCGTGCCCGACAGGTCGTCCGGCAAGATGCCGACATGGCGCATGGCGTTGATCGGTTCGTAGGAGGCAAGTTCGGCGATGGCCGGCGCCTCACCGGCGACGTCGATGTCGAGCGCGCCGATCACCGGCGGGTGGTTTGCCGCCTTTACCGACAGTGTGCCATTGCTTGCCGCCACGGTGCGGCCGCTCGGCATATAGACGCTGCCCGACGACAGCGCGACGTCGACATCGTTGCCGTGGAAGGAAACGACGCCGACGGCATCGCGTATCGGCGGGATGCGGCCGGCGGTGTCGAAACGCGAGCCCTCGACCTGGAAGCGGCCGAACACCTCGTCGGCCGAAAGCGGCACGCCGTTGCCGAGACGCCCCGGCACGACCTGGAACTGCAGGCTGGCATCGACGACGCGGCCGCCAAACAGGTTCTGCAGCACCCACAGCCGCGCGTTCTTGGCCGAGAACCAGGGCCACAATTGCTTGACGTGCGAGACCGCCATGTCGTGGACGTTGAGCGACACCGAGATACCCGGCGGTCCGTTGTCGATGAAGGAAACCGCAGCGGTTCCCAGCACTTCGCTCCCCGATCCCGACCTGATGCCGATCTGGTCGGCGACAAGCTTGCGGCTCTTGATCTGATAGACGCCGGCGATGCGGGCGAAGAAATTTAGCGCCGGCTCGGGCGATTCCGAAGGCGCCAGCGTCGAGCCGTCGCTGGTCAGGTCGTAACGATAGGAAGGCTCCTCGCCGGCCGCGCCGGTCGACGGCTTTGGCCCGATCGAGCCGGCGAAATTGAACGCCGAGCGCCCGGTCTTCAGAACCAGCCTGCCGACATCGATCTTGTTGGAGCCGGAGACAAGGGCGGCGTCGACATCGACATCGGCCGGCAACAGCCCGCGTGTGCCGAGGTCGAGCACCGAGCCGGTTAGCGACAGCGAGCCCGTCAGCCGCGAATCGGTCTCGCCCGAGCCTTCGGATCCCGTGAGCTTCAAAGCCATCGCGCCGGTTCGCCCGCCGGCCGCCGGCGTTGTCTCCGCGACATCCGCCATGTCGATGGCGGCGTTCAAGGCGGTAACGCGCATCGAGCTCGTATCGCGGGTGGCGGTGGCCGTGACGGTGAGCGCGCGGCCATCGACATCCGCCTCGGACGAGAACTCCATGCTGCCGGGGCCTGACTGCAGCACCGTGGCGTTGGCGATCGTGACCAGCTTGACCGATCCGGCCTCGGGCAGCTCGAACGCGACATTTCTAAGATCGATGCGGCGCATCGAATCCTCGCGCACGGCATCGAGTGCACGATTGACGTCACTGAAGACGACGGCGGCCAGTTTTTCCGGATCGATGAGACCGTCTTGATTGCGCAGGCGCGCTATCCAGTCACCACCCGACGGCATTGCCGCGGTGACGATATGGGCGTCGGAAATCCTGGCGCTGGTCAGCCGAACCTCGCCCGAAAGCAGCGGGACCAGCCGGATGCCGAAGCGGACGCGCCCGGCATCGGCCATCGGCTTGCCGTCGGCCGTCTCGACGCTGACATCCTTGACCTGCAGCGCAATGAAGCTCGATCCGTCAAGTGTCAGGCTGGCAGGACCGACGGCGACTTTGACGTCGAAACCGGCCAGTTTCTCGATCGCCGTTTCGGCTTCCAACCGCAGCCGTTCGCTGCCGATGCCGGTGGCGCCGATGACGTAGACGGCGGCCGCCGCCAGCAGCACAAGGGCTCCAATGCCGGCAAACAGCCGGGCAAGGATGCGAAAGCCGCGGCCGATCCGTGCCTTGCCGAGCGGCGGCACGCGGCAAGCGGACGGGAAAGCCCCCAGGTCGGTGATCTCGTCACGCCTGAACCGGATTTTCTCGTGCTGCGGTTCTTCCTGATCCACGCAATTTTCCGTTGTGCGAATTCGATCGTGGACGAATCCCCGCCCGACACTATAACGACGCAGGCTAGAGCATGATGCCGAAAAGTGTGAGGCGGTTTTCTCGGACAAACGGTTTCCGTTTGTCCAGACATCATGCTCTATCTCTTTGATTTAGGGCCGCGTAACCTCAAACAAGGGCATCGATATGGCTGATCTCGACGTTGGCGACGTTGCGCCGCAATTCGATCTTCCGCGCGACGGCGGCGGCTCGATCAGCCTTGCCTCGATGCGGGGGAAGCCCGTTGTACTTTATTTCTATCCGCAGGACGACACCACAAGTTGTACCAATGAGGCGATCAGCTTTTCGCAGCTGAAGCCGGAGTTCGAAAAGGCCGGCGCCGTGGTGATCGGCCTGTCGCCGGACAGCGTGAAGAAGCACGACAAGTTCAAAACCAAATACGATCTCACCGTCGGCCTGGTTGCCGACGAGGAGCGCAAGGTGATCGAGGCTTACAATCTGTGGGTCGAAAAGACGATGTATGGCCGCAACTATATGGGCGTCGAGCGGGCGACGTTCCTGATCGGCAAGGACGGGCGGATCGCCGGGATCTGGCGCAAGGTCCGGGTGAAAGGCCATGCCGAAGCAGTGCTGGAGGCGGTCCGCGCGCTCTGAGGCGCCACCGATCTGGCCAACGCCGCGCAGTGCATTGGGGCATAAGACATATGCGGGTGGCTGACCGTTGGTCACTAGCGCGCCCGCGACGGCAAAACTTTGTTAACCCTAATAATGTGTAATCGGGCTTCGTTGGTGTAACGAAAGCTTGGTCCCGTGAACCTAACCGGTCAGTCAGCGGTCTTCGGCAGGCGCAAGGAGCCGCATACGGTCATCATTGCGCGGGGCAATGAAATACGGCATTTCACCATCCGGCCGTGGCTCGTCGCCTTTCTCGGCTCGGCACTGGCGGCGATCGCCATCGGCTATCTCTTGGCGACCTCCTATCTCGTACTGCGCGACGATCTGATCGGCGCCACCACGGCCCGGCAGGCGCGCATGCAGCAGGCCTATGAAGATCGCATTTCCGCATTGCGCGCGCAGGTCGACCGCATCACCAGCCGCCAGCTTCTCGACCAAAAACTGATGGAAACCAAGGTCAGCGAATTGATCCAGCGGCAGAGCCAGCTCAGCCAGCGCCATGGCCGCCTCGGCCCGATTCTCGAGCGGGCCGAAAACGAAGTCGGGACGCCGCCAACCGCTGATGCCGCAGCGACAACAAAACCCGACGAACATGCCGAACTGACTGGCGGCGAGCCACTCGCCTATTCGGTCGCCAGCCTTGGTTCGGGCGACACCAGGCCATTCTCGCTGTGGTCGACACGTTCCGATCCGCTGCCCAGCGAAACGGCTGCGGACCGCGCCGACAAATTGTTCGTCTCGATCAATGATTCACTGAAGGCTATCGAGAGCCAGCAACTCACCCGCATCGAAACCCTGGCCGACAACGCCTACAAGAACGCCGATGCCATCACCCAGGCGCTGGAAGCGGCCGGTCTGCCGGTCGACAGCGATTTCGGCAAAAACGAAAGCGATGTCGGCGGACCGCTGATCCCGCTTGACAGCTCGATGATGTTCGACAGCAAGGTCAAGGAACTGGACGAGGCGCTGGATACGCTCGACCAGTTGAAGAAAGAGGCGCGGCGGCTGCCGCTCGCCAACCCGGCGCCGGGCCACTCCGTCACCAGCCCGTTCGGCGTACGCACTGACCCCATCCTCGGCACCGCTGCCCTGCACTCGGGCATGGATTTCCGCGCGCCGGTCGGCATGGCAGCCAAGGTCACGGCGGCCGGAATCGTTACCAAGGCCGGCTGGAACGGCGGCTATGGCCGCATGGTCGAGGTCGATCACGGCAACGGCTTTGCCACGCGCTACGGCCATCTGAGCGAGATCGACGTTGCCGTCGGCCAAAAACTCGCAGCCGGCGACATCATTGGCAAAACCGGCAGCAGCGGCCGTTCGACCGGCCCGCACCTGCACTACGAGGTCCGCCACAATGGCGAGGCCATCGACCCGCTGCGCTTCCTGACCGTCGGCAAGAAGGTCGAGCAGTATCTGTAGGGTCAAGCCAGGCGGCTGGTTGCACGCCCCCGCCTCCTTCACCCGTTGTACCATCCTGTTGTTTGGCAATCCGACATCGCGTGCTCCGGCGTCGTGATCGTTGACTCACGCCCTGCGGCGTGAAGTTTCTGCAAGCTGGAAACCCTCTGAGGCACGCGCCCAGAAGTGTTTTGGAGCCTGCGGCTGCCGCGCGCTTTGCCGATGCTGTTCTCATCGCTGAGGATTGCCTCGGCCACCGCCGTGATCGGCGCCATTGTCGGCGAATGGATCGGCTCCGACCAAGGACTTGGCGTGCTGATCATCCAGGCGTCCTTCAACTACCAGTCGGACCGCCTCTACGCGGCGATCGTGCTGTCATCGGGCCTGTCGATCGTCCTGTTTTGTCTTGTGGTGCTGATCGAGCGCCGGACGATCCAATATTGAGCAGATGCGTCAGGCGGGTCGCGGTGGCGTCCGTCGTGGCTGACCGGTCAGGATTTGACATGGATGTCTCGCGGGAATTTGGTTAGCGTCTCATGGCCGGTCTCGGTCACCAGAATGGTCTCGCTGATCTCGATGCCCCAGCCATCCATCCACATGCCAAGAATGGAGTGCACGACATTGCCGGGTTGCAGCGCGGTCTTGTCGCCGGGCCGCAGGCTGATCGTGTGCTCGCCCCAATCCGGGGGATAGGCGACGCCGATGGAGTAGCCGATGCGCGATTCCTTCTTCAGCCCGTAGCGCTGGATAACCTTGCGCCATGCGGCCTCGACCGCTTCGGCTGTGGTCCCCGGCCTGACCGCGTCGAGCACCGCATCCATGCCTTCGATCACCGCCTTTGCGGTGTCGGCGACACGGGCCGGCGTCTTGCCGAGCTGCATCGTCCTGGCGAGGCCGGCGGCATAGCGACGGCAGACGCCGGCAAGTTCGAGCGCAATCGTCTCGTCCTTGCCGAACCGCCGGTCGCTCCACATGATGTGCGGAGCCGATGCATTCTCGCCGCCGAGGATGGTCGGCGGAAGCGCCGTGATGTCGCCGGCAAAGTCGGGGCTGCCGGCAATCTGCGCCGCCTGGATCGCGGCAATCGCATCGCATTCGCGCACGCCTGGCGCGATGACTTCGAAGGCCCACGCGACGGCTGCTTCAGCCAAGGTCGACGCCTTGCGCAGGTAGGCGATTTCCGGCGCGGATTTCACGGCGCGGATCCAGTTCACCAGGAGATCGGCGTCGTGCCATTTCGCATTGGGCAGGCCGGCGACCAGCCGGGCATGCGCCTTCGGCGAGAAATAATAGGCTTCGAGCTCGACGCCGATATGTCTCGCGCCCCAGCCCTTGGCGACGATCCAGGCCCCTATCCAGTCCATCGGATGGCGATCGGCGCGCTGGACATGGTCCTCGGGAAAACCAACAACATTCTCCGGCTTCATCCAGGCCGTCAGCAAGCCGCCTGCCGCATCCATGGCGCGGCCGATCCAGACCGGCTCGGCCTCGTCTTCGATCGGGACCAGCACGACCTGCGGCGTGTAGAACGACCAGCCGTCATAGCCGGTGATGTAATGCTGGTTGGCGACATCGTTGACGACCAGCAGTTCGAGCCCACGCGCCGCCATCTCGGCGCGGATCTTCTGGAGCCGCCGCTGGTACTCATCGCGCGCAAAAGGCAATTCGATCATCGGTTTTCCTGCTGGATTGTTGGCCGGCGAGCCCCACGCCCGCGTGACGTCATTCACCATTGCGGTGGTTTCAGCCCGGCTGCAATCAGCCAGCGCGACGAATGGGACAGGTCCTGCACCGCGCCCGGGAACCGTCGCGAATTATTTTTGAATTCCATTTGACTGAATAAATTGCCTGTGCAAGTCTTGGCCTTCCTAAGGGGCGCGGGACATGGCACTGCGGGGGACCAATCAGGAGTTCGGGCGGCCTTACAACCGGCGCATCGTCCTGGAGTCCATCCGTCTTCACGGTCCCATAGCTCGCGGCGACATTGCCAGCCGGGTAGGCCTCACCGTCCAGACCGTATCGACCATCGTTCGCGAACTCGAAGAGCATGGCTATGTGCTGTCGCTGCGCGAAGAGCCGCGCGGACGTGGGTTGCCGCCGGCGACGCTCAGGATCAACCCCGAGGGCGGCTATGCCGTCGGCGTCCACCTCACCCCGCTGGGGATCGACGCGGCGCTCATCAATCTCAGCGGCGATGTCATCGAGAGCATGCATCGCGAGGCGCCGCATGCGACGCCTGACCATGCCTTCGAGCTGATCGGCGCGATGGTGCCCGAGTTGACTGCGCTGCGGCCCGGCGGGCGCGTGCTCGGCATCGGCATGGCGCTGCCTGGACCGTTCGGCGTGGAGTCGATGAGCTTCGTCGGCCCGACGACCATGGCCGGCTGGAAGGATGTCGCGCTGCCGGAACGGCTGGCGGCGTCGACCGGGCTGCCGGCCTTCTTCGAAACCGACATGGCGGCGGCGGCCATGGGCGAACGGCTTTACGGTCTTGGCTCCGGTTATTCCGAATACTACTACCTCTATTTCGGCGTCGGCCTCGGCGGCGTCATCGTGCATGACGGCGCGGTGATGCGCGGCGCCTGGGGCAATGCCGGCGAAATCGGACACATCCCTGCCGTTCCCAGTGGCGAGCCTTGCCCATGCGGTAACAGCGGCTGCCTCGAACGGTATCTCTCGCTCGAAGCACGTCGCCGCCGCAACATCAGCGACGCCGCCTGGGTGGCCGAGATCGCGCCGATCTTCCGCAACGCCATCGTCACCATCGAGAATGTGTTCGACCCGGAAACCGTCATCCTCGGCGGGCTTGCGCCCACCGACCTGCTCGAAAAGCTGGTCGGCGCGGCGGGACAGCTTCCCAATTCGGTCTCGGCGCGGCGCGACCGCAAGACACCGCGCGTGACGGTGGCGACCGGCGGCAAGCATTCGGTGCTGCGCGGCGCTGCCGCATTAGCCGTTTCGGGCGTGCTGTCGCCGCGCTTCGGCCAGATGTTCATTGCCGAGCGCGAGCGCCGGTCCGACCTCATGCACAGCAAGGGAGTGGCGGCATGACCGAACCGCTGCTGGTACTCGAAAACGTCACCAAGAATTACGGCGCCATTCATGCGCTGAGGGGCATCAGCTTCTCGATCGGCAAGGGCGAAGTCGTGGCGCTGCTCGGCGACAACGGCGCCGGCAAGTCGACACTGGTCAAGATCATCGCCGGCGGCCTCGAGCCGAGCTCCGGCCGCATGCTGTTCGAGGGCAAGGAATTCCTGGCGAAAACGCCGGCCGAGGCCAAGGCTGCCGGCATCGAGACCGTCTACCAGGACCTGTCGCTCTGCACCAATGTCGACGTCGTCGCCAATTTCTTCATGGGCCGCGAAATCACCCGCAAGGTTCTCGGTGTCCCCATCCTCGACGAGCGCGCCATGGAGGCCGTGGTCGGCAAGGCGCTGGCAAGTGCGGGCACCCGCATCCCGTCGCTGCGCACCAATGTCGAGCATCTCTCGGGCGGCCAGCGCCAGGCCATCGAGCTCAACCGCTTCGTGCACTGGGGCGGCAAGCTGGTGCTGCTTGACGAGCCGTTCGCGGCACTCGGCGTCGAGCAGACCAGGCGCGGTCTCGAGATGATCCGCCAGGTGGCCAACCAGGGCATCGGCGTCGTCATCATCACCCACATCATGCAACAGGCTTTCCAGGTCGCCGACCGGATCGTGGTGATCCGGCAAGGCGTCGTGGCCGGCGATGTCGCACGCAACAAAACAAGTCCCGATGCGGTGATCAACATGATCACCGGTGAGACGCTTGCCGGTGCCGGACCGGCAGGTTGAGGGACAAAAGAGGGGTCCGGTATAAAAGAGGAGCGAACGACATGAAGCGAATACTGGTTCTTGTCTTCGGTATCCTGGCACTGGCTCTTGCCTCGCTCACGCCGGCAATGTCCCAGACCAAGGGCACCGTCTATTATATGGTCCCGACCCTGCTCGATGAATTCCAGACCGGCTCGGTGAGCGCGCTGGAGCTGTTCCTCAAGCAGGTCGGCTATGAGGTGAAAACACTCAACGCCGACAACAAGACCGACGCGCAGCAATCGCAGATGAACGACGTCATTGCGCTGAAGCCGGCGGCGATCATCCTGGCCGCCGTCGATTTCAACGCGCTGAAGCCGTCCATCGAAGCGGCGCGTGCGGCCGGCATCCCGGTGGTCGAGTTCGACCGCCAGATCACCTCGACCCCGTCCGATTTCACCTCGGTGGCGGGCACGGTCGAGATCGGCTACGTCGCCGCCGAGCAGGCGCAAAAGCTTCTGACCGCCAAGAACGGTTCTGTGAAGGGCAAGATCCTGCAGGTGCTCGGCGATCCCGGCGATCCCTACACGCTCGACATCCAGAAGGGTTTCGAGGAGAAGTTGAAGGCGTTTCCTGACGTCAAGATCATCTCGCTGCCGGCCATGCAATGGGAAGCCAGCAACGCCGGCACGATCGTTGCCGACCAGATGCTCGCCAACCCCGACATCGACCTGATCTTCAGCCATGCCGCGCACCTGTCGGTCGCAGCCGTCGCCTCGCTCGAGGCCGCCGGCAAGAAGCCGGGCGACGTCATGCTGATGAGCTCGAACGGCGCTCCGGTCGGTCTCGACCTGATCCGCAAGGGCTGGCTCAATGTCGAAGTCGAGCAGCCGCTCTACGCGCAGGCCGCAGCCGTCGCCATGTTCATGGACAAGATCGCCGGCAAGCAGGAAATCAAGCCCGGCGAGTATGACGTGCTCGGCTTGAAGTCGACCGTGACCAGGGAAGCCTGGGGCCCCAACATCAAGATCCCGGGTGCCGCCATCACCAAGGACAACGTCGACAATCCGGCCTTCTGGGGCAACCAGAAGCCGCCGACGGACACGATCAAGTCGGTCGAATAGTCGCTTAGCGAAGCGCTCCGGGCCATCGCGGCCCGGAGCCTGACCTTCCGCAACGCCGCGTCCGATAGGGACGCCTTGGCGAACTTAAATCCGCGCCTGTCCCGACGAAATCAAGGTGATTTCGCGGGGGGCGCCAACCGGATCAGCCCATGAACCCGCGCACCCGCAAAGCCCTGGAGTTCGTCCTCGACAACCTCGTCTGGTTCATGCTGATCTTTGTGCTGGTTGTCTTTTCGATCTTCGTCCCGAACTATTTCCAGCTCGGCATCTTTGCCAACATCATCGAGGCCTCGAGCGTTCTCGGCGTGATGTCGATCGGCCTGTCGCTGGTCATCATTGCCGGCCATATGGACCTGTCGGTGGAATCGGTGGCCGCGCTCAGCGCCATGGCGGTCGGCATCCTGTTCTGCTCGTCGGGCATCGGCATGGGCATACAGCTCAATCCGCAGTGGCTGATGGTTCCGGTTTCGCTGCTCGTTGCGCTCGCCGTCGGCGGCCTCATCGGCGCCTTCAACGGCTATCTCGTGGTCAAGGTGAAGATGAGCGCCTTCATCATCACGCTGGCGTCCTACATCTGGGTGCGCGGCCTGGTGCTTGTGATTTCCGGCGGCCGCTCGGCACAGGATCTGGCGCCGGCCATCCGCTGGTTCGGCATCCAGCGGCTGGCCGGCCTGCCGCTGACCGCCTGGATCGCTGTCGCCTGTTTCGCCCTGTTCTCGCTGATCATGGCCAAGACGCCGTTCGGCCGCCACCTCGTGATGATCGGCGGCAACGAGACCGCGACCTTCCGCGCCGGCATCCGCGTCAACCGCAATCTGATCATCGCCTTCGTGCTTGCCGGCGCCATTGCCGGGCTCGCCGGCTGGCTGCTCGCCATCCGCACCTCGGGCGCCACCGCCAATCTCGGCACCGGGCTGCTGTTCAACGCCTTTGCCGCCGTCGTCATCGGCGGCGTCAGCCTGAAAGGCGGTGTCGGCACCTTGCCCGGCGTCTATGCCGGCGTGCTGCTGCTCTCCTCCATCAACACGGCGATCAATCTGATGGGCCTGCCGGCCAATTTCACCCAGGTGATCCATGGCCTGCTGGTGCTCGCCGCCGTGCTGCTCGACGCCTTCAAGCAAACCATTCGTCAAAGACTGGCATAGGAGAACGACCCGCATGACAGGAGAGTTGGCATGACAGGAGAGCTGGCATGACCGGACGGCTGCAAGACAAGGTCGCGCTTATCGTCGGTAGCGCGCGCGGCATCGGCAAGGGCATTGCGCAGCGCTTCGCCGAGGAAGGCGCAAGGCTGGTCCTGGCCGACAGCGAGGCCCAGGCCGGTCAAGCGACCGCCAACGAGCTCGGCGCTGCCTTCATCCGCACCGACATCTCGCAAATAGTTGATGCAGAAGCCGCGGTAGCGCTGGCGTTGAGCCGCCATGGCCGCCTCGACATCGTCGTGCAGAATGCCGGCATCTATCCCTGGCAGCTCATCGAAAATACCAGCCCGGACGATTGGGACCGGGTGATGGCGGTCAATCTGCGCGGCACGTTCAACGCCACGCTGGCAGCGCTGGCGCCGATGAAGGCGCAGCATTACGGGCGCATGCTCTACACCTCGTCGATCACCGGTCCGCACGTCACCAGCCCCGGCCACGGCCACTATGCCGCCAGCAAGGCCGGCATCAACGGCTTCATCCGCTCGGCGGCGCTGGAATTTTCGGGCTACGGCATCACCGTCAACGGCGTCGAGCCCGGCAACATCCTGACCGAAGCGATCGAGCTGCATCGCGGCGCCGCCTACATCAAGAACATGGAGGATTCGATCCCGCTCGGACGCCTCGGCAGTCCGCGCGACGTCGCCAACGCCTTCCTGTTCCTCGCCTCTGACGATGCCAGCTACATCACCGGCACCACCATCGTCGTCGACGGCGGCCAGTTGCTGCCCGAAGGCAAGGATTTCCGGCTGCTGCCGCCGTGATCAGCCGGATTTCTTGTACAGCAGCAACTCAGGCCGGTACTCGAAGTGCATGGTGTCGTAGTGATACCAGCGCCCGCCCCAGATGAAGCCGTTTTTCTCGAACAATTCCACGATTTCCAGCGGAATCCGGTTCTTGAAGGGAATGTGGGCCTTCGGGTTGGTTTTGTTCCTGTTGTTGTACCAATAGTCGGAGAAGCCGACATTGATATCGAAGGCCGCTCCGAACGAGTGAACGCTCAACCGGTCGGTGCCGGCGATCGGCCGCCAGACAAAGCCGCCGCCGGGCTTGAGCCCGTAACGGCTCAGCTCCGCGGGCATCGCCTCAAGCGCAGCGGAGACCTTGCCCAGCCGGTCGTTGATGCCGAAAACCCTGGTGACCTGCACGGTCTTCTTGCCGAGCTTCGGCAACCATTTGACGTTGGCGACGTGCTTGCCCACCTCGGCGGCACTTGCCCCGTAGAGCTTCTCGAAGAAAGGTTCATTGCGGATACGGCCGGGATCGAAATCCTCCGCCGGGACCAGCGCGCCCTCGGCTGCTCTGGGATAGACGTAGCGAAACATGTCTTCGATGTCGGGGCTCTCCAGCAGCGCGTCGGCGTCGCGCGCCTTGCCGTCGTTCCACACCATGGTGGTGCCGTCGGTCCAGGTCAGGACATTGCCCGAAATGGTGAAAAGGCCGGGATAGGCCTTGAGCAAGGCTGCCTTGGCCGCCGGCTGGTCGACGCCGTCGCCCACATTCCCCGCATAGGCGAAGCGCCCAATACCAGAGATTGCCAATGCCAATAGCAGCTGTAACATCAGCCGCCGTGGATGGTCGATCATTGTGCTGCCTCCGCGAGGGCTTTCATTCATCGTGCATTTAACAAGGCAGCTGTACCATGCTGGTCGAATCGAACGGGAGACAAAATCATGTCAAAAACCTTCACTGCTTTGATCCGGATGACGTTTACATTCATTTGCCTGGTCGGCCTGGCCTCGTCAGTTTCTATCCTTTTCCCCGCCACCGCGTCGGCCCAGCGCATGCAGAAATGCGCCGATGAAGGCGGCACGTGCCGCCTGCCCTACCCCTCGGAAGTGGTCTACGGCGCGCGCGGCCAGACCACCTCCCGCTTCTTCGATCGTCGTTCCGTGCCTTGCTCGAATCGCGTCTTCGGCGACCCGGCGCCCGGCCGCGACAAGGCCTGCTATATCGTGAAGCGCGGCGGCGGTAACGACTATGGCGACAACGATGACGACGACGACAATTACGGCGATGATGATTACGGCCAGGGCCGCGGCAGATGGGTGGCCTGCGCCCGAGAGAATCAGTTCTGTGATTTCCGTGGCCGCCAAGTGGTCAGATACGGAGCGCGCGGTCGGTTCACGCAAGGCGTTTTCAGGAACGGCGTGCGCTGCGGCAACGATGCCTTTGACGAGGATCCCGCTCCCCGTGCGAAGAAGACCTGCTACATCAGGAAGTAGACTGGTGCCGGCATGAAAGGGGGGTGCGGCTTTGAGGCCGCGCCCGGAATCCGGGATCTTGGTGGGCGATGACGGGCTCGAACCGCCGACATCTTCGGTGTAAACGAAGCGCTCTACCAACTGAGCTAATCGCCCGCTCCGGCCGGACCTTTAAGCGGTCGCAACCGGCTTCGCAAGGCCAAATGAACAGCTGCGAGCTTAGCCGCACAGTGGTTTTCGCGGGCAAAGTGCCGCCCGTCAAAAAACCTTCTCCTGTTTGCGTTTATGCTGTCCAGCTGCGCTTGACACCCGGTGGCGAACCCCTTATCCACCGCCCCAACGACGAACACGGCTGACACGTGCTCGTCCAATGCGCGGGTGTAGCTCAGTTGGTTAGAGTGCCGGCCTGTCACGCCGGAGGTCGCGGGTTCGAGCCCCGTCACTCGCGCCATTAATTTCAAGGGGTTAGCTACCGCCCCTTGAAAAGTTTCAACTCTCATTCTGCGGAGAGTTTCAACTTTCTGTATTCGTTCCGTTCCAGGCCAAGCAGCTTTCTGCCCTTGCGGCGGCTGGCGTCAGCTGAGCGGACGGCGGCCAGATTGACCGGCATATAGGTCTTCTGCAGCGCCTTGTTCCCGTCGATCGAATTGCCCATCTTGGCCGAGATTGCCTCGACCGACGCGCCTCCGGCATTTGCCTCGACCGCGCCGGAACGCCGCATGTCCATCAGCCGCCGCTTCTCCGATGTCCCGAACACCAGCGTGCGCAGATCGGCAAAGTCGTCGACCAGAGAATCCTTGGTGTAAGGCACGCCGGCGCGCGGCCGGCCGCCCTTCGGGCCCGGCGCGAAACCGCGCGAGCGAAAGATCGGCGCATCGTCAAGCAGGGTGACGCCTAGTGATTCGACATAGGCCAGCACCAGGCGCTGCGTGCGTGACGACAGCGTGCCGAAAGCCGCCTCGCCACTCTTGCTGCGTGCAATCAGAAAACCCCATTCCTGTGCTGTCTGCATTGCCTGCGCCGGTGTGAGCGTGCGTACGTCGACGGGTGAGAAGCTCGTGTCCCACGCAACGGCGATGACGCAGGCCAGTCCGCGGTAGCCGGCGCGCCAGGCGCCCTTGACCATGCGCACCGCCTCGCCTGCCGTCCAGGTCTGGTGGCGCGGTGGTGGCGTCTGGCGGCGGATCGCCTGCGATGGGTCGGAGCCGGGCGGGCATAGCTTCATGCCGGCCATGACATTATAGAGCGAACGCCACGTCTTTACGGCACGGTAGGCGATGTCGACACCTTTGACCCGGAGCAGACGGCCATACCAGTCGTCGAGCAGCTCGAGGGTGATGTCGGCTGGCGGCAGGTCGGCGAAGTACGGCTCGATGAAGGTCCAGCCGCGTTCCCAATCCTCGCGGGTGCGCGGTGGCTTGCGCTTCCATGCATCCATGCGGCGATAGCGTGCAAAGGCGTCTCCGATGGAATCCTTTGGCCATACATGCAGGCGCGACGGCTCCCTGCCCTTGCGGAGTTCCTGCCAGCGGTCTTCCCACTCCCTGGCTATCGTCCAAGCCTCAGGCCCGTCGATTCCACAGGAAATGCATCTGAAGCCAGCTTCGACCATCTTCGGCGTCGGCAGCCAGTAGCCGTACCTGCCCTTACGGATGACGTAGTGCTTCAACTTGATCTTACCCAAGGGTCGCCAGCCTCGCTCTTGCAATGTCAATGCTAGACTGCCCGCCGGATCCCGATCCTGCAAGACCCGAGCGTCGATCGAGCCAGGAGTCGATCGCAACCAGGTCGTAGTTGCCGGTAATTGGGCAGGACTTGGGAAAGCCTTGATCCTGCAACGAGGGCAGCAATTCCATGAATTCCCGCAGCGTCAGGTGCAGATAACGCGCCGCCTTGATCGCCGGTACCAGCCGCGGTTGCACCGGGAAGCGGATAGATGACGGTTGTAGTGTGTGGGTTTGGCTCATGACACCACAACTCTATTCACCATCCATCGGGCAGGGGATGGGCGCCTTGTCGCATAGCATGCGATTTTCCTACTCCGTGATCTCGTTATTCCTGCATCGAAGGTGAACGAGGCTTAGAATAGCGGCCTTTCTCCCCCATGCCTATTCATCCAATTCTTAATCGCAGAATCGGCAGCCACAGGGCGAGAATACTTATAATCGGCGGCTTCGGAGCCGCTACGCCCGGGCGCCACAGGCGGCATATTCGCGGCACCAGCTTTCCTGATGCTCTGCCCTAAATATCGCGGATAAGGTTATGGTTGAATGAGCCAGCGTTAGCTTTGACGCCTCTAGACAGCTGTTATTCAAGATGATGAAAAGAAGGAATTTCCGCGCCCAATTGAGAGAATGGAGCGTCCACTGGTAATCCCGCTTTTGCTCGGCTCGATCAAGGAGGTCGCGGGGATCGGCGACAGCTTGGTAATCAGCCAAACGTGAAGCAGAATACCTCGACGCCGGGGCCAAAAAATTCGATGTCGAATTGGCGATCTACGATCGGCCCTAGTTGTCGGATAAGCTGGAACAGGCGTTGTTCGCTTACCGTTCCGTTGCCGTGTTCATCAACGTCAAGTCCGTGAGATCCGCCTGGTGGGTGACCATCGACAAGGACGCGGAACTCTACGGACGATCCCGGCGATGCCGGCCCCATAACAAGATGCAGATCGCGGGCGTGAAAGCGGTACGTTATGCGGCCATTGGCCCTTTTCGCCGACACGCCGTCGCTTCCCATGATCCAGTCGCCCGTAAGCGCCCATTCGTTCGGGCGCAACTGTGCCGGCGCTTCGAAGAGATGCGGCTTGTTGCGAATTACTCCGCCAAGGGACGCAAAGCCTTGGGTACGTTCATAGCCAACATAATTTTCCCGAGACTTCAGGTTGGCTTTGTCGGCTGCGGCTTCGAGGCCGCGCGCATCGACCGACACCAGATCACTGCCTCCGACCTCGTTGCCACCCTCTGCCAGCAATCGCTGAATGATCTTCTCGGACTCGTTGTAGGATCCTTCACCGAAATGCTGATCAC
This sequence comes from Mesorhizobium sp. LSJC285A00, assembly GCF_000503155.1. Taxonomy (NCBI): domain Bacteria; kingdom Pseudomonadati; phylum Pseudomonadota; class Alphaproteobacteria; order Hyphomicrobiales; family Phyllobacteriaceae; genus Mesorhizobium; species Mesorhizobium sp. LSJC285A00. The sequence goes on from NZ_AYVK01000009.1 coordinate 118,920, forward strand.
GCACTCGCCCTTGAGCATCGATGAAATAGAATGCCGGCCAGAAGTTGTTGTTGAAAGCGCTCCAGATCGCTCCCTTGCTGTCGACGGCGACGGGATAGTCGACCCCCAGCGCTTTCACCTCTCGGCGGACGTTGTCGATGTTCTTCTCAAACCGGAACTCCGGCGAGTGGACGCCGATCACGACCAACCCCTGGTTTCGGTATTTTTCCGACCAAGCGCGGAGATAGGGCTGTGCGCGCATCCAGTTGATACAGGTGTAAGTCCAGAAACTGACAAGGACGACTTTTCCACGGAGTGCCGTCGGCGTCAGTGGTGGCGAATTGAGCCACTCTTCGGCTTGCGTGATTGACGCCAACTCCGATTGGCCGGCAAACCAGCCGAAAATCGAGCCCTGGACGGATGAGCCCTGCGATCCTTTGGAACTCATCGATAGTCCCATAGCGTCGGCCCCAAAACTGCCATTCGGCAGCCCAATCGAAGTGATGAGTAGGAACGAGGCCAACAAGAGGTTCGTCTTCATGCGCGAACTCCCTCCATGGTTTGATTGTGGTCTTCCGCGCGGAAAATTGATGGCGGGCTTGCCCGCCATCATTTTAGGCGCCGTTCGCGGGGGCAATGACGGGGACTATTTCATCCCGCCGAGGGCATTCACGTTGGCGCAGAACTCGGCGTAGGGCTTGCTCATCGCCGCGTCGTTGCATTCGCGCATGATCATTTCGCGCATGGGCTTCGGCTTGGCCATGAAGACCGCCTTGAACTCAGGCATAGGCTTCAGGGCCTTCATCGAGGCGTCAGTGTAGAATGGCCCGATGTTGTCGACGACGTCGAGTGCGCCGGCGAGGGCTGTGCTGCCGACACAAAAAAGTGCAAATGCACCGAGACCAATCGCTTTGATGTTCATGGTGTAGACCTCTCTTGTTTTCGCCATCGTCCCAATGACGATGGGCGTCCAAAGGTACATCTGACGAGGGTCAGAAGTGATATGGAGATGACCTACGCAATCTTTTGGATGCTATTGCACGTTGGTATCGGCAATACTTTTGTACCGACGCCCACCTCGCCGCCCGATTGCCGTCCCGAATGGAACGCCGCGCAATTCCCAGCGCTCCATCGACGTTTTGTCGATCAGCCGCCAATGCCCGAGGCAGGTGCCGGCATTGGCGATAATGCCTGAAACCCGCTGGTGTACCTCGTGCGCAATCGATGCGGTCAGAGCAGCACAGGCTCATGATCCGAGTAGTGCGTGCAGTTCGGATCGGACTTTCTCCAGCGCCCTGGCTGCACTCACAGCCGGGGTCATTTCTTCACCCGAGGATCATGCCCGCAGCGGGAACCAAGATCCACAATCCGAACAGCGGAATGAGTATCCACCGCGCCTGATTGACGCTGACTTCGTTCTTCGTTTTGATGATTGCTGCGACACGTGAATTGCTAAGCCCTTGATCGCGCATGGCATATCTCCTGTGTTGAATGCGCTAGTAATCGACTGACGGCGGCCGCAAATCCATTGAACGATAGTGTCGGCAATACTTATGTGCTGGTCTACGAATAAGTGAAGAGTATCGCTGCCAAGAGAATACCTCAGATGCAGTCGGTGATCCTCGGGTGGCCCGCAGGCTCCGATCCTAATCGGTCCTATCTCTTGTTCCTCGAGCCAATATCCAAAGAAATCCAATAAGTGAGGACCTCGCGGGCAAGCAGGAGCAACAGGGCAGCCTTAATCGCCGCCATTTTCCAACACCTGCTGGCGTTCCTTTGTAATCGCGCCGTTATCAGGTGGTCCTGACAGACGTCACCGTTCAAGCGCGCCTAACCAGAAGCCAGGCGGTAAGCTCCGGCGGACACGTCACCATCTCCAGCAGTGAAAAGGACCCCGGGGAAGCCGGAGACGCAGTATCGCAGGCCACCATCCCTCACGAGATATTCACCCTCTCGTAGTCGGCATATTCGAAAACGCAGCGATTGTGGCCTCGAGAGATACATTCAACGCGTTGGAAAAGGTCCTGCCCCTCTGCCAAATCGCAACGTAGTGATAGAGCGCGGACGGTTCTACTGGCCTTACTCCCAGCTGAAACGCCGCGTACTCACGCGCGATGATCTCGTTTGTGATCGAAATGCCCAGGCCAGCCGAGACGTATCCGGCTTCGTGACCGTTGCAATCGAATTCCACCAGTATGTCTGGCTCAACGCCGGCGAAGCGCAAGGCGTTGAAGTTCATTTGATGAGCGGCGAACTGGGGATCGATATCGACGATCGTCTCGCCTGCCAGGTCTTGCGCCTCGATACAGGTCTGTTTCGAAAAGCGGTGGTCGGGATGGAAGATGCATACGTTGCGAGCCGACCCAAGCGGCGCCCACTCAAACAGACGTGGATCCAGCGGCAGTCTCGAGATGCCGAGATCGGCACGGCCGGCCAGGATGTGTTCGCCGATCTGCTCGTAGCTTCCAGAAATCGACCGGACATTCGAAGCGGTCTTTGAGTGGATGATCGCCACGACCTTGGGCAAGGTCACGAAACCGAAAACAGAAGGCGCGGCAATCGCGATCCGTTGCTTTTCCTCGTTCTTCATTGCGAAGATCGACGCTTCCAGCCGATCCAGGGACGTCAGGGCAAGTTCCACGTTTCGCAGGAGTTCCCAGGCTTCCTGCAAGGGGACGATGCGGTTGGCTGATCGCTTGAACAGTGTGATGCCGAGCGTGGTCTCGAGCTGCTTCACATGTTGACTGACGGCCGGCTGGCTTATCCCGAGCGCAACCGCTGCTCGCCGTGTCGAACCGGCCCGCAACACTTCCCGGAAGACCTTCAACTGACGGAGCTTGAGGTCGCTCTGCAGAAGCTCCATCCCCGCGCACCTTTCCCTGACAACGCTACCCGGGAAGCGGATCACGCCAACCTAGGAGCAACGAACCGCCTTAGTATATAACGGTTGGTTATAGATTAAATAATAAAAATTATAGATTGAGTGTGTAATTTCAAGCGCTAGAATTAGCCAACACCCTAAATTAACTCCAGATTACAAATATAACAATCCGCAACCTTGGGTTATACGACTTGGTCTGAGTGACAAAGGCCGGCGTAACCTTCGGTAATTGCGAGTCGAGGAAAGCGCCCCATGGGTGGTTTTACTACTCAGTTTGTTGTCGCACTCACCGTGACCATCAGCCTGGCCCTAGTCAGCGGCTGCCTGGGTACGGCATTTGGCTTGTTTTTGGCGATTTCGAAGGGCACGGCAAAACCGCGCCTCAACGCGGTCGTGACCGCCTACACCACAGTCGTCCGGGGTGTACCAGAACTTCTGATTATCCTGCTCATCTACTTCGGCGGAACCACGCTCGCCAGCAAGATCGCCGGCCGGTATGTCGAGGTGAACGCATTCACCGCAGGCGTTGTCGCGCTCTCGGTCGTTTTCAGCGGTTATGCGACCGAAGTGTTTCGCGGAGCGATCGCGGCGGTGCCAGCGGGTCAAACCGAAGCGGCAAAGTCGCTTGGCCTGAACGCCTGGCAACGCTGGATGTTCGTCATCGGACCTCAAATGCTGCGGCTGGCGCTGCCTGCCTACGGCAATCTATGGATCTCGCTCTTCAAGGATACCGCACTGGTTTCGATCGTCGGCCTGACCGACATCATGCGCGTTGCGTATGTGGGGGCCGGATCCTTGCGCGCACCGTTGACCTTCTACCTTGCGGCCTCCGCTCTCTATCTCTCGCTGACCACCGTCACGCTGCTTTCGATCCGGCTGGCTGAGCGGCGCTATCCGGCACTCGGCCGGTAGGAGGGAGCGACCCATGAACCTCGGCTTGATGTTCGACGCAATGGTTGTCCTGCCTTCGGGCGTTGGTCTCACATTGACCCTGACGGTCCTGTCGCTGACGGCCGGATTTCTTCTGTCCGTGCCGCTGGCCTTCATGCGCGCTTTCGGACGCCCCGGCCTCTCGCTCTCGGTGCTCTCATACACCTATGTGATCCGCGGAACGCCGATGCTTGTTCAGCTCTTCTTGCTCTATTACGGCCTCGCTCAGATCGAGGGGGTGCGGGCCAGCATCTTCTGGGTCATCCTGCGGGATCCTTTCTGGTGCGCCCTTCTGACATTTTCGCTGAACAGCGCGGCACACACCACCGAGATCCTGTGCCGTGGTCTCCAGTCCGTGCCTAAGGGTGTCACCGAGGCGGCCACGTCTCTCGGCTTGAAACGCTTCCAGATCGCTCGCCTGGTCACCTTCCCGATCGCTTTCAGGATATCGCTCCCGGCCTACGGCAACGAGATCGTCGGGATGATCAAGGGTTCGTCCCTTGCGAGCACCGTAACGCTGCTCGAGATCACCGGCATGGCGAGACAGATGGTGTCGACCACGTTCGCGCCGTACGAGATCTTCATCGTCGCCGGAGCGATCTACCTATCGCTCACCTCGATCGCCGTAAAAGCGATCCAGCTTCTGGAGCGATGGCTTTCGACCGACGGCCATCCGGTGCATCGACGAAAGCAGCGCTTGCGCCCGGCCTTGCCTGATCACGAGATCACGATGCCACCCCTGCCCTGACGCCGCGGCTTTTGAACTGCCCTTCCCATCCAAACCAACGAAGAGGTGCATCATGCGCATACCCGTAGCTATTGCCGTTTCTATCGCGTCCCTGATGTCGGTATTCCCGGCCGGCGCGCAAAGCCAGCGCGTCATTTCGATCGCCTCCGAAGGTGCTTCGCCGCCTTGGGACTCTACCGACGCGAACGGTCAACTTTACGGCTACGATATCGATGTCGGACAGGAGCTGTGTCGTCGCATCGAGATCAAATGTACCTTTGTCCCGCAGGATTGGGACGGGATCATCCCGGCACTGCTTGTCGGCAAGTTCGACGTGATCATGTCTGGCATGGCGATCACGGAAAAACGCAAGCAGAAGATCGCGTTCTCAGTTCCCTACGCCACCGGCTTCAACCAGTTCGTTGTGCGCAAGGACCTGGGTCTCGATCCTGGCGACATCAAGCAGAAGGTCAACCTCTCGAGCATCGGCGACAAGGAAAAGGCGACAATCGAACGCCTCAGATCGACACTCGCCGGCAGGGCGATCGGGGCCTTGCGCTCGTCAAATTCGGAAGCAGTCGTGAAGGAAATGCTGGGCGATGTCGTGACCATTCGCAGTTATGACAGCCAGGACAACATGAAGCTCGATCTTGCCGCAGGTCGCATCGACGGCGGTCTGGCCGACTATTTCACCTGGCGGGATTTTCTGGAGACGCCTTCCGGCTCGGATGTGGTGTTTTTCGGCCCTGAACTGAAAGGCGGGCTCTGGGGACCAGGCGTCGGCGCCGGCATGCGCAAGGACGATACCGACCTTCTCGCCAAGTTCAACGCGGCGATCGACGCGGCCACCAAGGATGGGACGATCAAGGGGCTGAGCCTGAAATGGTTCAAGAGCGATATCTCGCCGGCCATCTCGCAATAGGCGGCAACCGACTTCGACATTGACGTGGCGCCAGCTTGAACGCTGGCGCCCTCCCCTCCTTCAAGGCGAGTTCCATGAAAGACCAGTTCTGCGCGGTCGTTACCGGCCAATCCCTGATCAAGCACGACATCCGTGACCTCAAAGACGAACGCTTCATCGCGGTTACGGACTTTCTGCGCCAAGGCGACGTCGTCTTCACCAACTTCGAGTCGACGATCCTCGGCAAGCACGGCGGGTGGCCGACCAAGGGCAAATACTTCGGATATTCCAGGGCTGAAGTGCTCGACGCATTGCAAGCGATCGGTTTCAACGCGCTTGCGCTCGCAAACAACCACGCCTTCGATCTCGGAGCTGGCGGCATCCTCTCGACGCTGGAAGAGGTGGAAGCGCGCGGTTTCCTGCATGCCGGCATCGGAGCCAACGAGACGGACGCGAGGAAACCGGGCCGCCACCGGCTGGGCGCGTGCGAGGTCGCGCTTCTGGCGATGGATGCAGGCCCCGGCCCGACCAACATGTATGCCGAAGACCGCACGGCCTTCCGGCCGGCTCGGCCCGGCGTCAATCGTCTGAACACCGTTCGCAAGATGGGGGTGCCGGACGGGCATTTCAGCAGACTGGCAAGGCTGGGCGCGCATTTGCAAAGCTCCCCCTTTGAACTGGCCAATTATGCGCAACCGGAGGACCCGGTGGCGGTGTCGGCCGGCACGGAGATCAATTTCTACGGCACGGTGTTCACGCAAGCCGCAGATTTCGGCCGTCTGATCGAAGTCGATCAGCGAAGCGCGAGTGTCCACCTGTCCGCCATCCGGCATGCCGCGGCACAAGGCGATTTCGTCATCGCCTATCTGCATCACCATCATTGGGAACCAGGTTGGCAGGACGTGCCGCGCTGGGTGCAGACCTTTGCCAGGATGTGCATAGACGCCGGCGCCAACCTCTTCGTCAGCCACGGCGCGCCGGTGCTGCAGGCCGTGGAAATCTACAATGGCTCGCCGATCTTCTACGGCCTCGGAAATTTCCTATTCCACGTGCATCCCGGCGAAACCGAATGGGATCCACCGGAAGTCTGGCAAAGCATCGTCGCCGCCTGCCGCTATGATGCGGGCGGAAACCTCGCAGAAATAGACCTCCTGCCCGTTGCGATCGGCGCGGAAGCTCAGTCTCTCGGATCGGCAACGGGCAGATTGGTACCCGTCGCCGTCACTGGAAGCGCGGCGCGAGAGATCCTCGAAGGATTCGCGACCCGCTCGCGGGCGTTCGGCGTCGAAATCGAAATGTCCTCGGCTTGCGGCCGCATCGCCCTGCCCGCTGCCCAAAAATTCGGCTGACGGACCCGACCTGTCGTCAGAAGGTCCTGCATTCGGCCGGCGGGGATTCGCCGGGCGTCTCGCTATCCGCCTTTGTGTCTAGCAGGGCCAGTTCTTCTCCTAACGCTGCGATCAGGGACGAGACGCGACCGCGCACACGCGGCGGAAGGTGCACAAGCCCCTCGATCAGGCGCCGCCCTTCCGCGCTGGCAATGAAATCCAGGCGCTCATCGACCGGCAGGGGCCGCGCCTCGATGCAGGTCTCATCGTTTCCCGGCAGGCCGTCGAAGAAGCGGCTGACGGGAACGTCTAGCGACGTAGCGATCTCGTAGAGCATCGACGCGCTCACGCGGTTCCTCGCGTTCTCGTATTTCTGGAGCTGCTGGAAACTGATGCCGATGGACCGGGCAAGTTGGGCTTGGGAGACGTCCGATTGGACGCGAATCGTCGCAATCTGCCTGCCGACATGCTGGTCGGCGGGATGAGGGTCACTCTCGATCTTTGGCTTCGGCCCCGTCCGAAGGAGAACGGAGCGTTGCGGTTTCAACAAGGCCTTTCGATCCTCCACTAGTCAGCAGATAGAGAGTCTGTCGCGTACGCTCCGGGCTCTTCGCACCGATGTTATCTACAGGTCGAATCGCCGTTTAATATACCTTATTGGGTGCAAAATAACCCTATAGGTGGCAAAGAAAATCTGCCTGCCGATTGTGGACTCATGGTCAGTCCACGACAGATTCGAGCCGCACGAGCCTTGCTTGGTTGGTCGCAGCAGGAGCTTGCTGACAAGGCAATTGTGTCGCTGAATGCGCTGGCCCGGTTGGAAAACGGCAAAGTAGATTCTCGGATCAGCACTTTGCAGGCCATCGAGGCGGCCCTGATAAAGGCGGGCGTCGAATTCTTGTCCGCTGGTCAAAAGGGTGAAGGTGTTCGGCTCTTAGATCCTCAGGTTTGAATGTCCCGTTCGCGGAAAGATAGGGTTTCTCGCAATTGCAATCTCCACAAGTCCCCTCCTGCGGGTGACGAGAGGCAAAGTCGTGATATTGTCGGAATCAGCCATGATCCGAGCTCGCTGAAGTTTGGTTGTGGTTGGCCTGGGCAGATGCTGCACCATCCGTCCGTCAACCAGATTGCAAATTGTCTAACGTCCGTCATTTAAGCTGACATTCGCTCCAAAGTCAACCAAAAAGTCTGATTTTAACTGATGAGCCAAATTTCCGTGGAGCAATGCAGAGGCGCCAGAGCGATGCTAGGCTGGAGCCAAGCTGAACTAGCAGAATCTGCAAGTGTTTCGCGCGCTACGGTTGTGGATTTCGAACGAGGATTGCGCGTCCCACATCGCAACAACCTCGGTGCCATTCGTGAAGCGCTCGAAGCTGCCGGTATAGAATTTATTCCGGAGAACGGCGGCGGTGCTGGCGTGCGCCTGGCCAAACGGCGCTAGCGGCGGCGAACGCACCGTTTCGTGCGATTTGCCCAAATCTGAAGCCATCCTGGTGTGCGAATTGAAGACAAATACTTCGGTTTAGGTGACCCGTTGCAGACACCAACTTCCGGCCCCTTGGTAGTGTGCTGAGAGTTCTGCAAATTCGCTGAGAGGGGGCGGTCATGGCAGGCTGGTGATTGTTCACGTCACCTGATTCCCGCGAAGGAACGCCACCATGACCAAGACTGAAGTTAAGACCGCCAGCGCTGCGAGCGCCTTACCAAACATGGCACACAGCGACCGCACTGACGGAAGCCGGTGCGGGCATAGCGGCCGCAGCTGGTGGAAGATCCGATGAGTTGCTGCAGAAGCGGCTGGTTCTTGCAATCGGCGAGCATCTCCCCTTTCGTCTTGTATTGGTACGGATTGACCAGCTTCACGTTCAGCCCTGCGGCATTGAGTACCTCTTGAATCTTCGCGAGGTAGAACGGATGGGTCGTGCGTGTGCTCAGCGAACCAAGACGCATCGGCGTTAGCGGCACGTTGAGGCTGATAAACCCGTTCTCGGGGACGAAAAGCTCAACAGCCGCGCCCTTCCCGTAGCTTTGGAGGCATGTTGCGGCGAGAATCCCTATACCGAAAAACATCATAGATCGTGCGCGTTGCGATCTTTCCGACGGCCCCGGTGGTGAGGCGTTGTGATTTACTTGCAGGTGCATCGCCTGCTTGGCAATCCGCTGAGCGAAGGCGCGTTGGTCGTGCTTGTCGCCCTTGGCAATCTGGCTGACCAAGAAAGGCACGTGACCTGCCGCCACAAGATCGATCGCACCGATTAGGCTGTCCATGCCACCGGACAGCAAGCAGACGACATCTTCGTTACGGACTTTGATCGGATTGGGCGGCCCCGGGAGGTATCCTCCTTCGATGAATTCCAGCTTCCAAATGTCGGCGGTCAAGAAGCGAAGAGCTTCCTCAAGTCGCGGCGCGGCAGTGTTCCAAAAATGTGGATCGATCACAGCAACCGTTAGCTTGATCTGACGTGTCCATCCATCAGCGCTTGTCGTTCGGGTTGTGCTTTCGTCTGCGGCGATCACGGAAAGCGCGATCGACAAGAAATCCCAGGCGCGTGCCGCAGGACTCAGACCGAGCGCTCGTACTACCGGCGGGATTGTTGCTCCGACAGCTCCGATATTTGGCGAGGGTCGATGGCCGTACAGGACGAAGGGGGTATCAATGCCGAGCGGCAATGGCGTCCCGGCTGGAGCGCAACCAACTGTTGTCATAGGTAGCTCTCGAAAATTTCGAATGTGCCGCGCAGGATCGCATTGGACATCGCCGTCGCATTCTGTCTGTTCATTGGCTGCGCGGCTCGCTGCGCCCTGAAAGCACGGGCTACCTCCTGACGCACATAAGACTTCATCTCCTGCAGCCGTTCGACGCCTTCCGAATAGGAATCCGCCTTGTCGAGGACCGCCTTTCCGACATCGAGTTCGATACGATGAGCAAGATCGTGCGCGATATAGCCCTCAACCACCGCATCGATCTGCGCCGCATTCAGATTTGTGAGTTCGGCGTTAGGATCTGTGTCGAGCAACTCAGAGAGCGATCGGGACACTGAATCGCGCGCTGCCTCGCCATCTTGAGTTCCGTCGACGGGAGCAAGTGCGCTGGCAATAATATCTGCGATTTCGCTCTGCGATTTGCCTACGAGTTGTGCCGGGTCCACCGCCACTCCTGGCGGGATTGGCGTTCCTGTCCGGAGCGCGTCGAGCACGCCAAAGAGCCCGCCTGCTCTCTGGGCCGTTCCGCCCATACGCCGCGCGGCCGTGGATGATCCGCCGAGACCGCTACGGGAATAATGACCAAGGCCACGCCTGAGGTCATCCTGCGAGCCGCTACGGGCGAAGCGCCCAAGATTGGTGCGCGCCTGCTGGAATCGCCGCGGCGGCGCTTTCGGAACGGGTGGCGGCAACGGCGGAGGCTGTGGAGGTTCAGGTGGTGGAGGCGGCGGCGCAGGCGGCGATGGTTGACCGGGCACTCCGGGAACGGCGGGAGTCGGTTGCGGCGGCTGGGGTTGCGGCNTGCGGCGGCTGCGGTTGCCCGGGCGCTGCCGGAACCCACTCGGGAACTAGTGGGACATCTTTACCCGGCCCACGGCTAGACGTGGAGGTGCCCATTATTTCCCCGCTTTCTTCGACGCCGCGGCGATGGCTCTTTTCACAGGGTCCTTGATATCGGCTTTGCTTGCCCAGCCGCTCAAGACGGACGTTGCCCATGGCTTATCGGCAAGCAGAGGCACAATCGCCGCCGTAAGTTGCGGGCCAGGTAGCCCAGCGAGAAATCTTGTGATCGTCTGGACATGTTCGCCGGTCGCTTGGGCAAGCGTCAGCAATCCGAACAACTCGTTCGGTGTGCCCCATGTATTGAGCGTTCTGGACCGCCCGAGAATGCGCTCGGTAATGATCCCAAGCTCTTGCGCAGGAAGAGCCTTCAGTTTCGTGCCGACAGCCGCGCTCTCCGCGTTGAGCTTTACGACAGCCTCAAGAAGTTCTGCGCCTTCCGACGAAAGCCTGTCGGCTGCTGTGATGATCGGCGTGTGCTCTCTGCTTACATAGACCACGCCTTGCAGATTCAGATCTGCAAGCGGCGGCTGCAGCGCCAGCCACTCGCGTACGAACTCGCTATTCCAATCCCCTTCGAGCTTCGGGATTTCCGCATTCTTGCGGGCAGCTTCCTCCCAAGGTGCCAGAAAGACCGGCTTTCCATCGCTGCTCTCGTTGATGGCGGCAAGGAGCTCGGCATATGCCTTTTCCGATCCGCAGCGCTCGAACAACAACATCTTCGCCAAGGCCGTCTCGTCCACGCTGACCTTCTGGGCACGAGCCATCGACATGCGAATGGATAGTGTGTTCAGAAAACGCTTTATCAGGCGAGGATTACCCGCAATCTTCGACGAAGTCGTTAGAATCGGAGCGATGCGGTCTGCCAAATCCAGTTGGGCCGACAGGATAGGCGTGGCCCCGGAAATCTGAGAGGCCACGAATGCGCGATCGACCCGCTTGCCGGTCCATGTTTCGCCAAGGCGTTCACTAATTGCAGTGCGAACCTTGTCGTTTTCTGTTTGCGGCAGCGTGCTGTTCTCGACGAAGAGCATCATGAGATATGCGCGGACGTCCTGCGTCCCGAGGGGTGGGACGCGAATTGGCACCTGGATCAGCTTGTCGAAGTAATTAGTGACTAGGTCATCATTCAGCGTCATGCCTTTGAAATGCGCGCGCACGGCCTCGCGGATGACAGCGTCATCGGCTGCGATGACAAACGCTGTCTTCTTCAAGAATAGAAAGAGTCGCATCGCCTCAAGCGTCGCAATCGCGGCAGGCGGAAGACAGCGATCGAGATCGTCGATCAGAACCACCAGGGTTACATCCAGCTCGCGAAGCGTGTCCTCCAAGGCATCGCGAAAATCATGAATGGCCTGCGGAGGTGTCGGACCTGCGGGAACGACCGCCGGACCCATCAAACCCTTTCCGCCTTCTGCGGCCTTTAACGCCACGTCAGCGGCTTGATCGATGTCTTTCTGACCTGCTGAGCCATCGAAAAGCCCTTTGAAAGCAGAAAGTCCTTCCGCCAGCAGCCCAATCGGCGGCAGGCCTACCGCGAGAGACGCCACTGTGGTTGCGCTTACACTGGCAAGGCGGAACCAATTTACGCGGGCAAGCAGGCCCTTCGCCTTTTCGACCGCCTTGCCGACAGTACCTTTCTGCTCCTCGGCCCGCGCCAGGATCGCGCGGGCGATAATTTCCATTAGAGCAGCTCTGGTATCGTCAAAGCCTTGATAGAGCCACGCGTTGAATTCGACGAATAGGAATTTGTCGTTGCTTTTCTCCCGGAGGGATTGCGCAAGCAGCTTCATCATCGACGATTTGCCGACGCCCCAGCTCCCAGACACGCCGAGCGAAAGTGGCCGACCATCGGCCTGTGCAATCATCTCAGCCGCGATGTCGGCGACATAACGAAAATTAAGAAAGTCACGATCAGTTTCGTTATCCGACCACATCAGCCCCCCCGGAGTACTTGTTCGCATTCGCGCTTTTGTATGTTTGTTGACCACAGTCTAGTCATAGATTTAATACAATGAAAGCGTTCGATCCGACTTGCGTGCACAACCCCTCTCGTGGCTCACTTATCCTCAGGGAAGGCCCCCAGACCGTTGTAGGTTACCCACCAGACATACGCTGAACCGAGGCAACCAGAACTCAGTACCCAACCCAAGTCAGAACCGGTGCCCACATGACCGAAATAAAACAGGAGCCGAAGATCGCTATACTGGGATGGGGTTCGCTCATATGGGACAAGCACCTGGAATTCGACGCGCACCATGACGGGTGGCTGCCAGGTGGCCCAGTTCTGCAACTAGAATTCTCTCGTATTTCCGAAAGCCGGAAAGGCGCGCTAACGCTGGTAGTCGACAACGAACACGGCACAGCCTGCGAGACTAGTTATGCTGTCAGCTCAAGGAAAAATCCGGATGACGCTGTGGCGGATCTGCGCTGCCGGGAAAGCACTATCCTGTCATGGATCGGCTATCATTTCGCTAACGGAAGCCGGACTTGTAGTCCGCAAGTTCCGGAGACGGTCGCTCCTTGGGGTGCCGACAAAGGGTTTGACGTCGTAGTTTGGACGGGGCTGGCTAGCAATTTCAAGAAAGTTACACACAGGGATTTCTCTATTCCAAACGCCATGGCTCACCTGCAATCGTTGTCTCCCGAGGGCAAGGCTATGGCGGCTACATACATCTGGCGCGCGCCCGAGGTAGTAAAGACAAATCTGCGGACGGCACTCCAGTTAGAGCCTTGGTTTGCCGGCACGTGATGTGATTTCAACAAGCCGTTTCAGACCGCCGGCCACAGTGGCACCCCGCACGGAAACACCCGCCGGCTAGCGAAGATTGAATTGCGCTATCGAGCCTGGATCCGGGCGTCAACTATCGAGCATCGCGTACGAAACGCGGGAGCCAAAGACCTGTCCAAATTTCCCCTGCCTGATTCATGCTATCACGAGGGCCAGAAGACGTCGCACCGACTCTCGAAGGAGGAGGTATGGATAAGTTCGTGTCGTCAACTAGAGCATTGATCGGCATCAACCTGGACTCTGAAACAGCCGGACGCCAGGCGATCGCAGGTTTCCTTCTCCAGATCCTGCGGAGCATCAAACTTGGTCTGGACATGAGCCTGACTTTGTCGCCGCTTAGCGACGGCACTCAGATGGTCCTTCACCTCGAGCCAGTTGACGGTGGCGACCATCAGGTCGTTGGCGGTCCGCGAGACATCGTCGAGCAGGTGAAGATGCGCGCCAGCCGCCGCAAATGGACAAGTGGTGAGATCGCCGCGAAAGTCTTTCCGGACCTGCTCAAGGCAGTTCGACTGAACGCCGACCAGCAATTCCGTTTCGTGACGAATAACGCAGAGGGGCTTGCGCCGCTCCAATCCTACCTCGCCTCGCGAGATCCAAACTCTCACCGCCGGCATCGCTGGGGCAATGCTCGTCTCACAACGGCCGCGTTCAAGCAGCGCCTGGCAGAGTCCGCCGGTCTCACCACTATAAGTGCCGAGCTGCAGCATCTGCTCGACCGATTTGAGATCGAGATCATCGCAGCCGAGGCCACTCAGAATGGAATCGACAAGGCGCTGACGCCCCTGCTCAAGCCAGGCGAGGTCGCCAGCGACAAGCGCTTTCAGCTTGTCGGGCAGTTGATGACGCTCTCGACGGATGGCGCGAAGTTGACACCTGCGGAGCTACTCGCGCTGATCAATCCGCAGGCCCATCGCCTACTCGCCCATATCCAGTCGTTGCCAACACTTCTCGCCCGTCATGTCGACAAGGATGCCGATCTCATCGGCTACGTGCCAGAGCAACAAGCGCGTCGAGCACTTCCGATGGTGACCTCCACCTTCGCGACCCTTTCCGGGGAATCCGGGCAGGGAAAAACCTGGACGCTCGCCCAGCTAGCGTTCAACCAGATCGCGAGCGGGGAGCTCGCGATCGTGATGCGCTCGCCCAAGAAGATCGAAGAGGTCGCCGACGGCATCAGCGAACGTATTTGGCAACCAGCACATTCAGAGCGCGGGACGATCGCGGTCATGGCGAAGAACCTGGGAGACGCGTTCCGCAACGACGACGGCATCTGGCTAACTGTCTATATTGATGACGTGCAGGATCGTGAGTTCGCGCAGCGACTCGCCCGATCGAAGTGGGACGAATATGGTGTGCGCGTCGTAGTTTCCGCCCAGCCGCGCATCACCTACGTGATCCAGTCGATCCGCCAGGGTGTTCAGGTCATCGATATCGGCAACTTCCGTAGTGCGGATCTGCATCGCTTCCTGAAGCATCACGGCCGTGCCGAGTCGTTGGAGACGATGCCGGACGACGTCTTCGAGTTGCTCTTGAAGCCGGTCCATGCGAGCATCTTTGTGCAGCTCCCGAAGCGCGTATCCTGGGCCGGCGTTTCCGAATATGAGCTCTTCAGTGCTTACTGGGAGTATGCGAGCCTTCAGGCGCGCGAACAGTCCGACCATCCAAGCGACAAATATGCCTTGCGGTCGCTCGCGGCTCAGTTGCTGACCGGGAAGAGCCACTATCCATGGCGCATCGCCGACTTGCGCGCGGTGAACCTCGATGATCAGGCGGTGTTGAGGCTTGAGCAGGTCGGCCTGCTTCGCCGGCCCGTGCCCGACCGCATCCTGTTTGCATCAGACCGGATGCTTAATTGGGCGATCGCAGAGTCGCTGGCGGACAAGATCCAGGAGGATGAGCTTTCACCCGCGCAGGCTGAAGCGCTTTTCGCCTCGATCAATGGGCTCCAGACAAAGAAGAAGGAGCCGATCGGTTCGCGTTTGGGCTATGTCTATTTCGACGCGCTGTGGCTGCTCGCGCGCGAATGTGAACCCGAATTCGTTGCCCACCTCATCTGGGAACATGTTGCGCGGCTTCCTCAGGATTCCCGCGCAGAGGATCAGTGGCGAAACGGGTTCGGCAGTCTCGGAGCCGAGATTCTGCCTGCGCTGGAGATTGTTGCGTCCGGTGCGTTCGATGAAGAGCGGGACCGGGACATCCCACGGAACATCCCGTTCGCCCTTGCGGCTGTCGCGGTGTCTGATCCTTGGCCGTTCGGGGAACTGATCGCCCGCCTAGTCGCCGCGGAGGTCGAGCGCAAGGTGGATATGGGCTTACGTGCGGCCCGCCTGGTTCCCGCGCCCGCCGCACTCGACGCGATCTGGAATGAACATCTCTCCCGCGCGACCGCCTACGATCAGGTCAGAGCTGGCAGAGACGTCGATGCGCGCGCGCCTGCTATGTTCCGGCAGCAGTTGAGTTCGGATGCGCTTCACCTCGCTATCAGCGCGAAACCCGGTTGGCTCGACGCCAAGCTTGCTACCGAGACGAACGTCATCGCGATCAATCAATTGGTCTGGATGCTCAAGGATGAGAAAACCGTCGACAGCGACCTGGCGGCGGAAATCTGGGAGCGGCATCGTGATCGGATCGTAGCGCTGATGCCGACTCCGAGCACCGCGCTCATCGAAGCAATCGGCTATTTTCGCGAATCGTCACTCACCCCTGTGCTGGATGCTATCCCGGACTCGGAAGACTGGACGCAAGATCGCGTCTTACGAAGCCGCGCCCGCCTCGCACCTCAAGACGCAATTCGCCAGATCGCGGAGGGCAGCGACGATTACGGTTGGAGGGCTGCTAACTGGTGGTTCGATGAGCTCGCCGCGGCGGACCCTGATGGGCTTGCTACCGCGATCCGCGCGCGCGCCGCCACCAGCGATGATCCGCTCACGAACATTATCCTCTATTACAGCTTGAATCCTGAAGCGATGGATGCACGGACGCTTGACGAGGTGCTCGACGCCTTTACCGAGAAGCTGCGGGTCTTCAATGACAACAACACCCACCCCGACGGTCTAGAAGGGCGGCTTCACCACCCGTTGAGCTTTCTGCCGCGCCTTTGCGAGCGTTGGCAGTTCGAGGCGTTGCGTAATCGCGCCGGCACAGAGCTGGAGGCGCAGCTCGTGCGGTTCGCCGCCGCCCGAAGGGGGCGCACGTCGATGACACGCGATATCACGGGCAACGAGTGCGAGCGGATTCTCGCAATGATCGCGGGGGACGGTTACGACGGGTTGGTCCTTGCGGAGCTAGCTAGGCCGAACGTTTTCGGTCGTCAGGACGGCTTCATCGCTGCACGCTGGTCTAGCGATGACCGGGTTGCGGCCGCGCTCGCAGAGTCGCCCGCTGATCCCGACACCCAATCCTTCGACCAAGTCGTGCGAATGGAAGCGCTGGCGGTGCACTGCTGCGACCCACAGCTCGAGGCGATGGTTCGTGCCGGTACTCCGATCTACGTGAACGCGGCAGAAATGCGCGGCTCGATCCATCGCGACATGTCGGGTTTGCGCACTCGCATTGCTGATCTACTCGCAGCGGGGGGTCCACAGTCGCGCGACATGGCTGCAGCCCTCACGGGCTTCCTCGAGGACGCCGAGGACGCACTCCCACTGGTCCCAATTTATGTAGCACCAGCGACAACCGACCACGTTCGGCACAGGATTCTGGCCTCCTTCCGCGCGCTTCGCTTTTACAGCCCCGAGCTACTCCCGCTTGCGCGCAAGATGCTTGCGGACAAGATCGACGAGGAAGCGCAGTTCGTCGCGACGTATTTGGCCGAGGCCGGCGACGATGAAGCGAGGCAAACCGTGATTGACTGGCTTTCGGGCCGAGACCTCGGCAGCGCCTCTACGTCGCCGAGGAGGTATCTGACGGCACTTCTCGATCATGCCGCCGGGAAAGCTGCGGTGGTGGAGTATCTTCGACGATCGCGAGCGAATGGTCATCTGGTGGTGGATGGTGGTCAGCTGCGGCTGCTCGCCGCTGCCGGCGACAGCTGGGCGCAAGAGGAACTGGTGCGCGCGAGCTATCGCTATTCTGGCTTCGACCGCGGGAATGCGATCACGGCCATCGACTATCTGCGGGAGGAAGAGCCCGACGAGGCCTATTTCGCCGCACAGCGACTACTCAGCCGTCATGCGGTCGCGACAGCGGCCGATCTCATGCTTGAAATCGACCCAGCGCGGGCTGGCCCCGAGCTACTTGAGCGCTATCGACATGCAAAGCCTTCGCTGCGCCTCCAAGTCGAACGCCGGCTGCGCGTGCATTTGGGAGGCGATGCTCTGGCCGCTCTCGTGACCCCTCTCGCGAGCGCCGCGCGCGCAAGTGACCGCAAAATAGCGGCAGGCTTGGCCGCTGCGGTTCCCCCTGGCGTCCCACTACCCTGGCTTCAGCAACTGGCGAGTGACGCCTCGCCCACTGTACAGCAAGCCGCCCGCACGGCGCTTCGTCAACGCCGCCTCGAAGCGGCAGCGATCGCTCACCGTGATCTTTTGTTATCGTCCCCAAAGCCGCTTCAGTGGGCGAAGGTTTCGACGATTCTCGAGCTGGTCGATCCGTTCTATCTCTGGGCTCGTGACGACCCCGCGAATCTGAGGGAGGTGTTGGACGCACTTCCGTTTGAGTTCCTCGAAGAGGGACGCCAGCTTCGCAAGAAGCAGCTCAAGCAGCGGGAGGACTCAGCCGCAAAGGCTGATAAAGATCATTGAAACCTCGGGGGACTGCCGTCAGCTATGTCCGCTTTCGGGAAGATTGTGGTTCGGTTCGGACCGAATGAGGCGCATTGCCGCCCGGCAGCCTTTGGGGCCGCCAGCGGACTATCCGCTTTGGGCATCGGACCTCGAAAAGCAGGCGCTGGAGTAACTTTCGGTCTGACGCGGTTTCCCGCAGCCGGACGATTGTGCTGCTGGAGCCATTGAACTTAATCGTACGTTGTCGTTCAATTGGGTCGGTACGAGGAATCGACATAGGTTTTCACGAACTCTAACGAATTTCACGTATGCCGGAAGGATGATGCTCTCGAGGCTGGCCCCATACATTAAATCTCACTTGCCGATCCCGATTGACTTGATGATCGAGGCTTTCAATACGGCCGCGTGTGCCCGAGACGATTCGGAGTATCGTCATGCCGCCGAGGAGATCATGTCCGAGGCAGGCGTCTATCTGCACCCGCTTGAACTGTCCTGGTTTATCTCTGCCCGGGGGACAGATGATGAGGCCCTAGAGGCAATTCGCCACCGAAAGGCTTACCTCACGCGAGCTGCTTCTCTGATTCCAGTTCTCTTGTCTTTTTTTGATGTGAAAGACAGCGGAAGTCTGGAGTCTGTTCTTCGCCGGATCGATGACTTTTGCAGGGATTTTCCTGCCATCAAGGCGACGCCTCACGAGAAAAGAGCTCGCAAAGAGATCGCCACGGGCCTTCAGCGCGTTTTACGTGCAGTCTCGGACCTTGCCGTGCGGCTCGACGAGCTCGGACATCACCTCGACATTGAGTTCAATCACCACAAGACAGCTAATGCTCGGGTGCCCGAACTCGATCGCTTTGGGGACTCCTTTGAGCCATTCCTGGCCGATCTGAAGCGGCTATCTGTAGTCACAGAGATAGTGCTGTACCGTGAGCGCGTCGGGAGCAGTGGTTTCATTGTCACGGACAACAGGCCAAAATTTCAGGCTGTCGAGTGTATCTACCAGATTTCACTTTGGCAGAACGCACCTGCTTTCGTCACCACGCCAGGTTCGGATTTTGCGACAGCATGCAGCCTCCTGTATGAGATCGCCAGTAGTGAATATGACGTCGGACTCGCGGGAGCGATCAACAGGTTTGCGAAGAGCGCGAGCCGGAAAGAGATTCTCGAGGAAGAACAGTCATTCCGGTGGGATAACAGCGACGAAGGAATGCGTGCGTACGAGACGGATAACTTCGCGGCCGTCAAAGAGCGGACCGCAAAGCTGAAGAGTGAGTTCACATTCTGGGAGGAGATCGTCGAGTCCCGCGACTGGGATGTCTTCTCCCGACGCGAGCTGCTCGAACGCAGAGCCGATGTCCTGGAAAGACTACAACGAACGCTTCTTGAAAACGGTCCCCACTTAGTCTGGGGTTCACAGATGATGCGCGCCCACGGACCCGCTTTCGAGGACCTGGAGGAAATGCACAATCGGCTTGTGAAAGCTGAAATTGCGCTCGGCAGGTCTCGTCGCCTAGCGCGTAATGCTTGATTATTTTGGCGCCATTCACACTCGGCAGGGCCGGCATCCTCAGTATCCGATATCGTACGCGACGGTAGGATTCGAACCTACAGCCTCACCACCCCCGACCGGCGCCGCCAGCCGAGTAGAAGCGGAGTGTTCTTCCGTTGAACTACGTCGCGTCACGGTGCTTCCACCGATGCGCACTCAGTATCAGATAGCGTTGGTCGAGTGTTGACGCGAAACGAAAGTTGGTTTTGGATTCATGTCGACTGCTGTATAGAGCGGCGTCGTTTCCCGGCGGGCGAGAGCCGCCAACAGCGTCGGGTTCGGATGCGAGCGGAAAGGAAAGAGGGTCATTGGTGCGCACTCTATATGCGCGAGCCATGAGAACGCACCTGATCTTGGATGGCCTTAAGCTGAAATGCTGGCCCATGGAGAAGCGACATACGACCGGCTTATGTTACAAGTTCGTTTCGGACACACATCGTGAAACCCACCTGCGCATCACAAAATTCGATAGCGTCGCTGTCACGGCACCGACAGGGTTTCCGCACTTCGGGCGTTTCGTCTGACCTGCAGTCGCATCCTGGGCTTAATAAAATCGATCATTCTGGACACGATCAGCGCGATGACTCCAGAACATCTGAGCAAGACATTCAGCAAGAGCTCAAGTAGCCAACCACTTTGCGCTTTCCGCGCGGTGATCGACGCAGCGGCAGGACTTGAACCTGCATCTTCCCGCCCTGTCGCCGCGTTTGCGACGGCAGTAGAAAGCGGGAACTCTATCCGTTGAGCTACGCTGCGTGATGTGCTCGGCGTGCCGAACATGGACTTTCTCTACCGCGGCTTTCCGCCGCCGTGTTGATCCCGTTTTTGCCCTTTGGCCAAAATGAGATCAACCGACCGCTGCTTCCTGCCGGTCTCAATTTCCAATTGGAGCAGCGCTGCTTCCCTTTCGCGCTCTTGGAGGACAAAGCGCGCAAGCTCAACTTCGTCGATCGGATCGCTCCAGACCCGGTGTGGGCCATGGCGCTGATTGGCGTCCTGGATGTCTTCCAAAACAGCGAGGAGCCTCCGGCTGAGATGATACTTGGCGGCATCATCCCACGCGCGGCTTTCCATCATCGCCTTCCAGAAGCGAGCTTCGCCCGTCAGCTCCTCGATCCTCCTTGTGACGTGGAGGAAATTATCTTCCACGTGCGGTTTCAAATAATCGTCGCTGTTTTCCTGCCGCGATTCTTCTGCATCGGAATCGAGTTTTTTGCGAAGAGCGCTTCGGGCAAATTTACTGATGGCGCCGGCTAGGCTGGCGTCTTGCCCGCCGCCTGCAAGCTCAAACAGCAGCGCACATAAGAACGAAAAATCCGAACCCGGCGTGGTGACGAAAGCTGGCCGCCCATACCAGATCGCCATGTCGTATGCGCATTCAACGACATGCGTCTTGGCCTTATTGTCGCCGACATAGAATCCATTTTCCCCAACATCATCGCGATAGAGCGCGATGTCGGCAGCGACCCGCAGCCAATCAAGCTGTTGGTTGAGCACCTCGACACCCGAGCTTGGTACCCCCTGTTGCTCGTCCCTCAGGATCGCGACGTGCTGCTCAAGCTCATGATTGATATGCGTTTCCGCTTTCTCCAAGGTAGCCCGCAGTTCCTGCGCCAAATTTCTGATTTGGGCGATATCCGTCCGAATTGCCTTCCTGACTTTTTTCTCGTGAGCTGATTTTGCTACGATCGGAAAGTCATGGCAGCAATCGTCGATCCGCAGCATTATGGAGTTGAGGTTGCGCCCTTCGCGGACTCCAAGGATTTTCAGGATGCTTGGCAGTAGATACCGCATCCTTTCCAGATACTTCTTCCTGCTGGAGATGATCGCGACCGCTTCTGTCTGTGGCAGCTTTCCAGAAATGAAGTCGGAGAGATAACCCCGCCTTGGCAGGTAATCGCCGGCACCGCTTAGAATCTCGTTTGCTGCAAGTCGCCGGGGTTCGCCATCGGCACGATCATGTACGCCATTCAGCAGCCGCAGCATCATATCGCCAGGGATGGTTTTCCCATTGTCGACGAACGGCAGAAGCTTGAGAAGCTCGGTGTCCATTACACTAGATCCAGACTAGGTGAGATGACCTTCATCTTTTACTACCCAGATTCTACGAAACGCGAATATCAGGTGACTGCTTCTCCGCATCCACGGCAGCCCCAGTTTCTTCAGTACCTTCGACCATCTTCGCGAACGAACGGTTACAGAAGGCCATTTTGGAGGCTGCAAGAGCTATAGCAGGGCGGTTGATCGCTAAGTGCGCCATAGTGCCTTCCGGCGCCCCGCCTGTGATGACCCCTTTTAGGAAGCGGCGAAGCCGGTCGCTACGATCGACATGAGGCGCGAAGCAGCCATTCGCCATCCGACGTATACATCCCAGGGCTGGAAGCGCATAAAACATTTCAGGAAAAAGCCCATTCCTCATCGGCCGGCTTGACCAACCCCTGCCGCAGCCGGCTGTGAAGTTCATGCCACGACGGGTCTGACACGAAGCCCTTCATGCTTCCACATGCCTCGGCGAAGGAAATGTCGCCCAAACGGTCGATAAGATCGCTCATCGCGCCGTTCCTGCCATTCAGGAATAGCTCGAGCGGATCATCATCACATTCGATTACCCGATGTCCCCAAGCGCCCGGTACGTCGTCGGTTGCGAGAGCCCGCCGAAGATCTTCATCCACGCCTGCGGCCTCGAGCGCCCGGCACACGACATAGCGCATCAGGGGGTAGTAGATCGGCTGATAGCTGCCTCCAAGCGCGCGCACGCCGGGCAGGATCGACNGACGACATAGCGCATCAGGGGGTAGTAGATCGGCTGATAGCTGCCTCCAAGCGCGCGCACGCCGGGCAGGATCGACAAAACCAGAAACATCAGCAGGAGATTCGGGACAAGGCTGCGGTTTGCCAGCCGCTCGAGGATGTCGGGGGCTTTGAAGCACGCCACCTTCATACCGGTCGCAGGATCGATGAGTTCTCCGGCGACCAGACGCAGCGGAAGGCGTTTGCCATTTTCATAGAACCAGAAGAAATCGGTACCGCGCGCGAGCCAGCCACTCCAGGGGCCGGACGCGATCGCGTCAGCTACGTTAACCACGTCAAAGGTATCGTCGAGCGTCCAGGTGCAATCGCGGCAGCCGAAACGGTGTTTGCACGCGCCGGCATTACGGCTTTGCAAGGCGTGGAAGGACTGTTCGCGTTGGAAGGCTGGGATATCAAAGGCTTTCCAGAAGACGACAAGCCTACCGAGGACGAGGATCGCGCTGCCACGGTCTGGTTGGAAGCCGATGAGGCTGCGGCTACGGCATGTTGCGCGGGCTGGCCGGCGGAAAAAGTTCCGCACCCTCAGGTCATGGAACTGATCAACGTCCCCGCACGAAGTTGCAAGCCGAGGCGATTCCCGACACCTGGCCGGAGCGCCGGCAGCTCTATCCTGACGTCGTCAAGCGGCTGGCCAGCGGGAAACACTACGAGTTCTTGACGTGCCGGTTGAGGCCTTTGCTGCGTTCAAATCTGCCTTTGCAAAAGGTCGTCATTTCAACAGCCACATCCGCAATCGTTATGCATTCCGGCTCGCGGAAGGCGCGGCAACAGGCCCGTCGGGCGATTGACACAATTTCGGATCCGAAGCGGCCCACGCCACCCCAGGAAGGAAAGCGCGGCCCCGACCGTTGCCGTTGGTCGACAGCGGGAAGGCATCCATTGCGGACCGCTGCAGACGGAGCTTGAGACGATTATTTTCGTGCGATGACGTGGCCGATTATGTCGTCGTCTGGTTCTGTCGGTTAGCTTTTAAAAGAGTCGCCTGGCATGTTCAGCCCATCGAGCCTCAGCGCGGCTCCAGCCTGTCCAGATCAGCGGGATCAAGGCGCTGCAAAAGCGCGTTCCTTGTCGTGTCAAGATGTAGATCCATAGCGCTCTCCTAAGGGATGAGAGCACGCTTCTCTCAGCCGCCGGCGAGTTGAACGATGCCAGATATAAGGGCGCGACCATAGCGTACAGTTCTAATTCAGCAAACGCATGGCGTTGGCCGTCGCAAGCACCGTCGCGCCGGTATCGGCCAGAGTGGCGGGCCACAGGCCAGTTAAGCCGGCTATGGTGGTCACCAGAAACACCGCCTTCAGCCCCAGCGCCATCGTGATGTTCTGCCGTTGGCCATAATCGCTTGAGACAGGCTTATCATCGCAGCGACGTCTCTGACGCGGCCATGCAACACAGCCCATCTGCCGTTTCCAACGCGACATCCGTGCCGCCGCCGAAATGGTTCAGAAAGCCCGGTGGGGTAACATAGATAATACTACGCGCCGGGCTCCGGACCGCTCGGCCCCGCGCCGACAAACCCCTCGCCGTACAGCCCAGCAATCTATAGTGAAAAGCGGATCTTTGCGGACTGGTGCGTCCTTCCAAGGCTAACCGTAAACGACACCCGGCTTACTCTGACCCACTTCGATGATGTAGCCGTCTGGATCGCGAATGTAGCAGCGAGTCTCGCCGTACTTTTCCATCGGCTCTGTGATGAATTCAGCGCCCCGGGCTTGCCAGCGTTCATAGCAGCCGTGGATGTCAGCAACGCGGATGTTCATGAAGCTGCTGAATGAATCAAGATCGCGGGGAACACCGAGCGTCACCGACGGTTTGTCAGGTGTGGGGCCGCCCCCGATGTTGACGATGAGCCACGTGTTGGCGATCTGTATGTATCCCGGCGCGCCACTGCTATCGCCCAGGCTCAGGATGCGGCCTCCGAAGACCATCTCATAGAATCGTGCCGAGCGTTCAATGTCGGCGACTGTCAGAAAATGCGCGACAATAAAGCCGTTGTGCGGGGGCATTTCATAGATTTCATCCTCAACGCGTACTTGGGGCATCCGCGACTCCTATTGAGAGAGTTTTCAAAGTCTTCCCGGGCCGCCACGGCGCGCGCCGACAGGTTTAATGTGGCTTCCCTGATACGGGTTTTAAGTTGGCCTTTGGTCTCGGTCCGTCTCTGACCCGGCGCGGGCGACGCCTTGGCACGCCGAGAACCTACCTCAATAGGGGTCCTGTGCCGCGCCTCAGAACGAGAAGGGCGAAGGTGGTGGTGCGGGCCCTACCCCCTTGGCTCTTCGCGTCGCCTCTTCAATCGTTACTGATACTTTCGTCCTATGGCCTCAGTGCCGGATTTGATGCGCGCCATGAAAGGGGCATCGTGGCCGGCCTGGCTCGGCAGATCGCGGTGGCTGTAGCCGAGATCTTCGCTGCCGACGCCCGACGCCCGGCCACGGATCGAGACGATCGACACAACCGGCGCCCGGCTCAGCCGCACGAAAAGATCAGGCAGTGCCGGTAAGCGGCCGGACGTCAGAACGCGCGCTAACTCCGGTCCCGCGTCGGGCCAGAGATATTGAAGGGCAGCCGATTGATGGTCACTCGCCAATAGGCCGGGTGACACGTGTAATACGGAACTGCTTATCATCCGCTGGCTTGGTATCGGAGACGGTGCCGACCACCGATCTAGCGGCCACTGAACTAATTCACCGCCACCAGGCAGCCTAGCCCCGCGAGCGCGAGGATCACCGTACTTTGAATGCTATCGTTCACTCCGTTCTTTTACCGAAAACCCGATCTCAAGAATTGGGTCGATCGAACGACGTACACAATCACACCCTTCGTATTGGAGCTCAGATACCTTTTCGAAGCAATACCAAGGAACAATAGCCCTATCAACATTCGCTACGATCTCCCATCCTGAAGAAGGTCTTGATCTCCGACGGAGGGCGAGTGACCCGGGCAATAAAGATGATCACCGTTTTTACGTTTCAGGCGCCCGTCGCGTTTGCCGGAGCGGCTCGCGGACAATCAGCTGGTACGACTGGGATCTCTACGGATGCCGAGGATGATGGGTCGGCGGCCGGGCCTCCTTCGGCGCCGAACCAAGTTGGCGAGCCAATCGGGTTGGGCGGCGACTGGCTTGGTTTGAAGCCCCTCCTCGCAAGCGAGGGCATCATTGTCAGCAGCCACTACATCTCGGAAGCAGCGTGGAACTACACGGGTGGGCGACGCCAGAAAGTCGATGAGACCGAGGAGTTCAATGTCGGCGCCCAAATGAAGGGCCTGATCGCCGGCGGGCCGAGCGGCGAACTGGGTTCGGCATTGCCCGAACCCACATAAGCGGCCGCTTGGCCGAGCGGGGCCGGGCTGAAGGAGCGAGCTGACATTCTAAAGGCCAAGACGGCCTGGACGAGGAGACCAAAATGTCGCTGCAAGACGCTGCCTCCCTCGGCCAGGTAATTGCGGCACTCGGGGTGCTGGGTTCGCTGTTCTTCGTCGGACTTCAGGTTCGGCAAAGCGTGCGTTTTCAAAAACTAGCGGTCATCGACTCGCTTTCCACGTCGATCGCCTGCCTCAATATTCCGGGGATGGAAGCGCCGGCCCTGGGCGAAGCCTTGGCGATTGTAACTCAGGATTGGAACGCGTCGAGCCGCGAGCAACGGATCATCGCGCATTACTTCCTTTTCTCCTATTTCAAGCTCGCGGAGAATGCCTGGTACCAGCGCGAGGCTGGGATTCTGGAGCCGGCTCAATGGCACGGCTGGGAAAATATGGTCCGCATGTATTATCATAGCCCTGGTGTGCAAAGCGTATGGTGGCCGCGGCGTCACGATGCTTATTCGCACCCGTTTCAGCTCTATCTGGCCCGCACCCGGCCACCAGAGGATTTTGGAGCCATGAACGACGTCTTTCGTGACCATGCGCTGGCAGCAACGTAGCTCGCACACGGCAGCTGGCGCTTCCGAGGCTCAAGCCGCCATGGCTAAGGAACCCGAACTGCCCGGTTCGGTGAAAAACCGAAGCTCAGGCTGGAAAACGTCGTGTCGAAATCGGTCTCGGCCGAGCTCGGCTGGACCCTTGTCCAAATGACATTCAGCAACCAAGTCCCACCGGACGGCATGGCGAAGGTGGCGCGTCCCGCGTGATCCGTGCGGTGCATCTCGAACGGCACGGCGTCGTCCTCCAAGCGCGTCAGCTTCACCAACGCGCCCACCAGCGGCCGCCCGAGATAAAGAACGCGCACGGGAAGCGTGGTGGATCGTGGCAGCGCATAGGGGCTGCGATCCGGTACGATCTCGAGGGGCAAGCCTAAGATACGGGTGGCCTGCGACTGGTTACCCTCAACTGCGCCCCCCACCTGCACGATCGACTTCGCGCACCGGCTGTAATTCTCCGATCCGTCGCGGTCCATCCGATTGAGCCGAACCCGTAGGTCTATCGCCGGCGTCAATCCTTCGGCCTTGATGTAATCGTTGAATCTGATGAACGGGAGGTGCACTTGGGCGCGATCGTCCGTCTGGAAGACGATTACATGGGCACCGGACTTCTGCAAGACGAAGGATCCATCTGCTGACGGCGCGCCCAATTGCAATCGCTCTTTGAGATCGACCCTGGACCCATCTGGAGCAAACGCTTCATATCGTATGATGCGGCGAAGCGTGATCGGTGAACGCTGGCGGGCAGGACCGTGTCCTACCTGCAGCGTCATGGTCGTGATGGCCGTGGGCGACAGCCAAAACGCGCTTGGCTGGACCCAGAAGTCATGGGCATTAACCGGCGCGCCACCGCAGCACAGCACGATTGCGAGCGCCAAGCGCGCGCGTCGGCGTCGAATGGAGCGTTTGGGATGATCAAGGTTCATGGCGGCGCTCTATTCGAGATGATCGGGCAAGTAGCCCGGTGTAACGGGGAGGAACGGCAGCGTGGCGCACAGAATGGCGATGGCGATGAGCCAACTCGACCCGACCTTGACGGCGATTGGCGCCCGCCGAGCGACCAGCCAGCCGGCGGGTATCAGCACGATCAACATCAAGCACGCCTTTGGCAGGTCCGATGGCGAGCCGGCGAGCCGGACCACTGCGGTGACCCACACCCCCGAGTTGAGCGAGAGGGCGAGCCCGCTACGCCACCCAACACCGCCGGGCAAGTGCACAGTGGCGGCATTCACCACGGTGGTTGCCCAGCACCCGAGAAAGGCGATCTCCAACCAGCCGCGCGGAAGCTCCAGTTGGGACAGCGCGCCAAGCGTGATGGCCAACGCAATGAGGCTGACGATCCGAACGCGCGGCGTGGCAAAAGCGAGCGCGAGAGCCAGCGCCGCCAGCAGCAGGGCTGGAGGAAGTGCTCCGCCCCTCACACGCTCACCGCCGCTTGGAGAAACCACAAGCCGGCAGCGGCGATAAGACCGCCCACCAGGCGTACCGCAATACTACCCCAGCGATAAGCATTCAGCGCGCCGATGCCGATGCCCGCAACGTGCAACAGGCCGGTCGCGAGGACGAAACCTGCGCTGTAGGCGACGGGATCGGCTGCCGACGGCAGCTCCCTGCCATGGGCGTACCCATGGAACAGCGCAAAGGCAGCCACCACGATGGCCGCGGCCCATACGGGAGCCCTGATGGCCAGGGCGATGCAACTCCCGAGCACCAGAACCGATAGCGCGATGCCGATCTCCACCGATGGTGCCGGCAACCCGACCATGCCGAGTACCGCGCCGACTGCCATGACCGTTGGGAAGACCACCGGCAGCAGGTAAATGAGAGGGCGCCCCAGGAACGCGCCCCAAAGACCCACCGACACCATTGCCAGCAGATGGTCAGCGCCGCTCAGGGGATGCCAAAACCCCCAACCGAATCCCCCGGGCAGTCCGGTTCCCGTATGCGCTTGCGCCGAACCGGACATCAGCAGCACACCGGCGACGGCCGCCACCGCCGCGGACATTCGAAAGTTTCGGTCGGACATCCTCACGGTCAATGGTCCACGCCCTTGGGATCGGGCGGCGCCAGGAACGGGAAGATCGTCGCCGAAGCCGGATACTCGTCGCCACGCAAGCCGTCCCAGGCGATACCGTGCGTCGTCCCGCTGACCAGCAACGACCGCCACATGTTTGGCGTGTCGTAGGTCGGGCTGCGACCACCGCAATCGCCGTCGAACTGCGAAAGTTTGGCCAGTGATGCGAGCTCGACCGCTAGAAACTGCCGGCAGACCCGCGCCGCACTGTTCACCCATAGGCGATCGTCCACGAACATGGTGGCAAGGGCATGGTAGCGTTGTGCCGGTGCCGGGGACCTTTCCGTAAGCAACTGATTGCCGCACTTGCCGTCGAGGCTGTCCTGGAACGCCAGAGATTTCTCGATCCGCGCCATATACGACATCCTGGCTTTCGCGCTCGCCGTGTTGAACGCTTCCCGCTCGTCACCGCTCGCATCATCAGTTGAGAAGGGTGAAACGCCGAGCAGCGTGTTGCCCACGAACGGCCGCGCCATCCGATCGAGAGTCTTGGCCGATGTTGTCGATGAACCCCTCACCGCCAGTATCGCCCCGCCCTTCGACACGACCGCAAGGTCGACCGAGACGACGATGGCGGAGGCGGTCCAGTTGGCGAGGAGGTTCGTGGCCGGGCCGCCGTCGGTATGGCGCCATTGGTCGCCAACCTTTGCGATGGTTTCCTCGTCCAGCTGCGGACATCCGGCTTCGTCGGGTTGCGCGGCACCGCTCTTTAGCGCGGCCAACACAACCCCATAGGCGGCCAATGACCCCTTGACGTTGTTGTAGAACGGATCGTCCCGCAACCCGGCGAACAACCGGAAGTGACCGTTGCGGCTCTCCAGCCCCTCCGCGTCGCTGGCATCGCCTTCCACTGAATCCACGGTGCCCAATTGGCAGCTTGCCATTTTTGGCGCGGGAAACCGGCAGATGATCTCCGTCGAGGCAGTAGTGCGGCCAAACGCCTTCCCGCTGTCAATGCGAAATATGTACTGGAGCCGGTCCGAGAAGGTGTGCCCGACAACGGTCATGCCCAGGTTCAACCGATCGCCCTCTGACGCTGTCCAGGCATAGACATCGCCGATATCTGCCTGCGGGTTGCCGGTCATGGCCGGAGAGTCGAAATGGTCGGAGCTTCGCCCGGGTTGGCCGCTGCTGACCACCAACGCTACCGCCGAAACTGCGGTCGCTAAACCTCGCACGGCAGGCCATTTTTGTCGGCGCATTGCGATCACTCCTATTTTCGTTGTGTCGCAGAGTTAGGCTGGCGCAGGAGACCTTTCATATTGGACGAACGTGTCGGCGATACCTTGGTCTATTGAAGCGCCTTGGTCTGATCCCGGGCAGCGCCCGATTCACATGGCCGTAGCGCTTCGCCAACTCACCGTTGAATTCGCCGGCCCCACCAGCATCTCCATAGCGCGGCTACCCCAATCACGCGTGGCACCTGGGGCATTGGCCCGCCGCCTGGGGCAAATACCGCGCCGACATCGAATTGCGAAATAATTACCTTTTCGCGGCAGGCGAAGCGTATGTCCGCGGCCAGCGCCACTTCACTGCCAATACGGCTGAAACCAGGATAGTCGGGCGCAACGAAGTGATAGCGGGTCGGCGAGCAGCGGCAGCGGCGAATCCTAGATGCGCGACGACGACGGGAAGCGGTGGAGCAGCAGGATGGTCAACGCATCGCACGGGCCCGCTTCACGGTAGAATAGTCCCAACCGATCCACCTCGACGGTGGGATACGTCACGGTCGCCGACGTCGAAGGCAAACCATGTCAACTGAAACACCGGCATGCCTTTCGGGGGAGACGCAGTGGGACTCAAACGCCCTTTACTGCCAACAGCTTGCGGTATTCGGCGACGGGCATTCCGCCCCAACCCCAATTCTCCATCTCCACTTCCTCAAACACTACCCACGTCCAGTCCAGCGGCTTCCCGAGAACGTCGAGCAGTACCTCGCTCACGCCCATGTAGATGGCTGCTTTCTGCTCCTTTGTAACATGGTCCACACCGGGCTCGGTGCCCTCGCGCGTGAGCTGGACGGTAACAATAGGCATGAAGACTCTCCTTTGACTGGTGGGGTCAGTGGCCAGCGCTCTGGCCGCCGTCGACATGAAGGGTTTCCCCCGTCACGAAAGGGGCATCCTCCAGGTAGAGGACCGCGCCGACGATGTCGGAAATCTCACCAAGGCGGCCGAGCGGATGCAGGCCCGCCAGCGCCTCGTACGTCTCCGGCGCATGCATCGGCGTCCTGATGACGCCCGGCGACACGGCGTTCACCCGGATTCCGCTGCGGGCATATTCGATCGCCAGACTCCGGGTCGCAGCGTCGAGCCCGCCCTTTGTCAGCGAAGCGAGCACCGATGGCACCTTTGAACTGGCCTGCTTAACAAGGCTCGTTGTGATATTGACGACGTGGCCGCCGCCCTGACGTTCCATTGCGGCGATCACGGCTTGCGTGGCGAAGAAGAAACCGGTCAGGTTGGTCGCGACCGCGCGGCCGTAATCCTCTGCCGAGTAATGCGTGAAACTGCTAGCAAGGAAGATGCCGGCGTTGTTTATCAGCGTGTCGACCCGCCCGAAACGCTGGAGTGTTTCCTCGACCA
The DNA here is from genome assembly GCF_000503155.1 of Mesorhizobium sp. LSJC285A00. Taxonomy (NCBI): domain Bacteria; kingdom Pseudomonadati; phylum Pseudomonadota; class Alphaproteobacteria; order Hyphomicrobiales; family Phyllobacteriaceae; genus Mesorhizobium; species Mesorhizobium sp. LSJC285A00. Next base: position 149,663 of record NZ_AYVK01000009.1, read on the forward strand.
CCCTCGGCCCCGTAGAGGGGTTGCCGATATCGCCCGCGATCGCGAGTAAATCCGATCGATCGGAAGGTTTGATAGAGCGAGAGGTGGCAACGACGCGATAGTTCCGGCCGAGATAGGCCTCAACCAGCGCCGCGCCAATGCCTTGCGACCCGCCGGTGATGAGAACCACTTTTTGTTCAGTTTGCATCACAGACCTCGATGATGTTGGGGACCACGGACCCAGCTGCGCCGCGTCTCTTCCCGGAGTGAACATGTGGACAATCAAGGCCTGCAACCATTGTCCAATGGTGTCGCGGATACTTTGATATTGGCGGTAATAACGTGACTGTCGCCACATTATTGGTAATCGAGCGGCGCCCCACAGTGCCGACCAATATGGGGCGGAGATTTGTCTTAATTCGCCCGCACGGGCTTTGCCCGGAGATACTCAGAGCGCCAATCCACGCGGCGTACCTCCGTCTTAAGTATTGCCGACACCTTGGCGCAATGGAACGTTTCGACGGGGTCTGCTGTGGTCTTTTACAGAACATCGCGAATGGCGCTCTTGTGGTGGGGCGGCGTTACCGGAGGATCTGGCCATGCTAACTGGATTTGCGAATCCATCACCCGCGTCGGACCAGCCGCTGGCATCGCATCTGTTCGAAGAGATCAGCCACCGGGTGATCAACGAATATAGCGAAGCGATCGCGATCCTGTCGCTGGCCGCGTCCCGGGGAGAAGCGACGGCCGCGCCAGCGTTGAGGCGCGCCGCGGACCGTCTGCATGCGATGGCTGAGGCGCATCGATCCCTTCTCGTACCGATCGCCGAGGAAAACATCGACCTCGGTCATCATGTCGGGAAGTTGTGCTCCAGCCTGTCGCGCGCATACCTCAGCGAGCGGGGCATTCAGCTGACCGTTGCAATGGACGAAATCCCGCTCGAGGCCGCGCGGTGCTGGCGCGTCGGTCTGATCGTCTCCGAACTTGTCCGCAACGCGGCTCGCCGTGGCCTGAAGGATCGCCAGGGTTCCATCCGTGTCACACTGAACAGGAGTGGCAGCAGCGCCTGGTGCGTTGTCTGCGACGACGGATGCGCCGCCTCTGATCCGCCTGAGGGACATGAGTGGCGGTTGATACGCGCGCTGACGGCGGAACTTGGCGGCTCTGTGCAGTGGAAATTCACCCCGTGTGGATCGGTTGCGGGTGTGCGCTTCCCTCTGATCACGCCTTAGCTTCTGCACCCGAAAGCTTCTACACCAAAACTGCCAGCAACGCGGTCTGCGCTCTTATCAGAACGCGCGCGTTTCCATGAGCTTGAGCCAACTTCGCGCAGGAAAGTCGATGCGGATCAATGCCACCCGACCAGCGGTCAGCAAAATGCCCCCGACCGCGTTGCACTCCAACTGGAGGACGTTGCATCAGCACCGAATGCGCGATCCTTGCCGGGCGTGCAGAATCGCATCCGCCGCCTTGCCCGCTTTTTCGCTCAGGCGCGGCAAATCTCGTAGAGAAACCAACCGCGCCGTTCGCTTTCGTCGATCCATCCTTCGATCAGGCTCGCGGTGGCAATGTCCGAATAGCTATCGCACAGCTCATGGACGCGACGCAGCTCGGCCACCAACTGCTTATTGTCGCCGTGAAGCTCGGCGAGCATGTCCTGCGGATCAACATAGTCGGCATTGTTGTCGAGGATGCGCTGGCGTCCCGCGATATCGGAGATCGAACGGATCGTGGTGCCGCCGATTTTGCGCGCGCGCTCGGCGATCGCGTCGGTCATCTCGAAGATCTGATCGCCATGCTCGTCGAGCAGGAGGTGATAGTCCCGGAAATTCGGACCACTCATGTGCCAGTGAAAATTCTTGGTCTTAAGATACAAGGTGAAGACGTCAGCGAGCAGACCGGCCAGGCCGGCAGCGATGTCGCGGGTCGCGTCGGAACCAAGATCTGTCGGAGTGCGCAGGAAGCGATCCGAGCCGGCTGTCTTGCTCAACTGTTGCGTCATGATCCCAGGTCTCTCTACAGGCCGCGCACCGGCGTCTTTTCGATACGTCAGAATACGAAATGCCGTGTTCTGATCCAATCAGACGAAGGTATAGGCGCGCTCGCAGGGACGCGATTGCATCTTAGTCAGGCCTTCACGAGCGAATTGACGCAAGCCGGATTTGACCGCAATCACCGTAACCACGCCTGAAGACTTACCGCATCGGGATGGCGGCCCTCAACCTGCCACCGACACCAAGGTGCTATGGACAGTGTCGGGCAGTACGGGCATCGTGTCGGCATCGCTGAACCGACATCCAAGTGACCGAAGTCCATGTCGCCGACAGCGCTCGGCCGCCGGGCCGAGGGACGTAGGCGCGGCAGTATCGTCTCGCCACGTGGAACCTTCGTGATCAAGGTGGAAAATTGCGTCGCCCGGAATTTACCGAACGTGTCTGTAGTTCTGGGGTGGCGGACTGGTTGGGGAGCGGCGGCCGTCGGCTCTCTTCATCTGGTTCAGCATCGCACATGAACGCAAGGATCTCGGTAAGACTGACCAAATGGACAATCAGGCCACTGTTCAGCCGATCACCGTAGCCGTGGAAGCCAGCAGCCTGCGCGATCAGGTGGCGACGATCAAACGGGCGCTGATAGGCTCACCGGTGCGCAAGTGGCTGGTCTGGACGTCGGTCGGCATTATGGCGNCATCGGCGTCAATCCCGACCAGCGCATGCAGCAGGATGCCGCGCATCTGTCCGATCTGTCGACGGACCTCGGCGTCGGCCTGCTGCAATCCTTCATCCTGCTGGTGTCGTTCGTCGGCGTGCTTTGGCAACTCTCGTCGGGCTTCGTCTTCCACATCAACGGCTGGTCGCTGGCGATACCGGGCTACATGGTCTGGGCCGCGTTCCTCTATGCCGGCATCGCCTCCTGGCTGAGCTGGCTGGTCGGGCGGCCGCTGATCCGCCTCAACAGCGACCGCTACACCCGCGAGGCCGAGCTGCGTTCCGGGATGGTGCGCGTCAACGAGAATGTNTCCGCCTCAACAGCGACCGCTACACCCGCGAGGCCGAGCTGCGTTCCGGGATGGTGCGCGTCAACGAGAATGTAGACGCCATCGCGCTCTATCACGGCGAAGCCGATGCCAAGAGACGGCTCGAAATCGACCTTGGCACGGTGCTGGGCGCGATGCGAAACATCTACAAAGCGCAGATCAACCTGTCCTGGGTGACCGATACCTATGGCTGGATCACCGTGGTGGCGCCGATCCTGGTGGCATCGCCGGTCTATTTTTCGGGCGATATCAGTTTCGGCGGGCTGATGATGGCGGTCGGTGCCTTCAACCAGGTGCATTCGTCCCTGCGCTGGTTCATCAACAACATCGGCGGCATCGCCGACTGGCGCGCCACGCTGATGCGTGTTGCCGACTTCCGCATCGCGCTCGATGAAACCGATGTGCTGCACGACAAGGAAAAGCGGATCGAATTCGGCGACAACGCCAATGGCAGCCTGACGTTCGAGAAGCTCCAAGTGGCCTCGCCGGAGGGCTGCACCAAACTTTCAGACAGCCATGTCGAGATCCGTCCCGGCGAGCGCGTGATGATCACCGGTGAGCCAGGCGCCGGCAAGACGCTGTTCTTCCGCGCCATAGCGGGCCTGTGGCCATGGGGCAGAGGGAAAATCGGCCTGCCCGCTGGAGAAACCCTCATCTTCGTGCCGCGTGTCCCGTATTTGCCGGCCGGCACGTTGCGAGAGGTGCTCAATCACGCGAATGGGCATGCGCCCGCCAACGATGCCGACATTTCGGCCGTTCTGGCCGAGGTTGGTCTTGAACGGCTGTCATCTTCGCTCGACCGCGTGGGGCGCTGGGACCATGAGTTGGCCGATGACGAACAGCGCCTGCTGGGCGTGGCCAGGCTCGCGTTGCGGCAGCCGAAGTGGGTGATCATCGACGAAGCGATGGATGCGTTCGACGGACCCTCGCTGAGGCGCGTGCTGGCGATGCTGGAAAAGCATCTGAAGGGAGCCGCGATCATCAATATCGGGCGCGGCCAGCACAACACTCAGTTCTTTCCGCGCGGCCTGACGATCGTAAAGGATTCCGGTGCGCCGGCGCTTAAGCCCCCTCGCGTCAGGGCCGGCGCCATCGACCCTCCGCCGAAGGCGGCCGTGCGGCGAAAGAAGTAGACCGGTATTCAGATTCGCGCCGGGCTGCGCCATCGCCTGTTCGGTTGGCCACCGTCCCTTACGTCCCTATGTTGCACGATGACCACACAGTTCGCCCGAGGCAGCGCTTATCCCGGTGGAGGTCTGTTAGAAGAAGTTTGCAGCGCGATGGCGACGGCACGGCCACTGTTCAGACGGGTCGGTAGTCCGTTTGATCACCGAGCGGTCGGCCCTGCCCTGCCAGACCGACACCATGGTCTTGGCGATACGTTCGTCCACTCGCGGGCCTGGAGCCAATGCCTCATGTTCGAGGCATCGAGCATGTAAACATCGAAGGAGTTTCCAGTGGACGCCAAGACAACTACCTCGCAGATTCGCCTGACACGCCGGACGCCCACCTATTGGCGAGTCACGTTCGACAATGCCCCGCTCAATGTCATGGGTCCACAGATGGTGCAAGAATTCACACATCTGATTGACGCCATTGAGGCTGACGAAGACGTTCGGGTCGTGGTGTTCGACAGTAGCGTCGACGGATACTTCCTCAACCATTCAGACTTCAAGGCGCGGATCGAGGATATGCTCGCGCTGCCGCCCGGGCCGACGGGCCTGCCGCCCTGGCCGGATTTTCTTGTGCGGCTGACGCGCGCGCCGGTCGCCTCGATCGCCCTCATCCGGGGTCGCGCTACGGGCAACGGGAGCGAGATCACCCTTTCCTGCGACATGGCTTTCGCTAGCAAGGAAAAGGCCATTATTTCCCAGTGGGAGGTTGGCGTGGGTATGGTCGCCGGCGGTGGACCGATGGCCCGCCTGCCGCATCTCATCGGTCGCAATCGCGCCATGGAGGTTCTGTTGTCCTCTGAGGACATCCGTGGCGAACAGGCAGAGGCGTATGGCTACGTGAACAAGGCGCTGCCCGACGCAGAGCTCGACGCCTATGTCGATGCGCTCGCCACGCGGATCTCCAGGTTCGACAAGTGGGCGATCGCGCAGACCAAGCGCTTGGTCAACACCAGCCTGAGTCCGGATGTCGAGCTAGGCGCCGGCTGGGAATCCTGCATAGCTTCACTGAGCCGGCCCGCCGCCCAGGAGGGGATCAAAGCGCTGACCGCCAAGGGCTTCCAGGCGCCGGGAGATGTCGAGAATCGGCTGGCTTTCCACCTAGGCGAGTTGCCGCCGCGATAGACCGCTGCCGATGGCGACGGCACCCCCTCAAAGAAAGGAACAATCCCATGGATCTGCTCACGAAAGCGAAGTCACTGGCCGAACGTGTGGAGGCAGAGGCGACAAAGGCCAATGTGCCCGTTGCGGTGTGCATCATCGATGTTCATGGCAATCTGGTGCTTCAGCACCGGATGACCGGGGCGCCCGTCTTCGCGCTCGAGATTTCCGAGCGGAAAGCGTATACCTCGGCCCTCGTGCGCCTGCGCACGGCTGACATCCTGCCGCTCGTGCAGCCGGGACAATCGCTGTATGCGCTGACCACAGTGGGCGGCGGCCGTTTTTGCCCCATGGGTGGAGGCATTCCTGTGGTTGACGAAGATGGCAAGGTGTATGCTGGTGTCGGCGTCAGCGGCGGCACTGCCGAAGAGGATGTCGCCATCGCCGAGGCCGCTGTCCGCTAAGCGCAACGCAAGCAAATTCGCCAGAGGTCCGGTGGCCGAGGTCGGGAGTCGACGTAAAGCGATGCCCCGGCTGCGCCGTAACTATGTAATCGACCGAGCTTGACACCCAAAGGAAACCCGGTAGGAGTGATACGTATCAGTAATACGTATCAACAAGGGTGGGAATGGCAAACGGCAGGGCGACGCAGAAGGATGTGGCAAGGGCAGCCGGGGTTTCGCAGGCCACGGTTTCCATGGTGCTGGGCGGTGGTAGCGCTTCTTCGATCCCAGCGGATACGTGGGCTCGCATCACGAAGGCCGCCAAGGACCTTGGCTACGTCCCAAACCGCTTTGCGCAAGCGCTGAAGACGAGCCGTTCGATGACCATTGCCTGCATCGTGCCCGACATCACGAATCCTTTCTATCCATCGCTGATCCGCGGCATCCAATCCGTGACGGACGGCCTGAGCTACGACGTCATCGCAGTTAACACCGATGGCACACCTGAACGCGAGCGGCACTTCCTCGACTGGGCGCGGCAGGGTCGCGTCGATGGCGTGATCGGCGTTTTCTTTACCTTGCGTGCCAACGATTTCAGCCCTCTGGTCGAAGCAGGGGTTCCGGTGGTGCGGATCGAGTCTTCCAAGAAACGCGGCGGCGAAATCGTCGTCGATGACATCTATGTCGACAGCCGGGCAGCCGCGCTAGCGGTCACCGACCACCTGATCGGCCAGGGTCACGAGCGCATTGCCATGGTAGCGGGCCGAGGCGGCCCCCAGGCCACGCGTATCGACGGCTATCGCTCGGCCCTAGCCAAGGTGGGATATCCCGCGCATGTGATCATCGACGAGGAATTCTCGGAGATCGGCGGCACGCGCGCCGCCGAAGCAATACTCGCAAGCACGTTTAAGCCAACAGCGATATTCGCCGCGAATGACCTGATGGCCGTCGGCGTCATGCAGGCGCTGCGCGAGCGCGCCATCGAGATACCCAGAGAGATCGCTGTCGTCGGCTTCGATGACATTCCTGCAGCGAAGCTGGTGACGCCGCCGCTGACCACAGTCGCGCAGTTTCAATGGCAAATGGGCGCGCGCGCGGCACAGACACTGATGGAGCGGCTTCGCGGCGCCAAGACCGGTGCGGGAACCGCGCTGGAAATGCCCTTTGAACTTATCCAACGAGGCTCGACACGAGCCATCTAGATGCTGGCCGTCTTACAAAACTGGGAGGAAGAAACCATGCAACGCCGTACAATTCTGAAAGCCGGACTTGGTCTGGCAAGCCTGCCGCTCCTGCCGCGCCTCGCCTATTCGGCCGATCAGAAGCCCGTGGCCTTCTGGTATGAATCGGCATCGCCGGAAAATCAGGACAATCTCAAGACTCTGCTTGTGGACCCGTTCAACGCGGCCCATCCGGAAGAACTCCTGAGCATTGACTTCCGCGGCTCCGATCTCGACAAGCAGCTTCGTGTCGCCATGCTCTCGGGCACCGGACCCGACGTCGTCTTCACCGCAGGCCCGAGTTATGTCGCCGCCATGGCGCAGGCCGGACAACTCCTGTCACTCGACGATTATGCCAAGAAATACGGTTGGAACGAACGGCTGCTGCCTCTGTTCCTCGATCTCGGCCGCTACCAAGGCAAGCTCTACGCGCTTGCCAAGACCTATGAGACGCTGGGGCTTTTCTACAACAAGACGCTGTTCGCCAAGAACAACTGGAAAGCACCTACGACGATTGCGGAACTTGAAGCACTCGCCGATGAAATGAAGGGCAAGGCCCTTGTACCGTTCGGCGCCGGCAATGCCGATTGGCGTCCGGCAAACGAGTGGCACGTCTCGATAGCCATGAATTCGATCGCTGGCCCGGAAACCGTGCATAAGGCATTGGCGGGATCGATTCAATGGACAGATCCGGCCTTCGTCGCGTCAATCGACAAGCTGGCCGAGTGGTGGGACAAGGGTTATTATGGCGACAATTACTTCTCCCTGACCTCCGAGCAGGCCTTCGCTCAGATTGCGACCGGTCAAGCGGGCATGGCGCCCACGGGCACCTGGAGCTTCACCAACGTCAAGCCATATTTCCCCGACAACGATGCCGAGCCGGGCTTTGTCGGCTTCCCCAGCGCGTCGGGCGACCCGATCTTTCCGCTCGGCATCGGCTCGACGCTTTCGGTCAATGCCAAGTCGGAAAACCCGGACGGTGCTGCCGCCGTGCTTGACTACATGTTCCAGGACGATTTCTACAGCAAGATGAACTCGGTCTGGCAAGGCGAATGGAACCTGCCGCTTGCCGATCTCTCCAAGGTGAAGCTGTCGGACAATGTACTGCCGCTCTACACCGAAGCGATGAGGGAGCTGTCCACCGCCGTGGGCGCTGGCAAGTATGGCTATACGACGTGGACTTTCCTGCCACCCGCGACTGACACCTATCTGGTCAGCGGCATGGAAGAGGTTTGGCTCAAGAAAACCTCGTCCGCCGATTTCCTTAAGAAGCTCGACGAGACCTTCAAGCAGGAAAAGGACGCGGGCAAGGTGCCTGCAATCCCGCCCCGCGCCTGACCGCTCAGGGTGGCGCGATATGCGTCGCCCTTCCCCGGAGGAACTCCATGCATCGACTCTACATCGTTCCGACGATGATCATCAACGTCGTCATCGTGCTCGTTCCGGCACTACTGACGGCCGCTCTCGCCTTCTGCAATTGGGACGGCATCTCAGCGCCGACCTTTGCCGGCCTCGGCAATTTCCGGGCATTGGCGGCGGATCGCGTCTTCTGGTCGGCGCTCGGCAACAACATGGTCTGGACGCTCGTCTTCCTGACCGTGCCGATCCTCATGGGTCTCGCCGCCGCATCGATGCTGTTGATCGTGCGCCGCGGCAGTAACTTCTTCCAGACAGTCTATTTCCTCCCCGTCGTCATTGCCACCGCCATCACCGCACGCGTCTGGCAGGGCATGATCTACAGCCCGGTGACAGGGATCTTCGGCATCCTCAAGAAATACGGCATGCCAATCCCCAACCCGCTGACGCAGCCGCCGCTTGCGCTGTTCGGCGTCGCGACTGTCGATCTCTGGCACTGGTGGGGTTTCCTTTGCGTCATCTTCTTCGCCGCGCTCCGCCAGGTTCCGCAGGAACAGATCGAGGCCGCGAAAGTCGAGGGCGCCACGTATTTCCAGATGATGCGTTACGTCTTGTTGCCCGGTATCCGGCCGACGTTGACACTCATGATGATCATGACGGTGATCTGGTCGTTCCTCGCCTTCGACTTCGTCTACATCATGACCCAGGGCGGCCCGGCATTTTCGAGCGAGCTCCTGTCTACCCTCGCCTACCGAAAAGCGTTCTATGACCTGAATGTCGGGCAAGCGGCGGCGGCGGCGCTCGTCATCAGCCTGTTCGGGCTGGTCGGCACCTTCTTCTACGTCCGCATCCAGACGCGGGAGGGGGAGCAATGAGCCTTGTCGAAAGCCGCCTGACGCTAATCGTTTCCTATGCGCTTCTTAGCCTGTTCGCCTTCATCGCTCTGTTTCCGATCGCACTTCTGGTACTCAACTCCCTGAAGCCGGCTGCTGAGATTGTACAAAATCCGCTGGGCCTGCCAGGACCGATCCGCTGGCAGAATTTCGTCAATGCCTGGAACCATGCGAAGTTTTCGAAGACCTTCGTGAACTCCCTTGTCGTTAGCGGCACGACGATCGTGCTGGTCTGCTCGACCTCGTCGCTGACAGCGTATGTGCTGGCCCGCAAGAAGGTCAAATCCTGGAAGATTTTCACCTTCTACCTGCTTGCAACGACGACGGCGCCGATCCAGCTCTACATCTTCCCGCTCTATTTCGGCTTCGCCAAGCTCGGCCTGATCAACAATATTTTCGGAGTTTCGCTGATCTACACGGCACTCTACAGCCCGTTCGCGGTGATGCTGCTTAGGACCTACTTCATCGCAGTTCCGAAGGAACTCGAGGAAGCGGCGATCGTCGATGGTGCCACCTCCTGGCAGGTTTTCTGGCGGGTAATGCTGCCGATCGTCTCGCCCGGCATCCTCACGGTGGCGCTCATCATCGGCCTCAATTCGTGGAACGAGTTTCTGATAGCGACGACCTTCCTGCAGAGGCAGGAGAATGTCACCGCCGTCATCGCCTTCTATCTGCTCTCAGGCCAGTACAGTTCCGACTGGGGTGAGATCATGGCCGCCGCCCTTATCATCGTCGTGCCCGTCGTCCTGCTCTTCGTCTTCATGCAGAAGCGTTTCATCGAGGGCATGGCCGGTGGCTCGGTGAAGGGCTAATCAATCCCGTTTCGAATTGTGGAGTGAACGATGCAGTTGCCCAATGATTATCTCGAACGCGTCTATGCCGGCGTCCTCGGCAAGCTGGTGGGGGTATATCTCGGCCGCCCTTTCGAGGGCTGGACGTACCAGAAGATCATGGATGAGCTCGGCCCGATCGAATACTACGTGCATGAGCGTTTAAACCAGCCGCTCGTCGTCACCGACGACGATGTCGCCGGTACCTTCACCTTCGTTCGTGCCCTGGAGGACTATGGCATCAAGGCAAGCCTTTCGGCCGAGGAAATCGGCAAGGCCTGGCTCAACTACATCGTTGAGGAGCGCGCTATCCTGTGGTGGGGCGGCAACGGCAATTCCACTGAACACACCGCATGGCTTAACCTCAAGAAGGGTATTTCGGCCCCGCATTCCGGTTCGATTGCAACCAACGGCCAGGCGGTTGCTGAACAGATCGGTGCACAGATCTTCATCGATGGTTGGGCCATGGTCGCGCCGCGCCAGCCGGAACTTGCCGCAAGGCTCGCCGAACAGGCTGGCAAGGTCAGCCATGATGGCGAGTCGGTCTACGCCGCGATGCTTTGGGCGGCGATGGAGGCCGAAGCTTTCGGCTCGTCGGACATCGACCACCTGATCGATACCGGTTTGAGCCAGATACCTCAGGATTGCCTGATCGCCAGTCTGATCGCCAATATCAGGGCCTGGCACAAGGCGCATCCCGACTGGCGCGACACCCGCCAGAAGATCGAACAACACTACGGCTACGACAAATATCCCGGCAACTGCCACGTCGTCCCGAACCATGCGCTGATGATCATGGCTGTGCTCTATGCACCGCAGGATTTCCAGCGGGCGCAGATGATCGTCAACACGTCGGGCTGGGATACGGATTGCAATGCCGGCAATGTCGGCTGCCTGCTCGGCATCATGAATGGGCTCGAAGGGCTGGACGAAGGCCCGGACTGGCGCGGGCCGATCGCTGACCGCTTGCTGATCTCGTCCGCAGATGGCGGCAACTCGATCAACGACGCGGTTCGCCAGGCCTATTTCCTCGCCAACCTCGGCCTGCAATTGGCCGGCAGGCAAAAATTTGATGCTCCCAAGGCCGGCGCGCAGTTCCATTTCTCGCTGCCGGGCAGCCAGCAAGGCTTCAGGCCGCAGACCGGCCTCGATGTCAGCTCTGCGCTGCGCATCGGCAATGCCGAGTTCGAAGCCGCCCGTGCTCTCGCAATCGACTATGAAGCCTTGCGGCCTACTCAGGTCGCAGTCGTAACCACTCCGACCTTCTCGCCGCGCGAAATGCTCAACATGCGCACCTACGACCTGATGGCAACGCCGCTTGTCTATCCCGGTCAGGTCGTGCGCGCTCGCGTCGTTGCCGATCAAAAGAACCGCGGCGCTGTCGAGGTAAGATTGCGGGCACGCGTTTACGACGAGCATGACGAATGGCGCAATGTCGACGGCTGTTCGGTGATCATCGAGCCGGGCAAGGAGGCCGTTTTGGAATGGGCTTTGCCGGACACGGGCGGCCAGCCGATTGCCGAACTCGGCCTGGCGATTTCTAGCACAGGCAAGCGCGCTGATGGCCGCTTGCTTGTCGACTACGTCAGATGGGATGGCACGCCCGAGCTGACGCTGAAGCGCCCGGCGGGCGACGGCGATTTCTGGCGCTTGTCCTGGGTCAACGCCGCAGACTTCTTCTCCAAGCGCTATCCGGCGGCATTCCGGATCTCGCAGAATAGCGGCGAAGGAATCATCATCCATGGCACGCGCCAGTGGGCCGATTACCAGGTGTGCGGCGACGTGATGTTACATCTCGGCAACTATGGCGGTTTCGCCGTCCGGGCGCAGGGCCTGCGCCGCTATTATGGTGCCCGCGTCACCCGCGACGGCAGGATGCAGATCGTGCGCGTCCGAGACGAGAGCACCGACGTGCTCGCCGAGACCGCCTTCAATACCGAATTCGAAAAATCGATATCGATGAAAGTGGCGGCCAAGGGCGAGCGCATCACTTTCGAGGCGGACGGCATATCGCTTTTTGCGGAAGACTGCAGCCCCGAGGCTTTCCATGATGGCGGCATTGGCCTGCTGGTGCATGAAGGCGCCTTGTCATGCAACGAAATTCGGGTCGGAGCGGTCTGATGGCGAATGTCACGATCGATAAGGCCCGCAAGGCATATGGTCCGGTAGAGGTGCTTCATGGCGTCTCCGTCGACATTCGAGACGGCGAGTTCGTGGTGCTCGTCGGCCCGTCCGGTTGCGGAAAATCCACGCTGCTGCGGATGATCGCGGGGCTGGAAAACATCACTGGCGGGACGATCGGCATCGGCGGGCGGGTCGTCAACGATCTGGCTCCCAAACAACGCGACATCTCGATGGTGTTCCAGAATTACGCGCTCTATCCGCATATGACGGTGGCCGAGAACATGGCGTTTTCACTGACGCTGTCCGGTGCGCCCAAGGCGGAGAAGCAGAAGCGTGTTGCGGACGCCGCTGAGATACTGGGGCTGACGCCGCTGCTCGATCGCTATCCGCGCCAGCTGTCAGGCGGCCAACGCCAGCGCGTGGCCATGGGTCGGTCGATCGTGCGCAAACCGCAGGTCTTCCTGTTCGACGAGCCGTTGTCTAATCTGGACGCCAAGCTACGCGTCGCCATGCGCGCCGAGATCAAGAGCCTGCATCGCCGTCTTGCCACCACCACGATCTATGTCACCCACGACCAGGTCGAGGCAATGACCATGGCCGACCGGATCGTGGTGATGAATGGCGGCCATGTCGAGCAGGTTGGCCGGCCGCTCGACCTCTACGATGATCCGCAGAGCATGTTCGTTGCCGAATTCATCGGCTCGCCGTCGATGAACCTTCTGAAAGGCCGTTTCGACAGCGCCGACGGCCAGCCCGTTTTCATAGCCGATGCCGGCATCGTACTGCCGCTGCCCGACAACGTTTCAAGGCCCTCCGGCACGGAAGCGTTCTACGGTATCAGACCGGAATATTTCACTATCGCCCCGATAGGCTCGGGTATCCCGGCCGGGGTCCTAGTCGTCGAGCCCCTCGGCCCGGAAACGCAAGTGACCGCGAGCGTCGGAGGACAGACCGTGGTGACTATGTTTCACGAGCGGATCAACGTGCAACCCGACGATATGATCTGGCTTCGGGTGCAGCCCAATCGCGTCTGTTTGTTCGACACCGCTGGACGACGGTTTCAGCCTGCTATCGCTCCTTTTGCCCACCTATAGGCGCCGGAAGTAAAGAGCCGGTCATGGCCAGAATGATCGTTCTAACGGCTAGCCACATAATTAGCAGGTTTGCGGCCGCAAAAACTGGAAGAGCCAACCACCCAGCAAAGCCTGACTCCCCACGGATCGCCAGTTTTTCAATCGTGGTTGCCAATGCCGTGGCGCCGAAGCTGACGCTCCAAAGACCGGCAGAAAAACGGCGGACAATTCGCGGCAGTACGCCGCCGACGATAACAGCCTGGAGCATTGCGTAACCGATCAGACAGTGAACAAAAACGTCTTCGCTGGTACCTGACAAGTTAACATAGGCGAGCGAGCACACCGCCGGAGGCGCGAGTTGAACTCCCAAGGTAGACCGGATCTGGTCTCGCAGTGGCTCGCCAAAATAGAGCCGGTAGAACAAAACGGAATCGATTGTTAGCCACGAGAAGAGCCCCGCACCCAAAGCCAGTTGAGCCCATTCAGAATGTCCGAATGTCGATAGGCCGATGCTGAGAACGAATGACGCGGCCGCAACAGGCAAGTATAAGGCAGGCGTCGCGTCGGACAGAGCGATGGTCGTTTTCCAGATCAATTGCGAATGCCAAAGCCCGAATGCCACTGCAAACGCCCCGCCGATGCACAGCAGTATAGCGGCCACTGTCGCACTGAAGGGCAATACACTCACGGCGGTCAGCATCATCCCGACACCCGCAAGACCAGGAAAGCAGTTCTGAACGGGATCCGCGAGTTCCGCCTGCACGGCCAACGGTGCTAACCACAACTTCAAACCATATAAAGTCAAAAGAGCTGTCCATATGCCCATGGCCAGTATCATAACCCCAACAACAATTCCTACCGGCATCGCCCACAGTTGTTGCGCAACCTCCCACATAACGGCAAAAGAACTTGCCCCGAGGCCGATAGCAAAGAACGAGGCTGGAAACCGGGCTATTAGAGATCCCTCTGCCGACAGACCGAGAACAGCCTGACACTTCAATGCGGTTATTTCCTTGGAGCAGAGTCCACTCCCTTGCGCTGCGCCGACGTCAGATTGGGACCACTCTTTCATAACTGCACCTCACGAATCTGCCCTGAAATCACACAGGCTTGCAACCAAACTCCTGATCGCACTCCCCGAACGAGTTCCTAATGCATTGCGGGCAATTTCAGCGTCACGACTGTGCCTGACCCGAGGATGCTTTTTAGATCGATGCTTCCTCCCGCTTCTTCAACGAAGCGTTTGACCATCGGCAATCCAACACCACCCAATCCCTCGCCCTTTGTCGTAAAGAAGAGATCAAATGCTCGCACCATGGTCTCGTTGGTCATCCCAATTCCGCGGTCTTCAACCCGAACATCCACCCCCTTGGAATTCTCCGATACCAACGCGTGAACTGAAATCAAACCGCCGTCGGGCATCGCATCGCGGGCATTGAGCAGAAGGTTGAGGACTGCATTTTGCAACCCGACGCGATCGCACCTTACCAAAGGAAGGTTGGAGCCGACGCAAACCTCGACACGGATGTTTTCATCCCAAGCACTTCGAACAAAAGCTTCGACGTCGGCCAGGCAAATGCCCACGTTAGCATTTGAAATTACGCCTTCGATTTCTCTGGCTGTCCTGATGGTCTGCCTGACAAGACAACCGGCTCTCTCCAGAGCGGTCTTGGCGCCAGCAATTACCACCCCTGCGCCCGGAGCCGTTGCGATATTCGGGTCTCGACCCAGGTGGTTCAACGCAGATGAAGCCACCTGAATGAGATTACCAAGGTCATGGACGATACCGGCAGTCGAGATCTGCAGGGCGAGACCACCTTGCGGATTGTTCCCCCGGACGTCGAATATGCTTTCATCTACTTGGAGACTTGACATTCCATTCCTCCGTTTGCTGAACAAACATTTTTTTGCGTTCCGAAGCGGACGCACCATCGCTGGCCTGCCCTGACCGAGGACAAGCTAACCGGATGCCAGGAGCACTCTCCTCGCCGTTTGTTTCAGACAACTCCCGCGCACAATCCGACGCAGCGCGTGCAAAAGGAGCCCCAAACGGCGTCGCCCGGCTTCGTAAAGGCATAGACATCAGTGAGATCCAGACGCGCATCTCCCCGTGGGAACACAAAATTGGGACCTGAATAATGATGTGACATCGTCATATCCTCCTCAAGGGAAAATTGGTTGACAAGGTCGAAACCCAGAATTCCAGCGTTTACGTCTTCAAAACAGATACTCCGCACCGGCATCAATCAACGGTGTTCACCCAACTGAGTACTGACAGCTGTCAAAGTTGGAATATATTGAACGATGGTATTACCAATACTTTGGTGTCGATCGCTTCCATGCTTACACGTGCTAGTTTGCGATAGTAAGCGCTGACGGTGAGCATCCCTCTTTGGTTGCTCGGTGAGCGGAACGGGCTGGCAGTGGCTGGCAGAAAGGGCGCAGTGATGGCTCGCTTGCTGTCGGTCAATGTGGGCTTGCCGCGTGGCATTCCTTGGCAAGGAAAGACCGTCAACACCGCAGTCTGGAAAACATCGGTTGAAGGCCCACGTCAGGTACGACGGCTCAACGTCGATGGCGACAGGCAGGGAGACCTGGCGGGGCACGGCGGCGAGCAAAGGGCGGTTTTGGTCTACCAATCGGAATCCTATCATTATTGGCAACGCGAGCTGGGCCGCGAGAACTTTTCCTACGGCCAGTTTGGGGAGAATTTCACAGTCGATGGCCTGTCGGACGATGAGGTATGCATCGGCGACCGCTATCGGATTGGGAGCGCCTTGTTCGAAGTGACCCAACCGCGCGTCACTTGCTACCGGGTCGGTATTCGCATGAACGAGCCGCGCATGGCCGCGCTGCTGGTTGCGCGAGGCAGGCCCGGCTTCTATCTGCGCGTCCTGGAAGAAGGCCAGGTCGAGGCTGGAGATGAGATCGTCCAGGTCGGGATCGGCCCTGAACGGATGACTGTGTCAGAGGTCAATGCGCTGCTATATTTGCCAGGCCACCCTCACAGCCAGATCGAGCGGGCGTTGCGCATCCCGGCGCTAAGCGAAGGCTGGCAGGGATCCTTCCGGGCGATGCTAGCACAAAACGAAGACCGCGATGCCAGGACAGGCAATGCCGGACTTGATCCAATGTCTGGACCACCACCTGCGTGGACAGGATTTCGCCCGCTACGCGTGGTGCACAAGATCCCCGAAAGCGTTAGTGTGATGTCGCTGGTGCTAGAGTCCGTTGATGGATCCCGCCTCACAGCAGCACTCCCTGGACAGTTTGTCGTGCTGCGCCTGCAGGTGGCGTCCGACGGCCCGGCCCTAATGCGCAGTTATTCTTTGTCGGGCGGACCTGGTGAGCGCTGCTACCGAATAAGCGTAAAGCGGGAACTCCATGGAGTGGTGAGTGCCTACATAGACGACCGGGTCAAAATGGGCGACGTGCTCGACGTAAGCGCACCACGCGGCAGCTTCACTCTTCGGACGGACGATCGTCCAATCGTCCTTCTAAGTGCCGGGGTGGGCGTCACGCCCGTGATTGCGATGCTCCATGCACTGGCGGAAACAGGTTCGACGAGGGAAGTCTGGTGGCTCCACGGCACTCGATGTAGCCGTGAGCATGCCTTTGCCCAAGAGGTTCGAGACTTGCTGAAAGTCTTGCCCAACAGTCACAGCCATATAAGCTACAGCGCGCCCGATCCAGATGACAGGCAAGGTGTCGATTTTGATGCCCTCGGACGCCTGGACATCGAGGTACTTCGAAAACTGGACATTCCGCGCCATGCCAATTTCTATCTGTGCGGACCATCCGCCTTTACGGGCAACCTGAGCGCGGCGCTTGCAGCCTGGGGCGTCGGCGCCGACCGGGTCTACACGGAGCTGTTCGGCCCAGGTCCTTCTAGTACCCCGGGCATTGCCGCCGCTCCAGGCCGGGCGCCGCATCTACCTGCCGAAACCGACGGTACGGGACCTCTGGTTTCGTTCGCACGGAGCGGCCTGAGCGTCCGCTGGGGCTCAGGATTCCAGAGTCTGCTTGAGATTGCTGAAGCGTGCGACGTCCCCACGCGATGGTCGTGCCGCACAGGGGTCTGTCACATTTGCCAGACCGGGCTTGTGGCTGGAACAGTCGCCTATCGGCCCGATCCAATCGATCCGCCAACAAGCGGCAACATCTTGATCTGCTGTTCCCAGCCAAATGGAGACGTCGTCCTTGATCTCTAAGGCAGCGGATAGGAATTGTTTGGGTGCATGTGGAAGAAAATTTCCGTGTCGGGCAATCACGTGACCGCACCGACCTCGATTACGGCCTCGGCGAAAGCCAGCGGAGCTTCCTGGGGTAGATTGTGCCCTATGCCGCCCGTGATCAGTCGATGAGAGTACCTCCCTGAGAACATCTTCGCGTAGGCGCTGGCTTCCGGGTGAGGAGCACCATTGGCGTCGCCCTCCAGCGTTATTGTAGGCACGGTGATGACGGGCGCCTGCGCAAGCCGCTTCTCCAGGTTCTCATATTGAGGTTCGCCCTCGGCCAGGCCGAGACGCCAGCGGTAGTTATGGATCACGATCGCCACATGATCGGGATTGTCAAACGCGGCAGCACTACGGTCGAAGGTCGCATCGTCGAAATTCCATTGCGGCGATGCAAGACGCCAGATCAGCTTTGCGAAATCGCGCGTAAATTTCCGATAGCCGGCCTGCCCACGATCGGTTGCAAAGTAATACTGATACCACCATTGCAGTTCCGCGCTCGGTGGCAGCGGCTGCCTACCTGCCTGCTGATTACCTATCAAATAGCCGCTCACTGAAACCATTCCTTTGCACCGCTCTGGCCATAGCGCAGCGACAATATTGGCGGTTCTGGCGCCCCAGTCACAGCCGGCAAGAATAGCCTGTTCTATTCTGAGGGCATCCATCAGCGCAATGACGTCCAAGGCAACTGCGGACTGCTGCCCGTTGCGCATGGTGCCATCGGAAAGGAACCGTGTTGTGCCGTACCCTCGTAGATACGGTACGATCACGCGATAACCTTTAGAGGCCAACAAAGGCGCGACACCGACATAAGTTTGGATGTCGTATGGCCATCCATGAAGGAGGATCACCGGTGCGCCGGTCATAGATCCCATCTCCGCGTATCCGATGTTAAGCAAACCGGCGTCAATTTGCCTTAATGAACCCAACAGCTCTTGTACCGCTTTCTTGGGGAGTTCTTTGCTTGTACTTCTGACAGCGGATCTCGCCGCCGCTGGCTTCTCGATCCCCAGTTCAAAGGCAGTCATCGCGGCAAAGGCCGTGCCTAGTAAGCGGCGGCGATTGTGGTCAATTTGTTGTGGGATGCTGTCCATTTTCAAACCTCCTCAGGAAATGGTTTGTCCGTTGTTGCCCCACGTGCAACTAAAATGCGCGGCCGGGTGGGGGGCGACCCGGCCGCGCTACTGGGCGAAGACGATGCGGGGAGAATCGCCTCTTTCGCCTCAGATTGCTCGGCGTAGCGGTCTGAACGCCTCTCTGAGCTCGTTAGAGAAGACGTAAGGCTGCTCCCACGCCGCGAAATGACCGCCTCTATCCACTTCATTCCAGTAAATGACGTTACCGAAGCTTCTATCGCCCCAACTCCTCGGTGCGCGGTAGATTTCGGCCGGATAGACGGTGACCGCTACAGGGACCTTCGGGATGTCGAACGCATCAAACGGACCACCGCCTGCTTGCGCGCCTTCCCAATACGACCGCGATGATGAAGCTCCTGAGTTGGTAAACCAGTAGAAGGAGATGGCATCCAGCATCTCGTTATACGTGAAGATCCGTTCCGGCTCTCCGTCGCTATCGGTCCACTCCGCGAACTTGTCGTAGAAGTAAGCTGCCATTGCGACCGGAGAATCGGAGAGGGCATAGCCGATGGTTTGCGGGCTCTGATTCATCATAGCCGCATAACCGAAACCGTCGCGGTAGAAATGCAGCAGCCGATCGTAGGCGCTCTTCTCCCGATCCGATAATTCCACCGGGGCCGGGTCGAAATTACGGAGATGCCGAAGAATGCTCGGGGGTACAGTCCCGGGCATGTTAACGTGAATGCCGAGAAGACCTTTCGGAGCCTGAACGGCCAGCACCTGCGAGACGATCGCGCCCCAGTCGCCTCCCTGGGAGACGTATTCGTTGTAATCCAGCCTGAGCATTAGCTCGTGAAACGCGCCAGCTATCCGCGCCGGACCCCAACCGGTCGCAGACGGCTTACCCGAGAAGCCGTAACCCGGCATGGTCGGAAGGACGAGGTGAAATGCATCTTCTATCCGCCCTCCATGCGCAGTGGGATTGGTCAGGGGGCCTATGACTTTCAAAAGCTCCACAATCGAGCCTGGCCAACCATGCATCATAAGCAAGGGCATTGCCCCCTCGTGTGGGGAGCGGACGTGCGCGAATTGAATATCTACTCCATCAACACTAGTAATGAATTGCGGCAATTTATTCAGTTTCGTCTCCACCTTGCGCCAGTCATAACGACTCCCCCAATACTCGACCAGCGTTTGCAGCTTTGCTAGTTGGACCCCCTGGGAGCGATCATTGACGGTCTCCCGTTCCGGCCATCTTATAGCTTTGATACGCCGGCGAAGATCTGCAAGCGCCCAAGTCGGGACATGAATACTGAACGGACGGATAGATTCTTGCCCGACCGCTGCTTGCAGAGCCCTAGGCACCAGATTGGCCGCTCCAACTGCGGCGGCTGCAACAATGACATCACGTCGAGTTGGTGATAGCGATATCGCTGACATCATTTGTTCCTCGATAAACCCAATTTATTCACATAAGTTAAGTATATACCTAAAACAGCCTAAATCCATCACACCTTTGTATCAACAATACTTTACGATTGGTCACAGACAAGCAACCAATGATCACCGATCCGTGTCGGCGCCGTACCGTCATGGTCTCGCGCGGCATACGGCAAACACAGCTATCCTGCATCGCGCCAGGAGCAACTACGCCCCTGCTCACGTCGGCAGCGGCTGCCCGATCTGTTCCGCTGCCATGTATTCGGCGTACCAGTCGGGCCAGTTCTCATCGCGTGTTCCGCCTGTCCGCTTCTCGTGCTCGCCATGCGCGGCCGCGGTGCGCCGGAGTGCACCTGCAAGCTCATTCAACGAGGTGAATGTCGTGTCGCCGGCCTCCACGCGTCCCGGCAGCCGCACAGTGATTTCCTGCAACAACCACCCGTTGCCGTCCGGGTCCTTGAAAGAGGCGAACGAGGAATAACTGCGCCCCTCTGGATCCTTGCCGCTAATTGCCGGCTGTCCAGGACCAGCACGGTGGAACACTTCGCTGGCGTCGGCCCCGCGCGCCACAAGCTCGGCGCGCGCTGCTTCGATATCGGACACAATGAGATAAAGTCCCTGTGCCGAGCCGGGCGCGGCCGACGTGAGGCCGGTGCCGAAGTGGATCGAGGCCGGTGAACCCGGGGGCGTAAATTGTACAACCCGAAACGTGTCACCGACAGGGAAGTCGGCGTCGAGCCGCCACCCCAGGCCGCCATAGAAACGCTTGGCACGATCGACGTCCGAAACGGGGATAACCACGGCCTCGAACTTCAGGTCGATCATCGCTGTTTTCGCAGTTTTGCTGCGCACTACATCGTCACTCATGTCGAGCTCCTTAGTTTGGCGGCAGGGCATGCCCAAGTACATCTGCGTGAGCAGTGCCAGCGACCGCGTCAATTACTCAATGCTATCGCCGCATGACTTTCCATTGATCACGACTTCGGCTTTCATCGACATGCGGGGCGCCACCTCAGAGGAACCCTCGCGACGCCATGCTTCAACCGTCCCCGGAAGCGCGCCGATGATCCCGACAATCGCCGTCGCGGCGAGCAACTCACGTTGTGTGGCCGTTAGTGATCTTGCTGGCATCGCGCCGCGCTCCGTCCGTGCTCCTCGCTCCGAACACAGCATCCAGTTTCGGTGGAGATTAGTCTATTGCACGTTGGTATCGGCAGGGTTGCAGTGTTCCCGACGCATCGCGGGCCAGCGATTGGAAAGCTAAGCAGATCGGTCGATCGAACCGAATTACTCCTCGGCATTCGGCAAGCGCAGTACCACGGATCGGCATTTTTCCCACCGACCTATGCCAAAGTGTGGACGATACCATCGCACAATATATTCATTCCTATCCGCAGGTAGATAACAGTCCGTCCGGAGAGTATCGGCCAGTGGAAGTTATCAATAGATCACCATCGCGATCGTCGAGTAGGCGGTTGTCTCATCGAGGAGAAGAATTCGTTATGAACACCAAAACTACATGCCTCGTCCTAGCGTTTACTCTTTCGGCTCTCGGCAGGGATGCGTTGGCTGGCGCGCTTGATGTTATCGACCCCATCAACAAGCAGTCGTTTTACACCAGTTCTATCAAGGAGCCCGTCCACACGAATCCCATCATGAGAGGCAGATTCAAGGCAGCCTTCAAAACCCTGCCGCACGCGAAGCGTATGGCGATGATGAGAGAGTGCCAGGACGCGGCAATGACAAAGCCTTATGCGGAATTCTGTGCCGATCTGAATGCCCTTGCCGGCTCATGATCCTCCAAGCCAGGGTGATGAACCCTGTTGAGCCGGACAATGGCGGGCCTAGTGCCCGCCATTTTGTATCCATGCTTGCTGTGGCTGGAAAACCTGCCGTCTGTGCCCATGGCTTTGCCCCTTGGAAACCGGCCTGGTGACATCAGTCGATGTCTCGCTGTGAGGCCGCGCAATGCGAAGCTGGTTCCAACGCATTGCCCCTCATCAAGCGAGGGCCGCAGCCGCCGATTTGTCTCACCGGTCAATCCCAATGTATCGCCGATACCATCGTCAAGATGCCCTTGCCGTTTCGTGACCCACCGAGTCAAAGGGAGCGAATATGATGGCGACCAAAATGCTCGCCATCATATCGGCACGCCTTCAGCTAAAAGGCTGTGATACATTGCTGCTTTGCTTCATTTGCAATCCCTCTGCAATGGCATGCTTTGAAGTCGCCATGATGGACCTGACCTACCGCTCAACCGCTCTTGAAGCGCTTGTCGTAAGAACAAAACATCCCGCCGTCCCACCTCCCGGTGGTTCTCCGCAGGTGTGGCACCGGAGAGGCATCGGGCCGCCTGGTATCCACAACCCAAATAGCGGCACCAGGATCCACCGCGCTTGCCTCACACTGTTTCTCTGTCGGTCTGGAATACCCATCGCGCACTCTGTTGGTTCCCATTTCGCTGTCGCGTTGCGCAAGATCGTCTGCCATTGGCTCAGACTTGGCAGAATTGTAGGAGAAGCGTCCCCCCCCGGTATCTGTGTGTCCCGAATGTTGCCGTTATGCCGCGCAAACCCTCCAACGCTGCAACGTCGGTGACATGAGTTCCTCCCAATTGCCCACAGTGGGCGATTCGCGGCCCGGTCAGGCTCACTGCGCCGAGAATTTCGCGCCGGTCGGTCAAGAAATCGGAGCCCTATCAGGTAGAGCGCAGATCGACCTGCAGTAGCGGCAAAATCTATTGTACGATAGCCTCGGCAATATTTTGTGGCACTCGGCGGGGCAGGTCGGCAGGTCAGAACGATCATAGAGACGCTGGCCGCCCGCCGGCGAGGAGGCCATGTGATCTGACATCAAGTCCGACCGCATTTTGGGCCATACGAAAGACGAGGAAGCGACAGCGGTGAGATTTCTCGCGCCGCATCCGCCCGACAAACTCAAGACCATACCAGGGCGATTGTTCGAAGGCGTGGGCTGGTGCCGAGGGCCGCAGGGTATTTCTAATACCATGGTACCCGCGACACCTAAGCATAATAACCAATCTTCGAATTTTCGACAAATGTCCCTGCAGACATCAATCAACCAGGAGATTTGTTATGTTTCTCTTCCGTTCGAATCTTTTGGCGGTAGCGGCGAAGGTCGGCTCCGTCGCGATCACTGTCGGACTCAGTTCGGCGCCATTCCAAAGCGCCCGCGCCGAGACCTTGCCAGGACAGTCTGGCGCCCCTTACCAGAGTATGCCATCGCTGGCGCCGATAGGTACGCGCGTTGACCACTATCTTCCGATTCCCAAGGAAGACGTAACCCCGGCCATCGAGACGAAGAAGGGATACCGGAGCCAAGAGTTGGGCCGTGGCCTCTACATGGTCACCGACAACGGCTACCAGTCGATGTTCCTGGTGTACGAAACCGGCGTCGTCGTGGTCGACGCACCTCCGGGATACTCGGCCCACATACGTCAGGCTATCACCGAGGTGACCGACAGACCAATCACACATATCGTCTACAGCCATGCGCACGTAGATCATATTGGGGGCGTAATCGACCTCGGCGGTCATCCAATCATCATCGCCCAAGAAGAGACCCTGCGGCTGCTCGAACGAGCCAAGGATCCGAGGCGGCCTTTGCCTACGGTCACGTTCAAGGATCACTACACCCTGAACGTCGGTAGCCAGGTTCTCGACCTGAGCTATCCCGGCAGCAGCCCCCATGAGCCAGGAAACATCTTCATCTATGCTCCCGAGCAGAAGGTCCTGATGGTGGTCGACGTGATCTTCCCTGGCTGGATGCCGTGGCGTCGCTTTGCGCTTGCCAAGGACATCCCCGGTTACTTCGACCAGGTGGCGTACATCGACACATTGCCGTTCGAAACGCTCGTCGGAGGTCATGTCAATCGCGTGGGTACTCATTCCGATGTACGTACGCAGCTCGAGTTCATGAATGACCTGAAGTCAGCTGCCGTTGCTGCCCTCAAATCAACGCCCCCAGGCGAGGAAATGGAAGCCGAGGACAAGCCCAATCTCTGGGCCGTCTACGACAACTACATCGACCGCGTCGTTGTGAAATGCGTCAATGCCGTCACGCCCAAGTGGCAGTCCCGACTGGCCGGCTATGACGTATTCATCTGGGACCAGTGTTACGCGATGGAGCAGAGCCTTCGTATCGACTGACGACCTGGCAACCCGGGAGCTCAGCCGGGGGTCGTAGCTATGTGACGATCCGCGGGGGGGTAGCGCGAAGCGTGGTCTCAGAGGATTTGCCGGAGAGTCAGCCCGCTCTGCGCGTAGCCGGCAATCCTCGGAGCATGGTCAGACAATTTGTAAGATCGACTGCCCCGCATGTTGGAGATTGGATCGTTGAGATGCTCCGAGCTGAAGGCTTTGAAGGACCCACGCAATCGGCTTTGAGGAGTGACAACGGACCGCAACCGGCGGCGTCTCCTGTGTTCGGCCTGGTGGCTTCGCAGAAATCAACGCAAGCACCAATAGGCTGGGCTCGAAAGACCGCTATTCTAGTGGTGGCGACTGTGACGATGTCGCTGTCGGCAGCCTGGGTCTGGCAATGGTATTTCCACGGCCGTTCCGAAGAGTCTACCGACAACGCTTATGTCCGCGGCGATATAACGAGTATCGCGCCCAAGCTCTCCGGCTATGTGGTGGAAGTTGCAGTTGGCGACAACGCCGACGTTAGCAAAGGGAGCTTTCTGTTTCGCATCGACGACAGTGATTACCGAGCGAAACTCGACGAAGCCATTGCCACTCTTGCGACCCGACAGGCCGAGATCGCAAACATTGAAGCAACGCAGAAACTGCAAGATGCCTTGATCGAACAAGCGGTGGCGCAGCAGCGCTCGGTCTCAGCGGATTTGCTGTTGTCGAGCGCCAATCTTGACCGCTACATGGCTCTGCGAAAGAGCGGGACGGCCAGCGAACAAAAACTCCAGGATGCGCAGACCGCGTTCGCAAAAGCCGAGGCGGGGGACAAAGCCCAGGCGGCCAATACTCTGGCGCAGAGGCTGAAGCTTGGTGTGCTCGACGCCCAACTCGCCGGCGCCCAAGCAGCGATGGCTCTGGCGAAAGCTTCCGTTAGTCTGGCCAGGATGGATCTCGCCAATACCGTCATCCTGTCGCCGATCGACGGTGTCATCGGCAACCGGCAAGTTCGCGTCGGACGCTACGTCACGCCTGGCACCCCGGCGATGGACGTTGTTCCGGTCAAGGGTATATGGGTCGTCGCCAATTTCAAGGAGACCCAGCTTGGCCGAATGGAGGTTGGACAGCCTGTTCAGGTGGTGATCGACGAGTACCCTGACGTTCATATCGATGGTATCGTCGACAGCTTCGCCCCGGGTAGCGGGGCTGCCTTCAGCGTGCTGCCACCGGACAATGCGACGGGTAACTTCATCCGCGTCGTCCAGCGCGTTCCAGTCAAGATAAGACTTACACACAATCCGTTGCCTGGTCGGCTGGTTCCCGGACTTTCAGCCCGCATTGCCGTCCGGGTGGGCAGAGGAACCGATCCCGCGACCACCACTTCGAACCCGGTCGGCGACCTTGCGGATAATCGGCCCGGTACGGCACAATGAGCCGTCAGATCGAACCGCCACCGTTACTGACTAAGCCCGAGGTGCTCGGCGCCGCGATGGTCTTGACCGGAGTTGTACTGACAGCCGTCATGGATTCGATCGCCAGCACGGCGCTCTCTATTGGGCGCTTGGATATGCTGGGCGACATACATGCCACGACCGACGAATTCGCGACTTTCGACATCGCATTTCTCGCGGCCAAGCTGACCGGCTTTTTGGTCGCGCCGCTGTTTGTTGCAGCGCTAAAGCCTACGCCCTGTTTGCGCGCCGGCACGGTCGCGCTTCTCTTGGCATCTGCCGCAATGATCTCTTCCGTCGATATTGCCTGGATTGACGTCTGCCGCATCGTTCAGGGTTTTGCCGGCGCGACCGTGCTCGTGGCAGGCCAGACACTGCTGTTCCTTCGTTTCCCGAGCCGTCAGCAACCGATTGTGCAAGCTCTCTTAGCCCTCGGCTCCGTCATGGCCCCAACGACATTGACACCAGCGCTCCAAGGTTGGGTTGTCGACCACCTTTCGTGGGACTGGATATTCCTGAGCAACGTGCCGATGGGCATTCTCGCCCTCGTCATGCTCGCGGCGGACCGCGGACAAACGGTCCGCCACAGAATCCGCATCCCCTACATCCAGATCGCGCTGGCTGGAATCGCCGCAGCCTCTTTGACCTATGTGTCGCAACAAGGCAGCAGGTTCAATTGGTTCGACGACGGGCACATCATCCTTCTCACCCTGACCGGTCTGCTGGCGGTCATCCTGCTGCTGCTGTGGGAGTTCCAATTTGCATCGGATCGTCTGATACTTCCCGCGTCGCCCTTAGGCGATCCCGACTATTGCTTCGCCCTTGTCGCCAGTCTGGTAGCCGGATTTGCCCTATCCGGCAGCGCCTTTCTCATCCCCGCCTTTGCCTTGAACGTCCTCAACTTCACAGCTACGGATGCTGGAACTCTTCTCCTGCCGAGTGGAGCAATGTTGGGCTGCTCGCTGGTAATTGCAGGAATCGGCGTAAAAAAAAGCGGAATAAGTCCGTTTGCTCTGGCTCCTGTCGGGATCGTGTTTTTCGCCTCGTCAATGTGGCTCATGTCGGGTTCGACAAGCGACAGCGGAGCTGTGGATTTGGAGTTTCCACTGCTCCTGCGCGGCTTTGGACTGGGTTTCCTGTTCGTGAGCTTGACGCTGATTGCGTTCATGCAACTTCCTGCGACAGCGCTGCCCTTCGGCATCGGTCTTTTCGATCTTGGCAAGCAGGTTGGTGGTCTGGCTGGCACGGCTCTCCTGCAGACTTATCTCGATCGACAACTTGCCTATAATCGGACGGTACTGGCATCGCACCTGGATGTTGGCGATGTTGTCCTCGAAGAGCGCCTGAAGGCAGTGGCGGGCCAACTTGGAGCTAGGGGGCTCGACGGTGTTGCTGCTGGTAAAGGCGCACTGCTGGTTCTGCGGCAGGCCGTGGACAGGCAAGCCGTCACCATTTCCTTCAACGAGGCCTTCTTGGCGATTGTGCTGTTGTTCTTGGTCGCGGCGCCTTGCCTTATCCTCTCCAGGAGGTTGCTTGGCCGTCGATCCTCAGTCCCGGTAGGTGGATCGAGGGTCTGATGCATGTCGCGCAAAAGTGCGCAGCGGTTTTGTGATGACGACATGCATGAAAACAGATCCTAAAGCGCGTCGCCTGAATCCGTTCAAACGTGACGCGCTCTTGGCCGCTATCGCTGCCAACCGTCGGGTCAATAGCTCTTACGCCTCAAGGAGGTTTCGCACTTAGAAAGCGGCCTGTGAGATACTACCTTGGTGCCGTGGCGGCGCGCTCCAGGCTGCCGGCTGGATTGGCCAAATCGACGAAAGCGAATTCAATGTTCGGTTTCGTGGTCGGAGTAATCCCGATTGCGGTCCACCGGCGAGGACGAACGGAATGGCGCCTCGAGGCCAGAAAGGTCTTTCTTGCCGAGTTATGCGTCTTCGCTAAGATCAATAGCTCCTTTGCGGACTGGATGGTGTTGGTCCGCAGAACGCGTTCTCCAGCGTGAGCACGTCAAGGGACCCAGATCTGCTCAAAGACCCTACGGGTTATGACATCCTATCCTCGACGGATGGCGCGAAGGTCCGCCGAATGCTCAGGCCTCACCCCGCGGCGTTCCCATTGCTGCCTGGGCTTCCTGAGCCGTGGCCGGGCCGCGGAGCACGTTGGCTACCAGAACGGCAACAATTGTGCCGGTCACCGGTCCCAAAACATAGACCCACCAGGTGGACAGATCGCCGCGGGCCAGGTCGGGACCGAAGGCGCGGGCGGGATTCATCGCGCCTCCTTCGTACGGGCCGCCCAACGTCCCGAGCGACATCACGTAAGCACCCACCGCAATGGGGATGAACTGGCCATTAAGCTTAGGGCCATTTGCCATCGAAAGCACCATCAAAACCATGCCAAACGTAAGGATGGCCTCGAAGAAAACCGCCTGCATGGCCTGCCCAGCTTGCGGGACGGTGGCTGCCAGGTTGCCTTCAATGCCAAAAAACGAGCGGGCAAGAAATGATCCGGCTGCGGCCGCGACTAACTGCACAACGACATAGGCCGCGCACATTGGCCAACCCATGTCGCCGCGCAATGCAAAGGCAAATGTCATGACAGGATTGAAGTGCGAACTGATATCACCGAGGAAATAGATGGCCACGACCAGCCAAAGCGCGGAAATCGCCGATAGGATAAATGCAGCGATGATGGGCTCAACCTTTATTCCGCCGTACAGTACGAGGATGGCAGCGCCAGCCGACAATACGAAGGTCAATCCTGCCGTGCCGATGAACTCGGACAGCAGGCGCCGAAATCGATGCTCGGAACTTTTCCAGTTGGCGTTGAATCGAGGTTGACCAATCTGCAACGCGAGTGCCGCCTCGCCGAACACGACAGGGGGGATGCTCATGGGTCCTCCTAGAAATCCTGGGTTGAAGTGATGACTGCCTCTGCCGAGGCCGGCAGCGGATCCGAATCCCGCGTCTGACGAACTGACGCGATCCTAGGCGCAGGTTGCGACGAAAGGTTTGACCATTTTCTCCGGGTCAACCACTCGGTCGAACAACGCTTCGGAAACGAAGCCGAGCTTCAGCGCGGCCGCCTTGAGCGTCATATCGTTGTCCATCGCATAGTGCGCGATCTTCGAAGCCTTATCATAGCCGACAACAGGCGAGAGCGCGGTCACGAGCATCAGCGACTCGCTCACATATTGGGCGATCTTGTCCTTGTTGGGCTGCGTGCCCTCGACCAGAAACTTGCGGAAATTCGTGCAACTGTCGGCCATGATCGTGATCGAATGAATGATGTTGTGGATGATCAGGGGCTTGTAGACGTTCATCTCGAGGTAGCCGCTCGCTCCGCCAAATCCGACCGCGACGTCATTGGCCATCACTTGCACAGCCACCATGGTTAGTGCTTCGGCCTGGGTGGGATTCACCTTGCCTGGCATGATGGACGAGCCCGGCTCGTTCGCCGGTATTATGAGTTCGGCGAAGCCGGCCCGCGGTCCGCACGACATGAGACGGACGTCGTTGCCGATCTTGTACAGGGAAATTGCCAGCGTGCGCATCGTGCCAGAAAACTGCACAAGCGCATCGTGAGCGCCCTGAACGGCGAACTTGTTCGGCGCCGTTACGAAGGGAAGCCCGGTCAGCCTCGCGATTTCCGCTGCGGCCGCTTCTGCGAAACCTGGTGCCGAATTGATCCCCGTGCCCACCGCGGTACCGCCAAGGGCGAGGCGATAGACGCCATCCAGCGAAGTCTCGAGCCGATCCAGATCGTCGGCGAGCATTTCGGCATATCCCGACCATTCCTGGCCCAAGGTCAGCGGCGTCGCATCCTGCATGTGGGTGCGGCCGATCTTGACGATGTCCTTCCATTCCTCCGATTTGCAGCGGAGAGCTTCGTAGAGCTGCTTGACCGCCGGCATCAGTCGCTGTTTGGCATTGCTCGCCGTAGCGATGTACATCGCGGAAGGGAATGAATCGTTCGACGACTGCGCCATGTTGACATGGTCGTTCGGATGTACCGGTGTATTGCTGCCAAGGACCGTCCCGACCAGCTGGCAGCACCGGTTAGAAATCACTTCATTGACATTCATATTGAACTGGGTGCCGCTACCCGTCATCCAGACATGCAGGGGAAACATGTCTTGATGTCGCCCGGCAAGGATCTCGTCACATGTCTGGACGATCAGTCGATGGACCTGATCATCGAGTCGCCCACCAGTGTAGTTTGCATTGGCAGCGCCTTTCTTAAGGACGGCATAAGCCGCGATCATCTCGCGAGGGATCAAATCCTTCCCTATGGAAAAGTACTCGAGAGACCTTTGCGTTTGGGCTCCCCAGAGCCTATCGGCTGGCACATCCACCTCGCCCAGACTATCAGTCTCCTTGCGCATTTGAATCATGATCAGTCCTTTTCACACGCCTCACGTCGCTCCATCGAATTCCACGTTGCAAATTACTCCTGATACTTGGCGGTATATTGCTCCAGGTTCTTCTCGACATCCCCAGGCTGCTGCAGCCCTTCATCGACAAGGACCTTCACACGCGCCTGAGCCGCAGGTCGTTGTACAGAAGTGATGAATGCGTCCCAGCCCGGCTGCATTTCGGAGTCCGGGGGCAAACTGGCCTGGTTGATCAGGTTCTTGGTGTCGGCAATCGCCTGCCCATCGAACGAAGCAATGCGCGTCGCCAAGGCGTCGACAAAACCGTCCAATTCTGAATCGGGCAGCGCCCGGTTCACATAGCCGTAACGCTCGGCAAGTTCGCCATCAAAGCCCTCGGCACCGATTAACATTTCTATAGCGCGGCCGCGGCCGACCAACCGAGGCAGTCGCGCCATAGGGCCGCCCCCAGGGACGAAGCCGGCGCCAACTTCAAACTGCGACACGACCGCCTTTTCCCGACTTGCAAAGCGCATGTCTGCCGCTAGCGCAAGCTCGCTCCCGATGCCACTCGCCCGTCCGCGAATTGAAACAATCGTCACCGCCCTCAGGCGGCTGAGGCGCACCATGATATCCGGCACGGGATGCATGCCCGTTGGCCCCGGCTTCATACCGCTGGAGTCCTTAAGAGGACTCAAAAGGTCGTAATGAGCGATGAAATAGTCCGGCACCGCGCTGTCAAACACCACGACCTTGACCCTCGGATCCGCTTCGATCTGGCCCACAATTTTTGCAAGCTCGCGGACTTCGGACGGGCCAACTATATTGAGCGGCGGATTATCGAAAGTGACTTCCCAGTAGGCCTCACTCTTCCGCGTCAGGCGGATCTTCGCCGTCTTCGTAGTTGGCGTCGTTGCAAGCAGCGTGCTATAATCACTGGATTGCTTTGAATTCTGCCCGAACACACTAATTGAGAAGCATAACAATGCAATAATGGAAAACAGTATCACTGGTTTTCTAGGTTTAGAGTTGTCCATTGCTATCTCCACCTCATTGGTCGTCGAGATCGACACCGTTGAAAGAGATTAACTTTCGACACCGATACATATTTAACAATGCCAAACACCATCTCTCTCGAAAATACTGACGAACACCCCCCTGCCTCGCCAGCCGGTCTGCCAACAATTCCACATTACTTCGAAACTATGGATATAGGTGCAGGAACATTGTCGCCAAAGCGATAGGACGATGGTGTCGCCAATACCTTGGCATTGATGAGACTTCTCACCGCGATGGCGATTGCACGATAGTTCGCGCGCGGAGAAACCTCTACTCAGTGATGCGCAGTCGGGCCGCCATGTTCACCAATTCGGCCAGCGAGCGGGCCTGCATCTTCCGCATAGCCTGGCCACGGTGTGCCTTGACTGTGATTTCGCTGATGCCAAGCTCAAAGCCGACCTGCTTGTTCAAGAGACCACGCACGACCAGCGTCATAACCTCTTGCTCGCGTCGGCTGAGCGATACATAACGATCCCTAAGGACGTGCAACTCAGAGTCCAGAGCAAGTGCGGTCTTACTTCTTTCGAGTGCCAGCTTGATCGCACCCAAAAGTTCCTCGTCGTTGAATGGTTTGGTGAGAAACTCGGCAGCCCCAGCTTTCATCGCTTTTACCGTCATCGGTACGTCGCCATAGCCGGTTATGAAGATGATGGGCATGTCGGTACGGTCGACAGATATGAGCTTCTGCAGGTCGAGCCCACTCAGATCAGGAAGATTCACGTCGAGGATCAGACAGTTCGCAACCAGCGAACGTGACCGCTCGAGGAATGCCTTTGCTGAGGCGAACGTCTCTGGTCGCCAGCCCACAGAGCAGATGAGTAGTTCCAACGATTCGCGTACCGAAACGTCGTCGTCGACAATGAATACGACAGGTGTTTCGTCCGACATGGTTGACGATCTCGCCGCACCGTCTCGTTGAACCGCCAGATAAGAGTACATCGCAAATTATCCTCCTGAGATGGCATTAACAATCTACCAGGTTCAAGGATCACGGAGCGCCGAAATAAGCGCGTCCTGAAGAACCTGATCGCTGAACGGCTTGAACAGACACTCCACTGCACCCTGTTCGATGAGACGCTGGCGGATCGTGCTATCCCTTTGCGCGGTGATATAGATGATCGGGATCATCTTGCTGCGACGTGCCAGCTCGACTTGCAGCTCGGGTCCCGTCATGCCAGGCATGGCAACATCGAGAATGAGGCACTTGGTCTTATCGACGGCATCAGATGCGAGGAACTCCTTCCCTGAAGAGAATGCCTTCACGCTAAAGCCGAACTCCTGCAGCAAATCTGGTAGGGACTCACGTACGGATTGATCGTCATCGACCACCGACACGAGTGCATGCGTAAGCTTCATCTAACCCCCACACTGACCTTTGAGCGTCGCCGACCTCGGACACCCGCGCTTAGAGCCACGTCCCCTGCTGACAACTGGCACTTGGAATACTCGGGTACGGAAAACGTAAACGTAGCCCCCGGGCCGTCATTCGCTGCCGCCCACAGGCGCCCGCAATGGTTATCGATAATGGAGCGGCTGACGGACAAACCTATCCCCATGCCTTCATTCTTGGTTGTGTAGAAAGCCTCGAATACCCGCTCCGGACCATCGGCGCCGAACCCCGTACCTGCATCTTCTACCGAGAGACGCACAGAATCCTCTCCGTCGGGTTCAGTTTTAATCACCAACCGCTTGGGCCGATCTTCGACGCCGCTCATCGCATCCGCAGCATTTCGCAACAGGTTCATAATCACTTGCTGAAGTTGAACACGGTCGCCTGCGACGAGGGGAAGCCCCTCAGGGAATTGGGAGGTCAGAACCACGCGACTTCTCTGAAGGTCGCCCGCCGACAATGCTATTACCTCGCGTGCAGCCTCGTTCAAATCTACCGGCTCGATCGTAGGGGCTTGTTTGCTGAAGAGCGCACGCAGTCGCGCGATCACATCGGCGGCAAGGTTGCCGTCGCGTATCGTGCGACGTGCCGTCACACGTGCGCCGTCAACATTTGGCGGATCGGCGGCCAACATCCGAAGGCAGGTGCTCGCGTTGGTGATGATGCCCGACAGCGGCTGATTGACTTCATGTGCTATCGAGGCGGTCAACGCTCCGAGACTCGTAACCCTGGTGACATGTGCGAGTTCAGACCGAGCCTTGCCAAGGGCTTCTTCCGCCTGCCGGCGCTCTGTGACGTCCTGAACTGCAGTAAGGCATTCCATCCGGCCATCCTGATGACGGATGACCCGGCCGAAAGTGCGGAGATACTTTACCCTGTTGTCCGACATCCGTAGCCGAATCTCGTAGCCCAGATAGCTCTGACCGCTGCGAATCCGGGTCATTTGCGTAGTTAGTGACGGAATGTCGTCCGCGTGGATTCGCCCACTGATGTGGTCGAGCGTCACAGGGACATTCGGGTCAAATTCAAAGATACGATAAAGTTCCTCGGAAAATGCGATCTCGTCTGTGTCCAAGCGCCACGAGAACGCACCAGTTGAACTCAGACGTTGAGCTTCCGAGAGCAAAGTTTCGGTCCGCTTAAGCGCTGCTTCGGTCAGGGAACGCTCGATAGCGATGCTGGCGATCTGCGTTGCGTGCGCAATGAGATCCTGGTGGTGCGGCGATGGGGCCGCTGGCTTTCGTTGGACGATGCAAAAGGTGGCTAACACCCGCCCTTCCCTGGAACAGACCGGCGTACTCCAGACCGATCTGTATCCGTGCTGCAGAACATGGGACCGAACAGGCGACGTATACCAGCGCGGATCGGATTCGATGTCCACCGCTACCACCTGTATCTTTTGAGAAGCCGCTATGCCACATGGCAAAAGCTCACCGCTGACGGGCATCCCCGCAATCGGGTCGCTGTAGGCGGAAGGCAGAGAAGGAGCCACGGCATATTCAAATGTCGAGTTGCTCCAATTGATCAGGTGAACATCACATACGCAATCAGGCGCGGCCCCTTCAATAAATTCGCACAATGCGCTTAGAACATCGCGAAGCAAACTGCCCGATGCGATCATCTCCAGCAGTTGCTTTTCGCCCGCGAGGAACGCTTCCGCCTGCTTTCGACCCTCAATATCATGGCTCATGCCGTACCAGCGGGTCACTTTACCGGCGTCGTCGTGGAGCGGCACGCGACGGGCCATGTGCCAGCGATACGTACCATCGACCGCTCGCACTCGGTATTCATGTTCGAACGGTTCTCCAGCCGTGACACATGCGCGCCATTTGCTCTCTTCAAGTCCGATGTCATCTGGGTGGATTGCGCCTCTCCACCTACCATTCGTCACATCCTCAGCAGAGAGCCCCGTGAACTCGCGTCCCCGCCTGTTGATAGAAATTCGCGAGCCATCCGCGTTATAGGTCGCAACCAGCGCCGGTATGCCGTCGATAGTCCGTTGTAGCTCGCCCTCAGCTTCGATGGCCTTGTCCTCAGCCCGCTTCCGCTCATCGATGTCAGTGTTCGCCCCATACCATTTGACGATGTTGCCAGTCTCATCCCGCAACGGGTTAACGCGGATAAGAAACCACCGATAACTTCCATCAAATCGGCGCAATCGCGCTTCGGTCTCCCCGGCCTTACCCGAGGCTATGATTGTCTGCCATATGGTGATCAGCCCATCCAGGTCGTCAGAATGGACCGCGGCCGTCCAGCCCCAACCCCTCGCCTGCTCAATGGATTGACCCGTGTACTCAAGATAGGGATGGCTTAGAAACTCAATGGGGCCGTCGGGCCGAGCTGACCACGCCATCGCAGGAATGGTATCGATGATGAGTTTAAAATTGTGCTGACTTGTCACGACCACTTCTTCGCTTTTGCACAGTGCTTCTTCTGTTCTGCGGCAATCACGCGAAACGCCTCGTCATCGCCGTTGAAGAAAGCACGGCCATGACGCGCTCCGCCGAGTTCATATCCGGCGAAGGAAGCGGATGCGTCGGTTTTCTCCATGGCCGTTGTCGCCTAACAGAACGGGTCTACGTCGTGGCGGACCATGCCCCCGGACAACACGAACGTCTATTATGCCTTGGTGTCGATTTTGGTGACGGAGATCGAAACGCGCGATGGGAAAAAGCCAACTCAAACGCTTCAAGGCAATGACGGGCAATGTCTGCGACCCGCGATGCATTCACCATCAAGTGGAGCAAACCCTGAACAAGCCGGCGGCCGGCGCCGAACCTTTGGCTTGGCAAGCGGTGCATTGTGCTAAGACTCAGCAACCTCAGCCTTAGCCTAGCGACCTATATTCGATGCTGGAGTAACCATTATTCCATGGTATCGGCGACACCATCGGATAATGGATTTTGATACCTCTTCCGGCTTTTCATTGGTCCGTCCGGCCAAAATGGTTCTCAACCTCCGGGACACTCAGTGAGGCTTTCAGATGCGTTCCGACATCATTCCAGGATCGATTTTTCCGGATTATGAGTTACCGGATCATGGCGCCGTGCGACGAAGGCTTTCCGAATTGCAGGGGGAAGACCCCATGGTCCTGGTTCTCGGCAGAGGTGGGTACTGTCCTAGGGACCGACGGCAGGCGGAAGGGCTTGTTCAGCTCTATCACGAAATGGCGGTGGGTTATTGCCGGCTCGTCACCATCACCACGGATAATCTCCTAGAGACAAACGAGTATCGATTGAGCGCTGGCGCTCATTGGCCTTTTCTTTCCGACTCGCGGCGCGTGATCCAGAAGGACCTCGACATCGCCGAGTACACGGATCCCGCGCACAACCCCATGATCCCTCACGTTATCGTCATGGAACCCGGCCTCATCGTCTCCAAGGTCTACAATGGGTATTGGTTTTTCGGGCGACCCACCGTGGAGGAACTGCGGCAGGACATGCGAGCGGTGACCGTGAAATGCCGACCGGATTGGGACATCACCAGCCCGGAACTCAAGGCTGCGTGGCAGACGGGTCGTAAGGAGCTCTTCTATCCCTATGGAAAGACGCGCGCTCAAACACTTCGCGAAATGAAATGAATTCGAAGATTGTCGGGGCGCGAGAGCGGGCTGGCAAGGTGACGAGCTTTAGTCGCTGTGCGAGGTTAGGCCTTAGGGGGTAAGAAGATCTGATATGGAAGACCGGGAGATACGAGCGGCTCTGGATCGCCACTGGGCCGCCTCCGATGCGAACGATCTCGAGGCGGAACATCAGGTTTATCGGGAGGACGCGGTGCTCGATTATCCGCAATCGGGCGAGCGCATTCGCGGATTGCGATGCATTCAGTCGTCCCGCGCCGCGCAGCCGAACAAGAAACGCTTCACGGTGCGGCGCATCATCGGCACGGGCGACCTCTGGGTCACGGAATTTGTCCTGACCTATGACGGGCGGCCGTCCTACGCAGTGAGCATCATGGAGTTTCTCGATGGCAAGGTGGCTCGCGAGACCCAGTACTTCGGCGATCCGTTCGAGCCGGGGCCTTCGCGTGCGGAATGGGTCGAGCGGATTCCCTGAACCCTGGCCGCCATAAAGGATGGTCATCCGCCGCCCACTCGCCCGCCCCCGGAGCTGCCGAACGATACGGCCGCCCTCGCCCGCTATCTCATTGGCAAGTTAGTGGTTCGCGAGTTGCCGGAAGGCGTCGCCAGCGGTCGCATCCTCGAGACCGAAGCCTATGTCATCGGCGACGCCGCCGGCCACGGCTATCGCGGGATGACGCCGCGCAACCGCTCGCTGTTCCTCGAGCGCGGGCATGCCTATGTCTATCTCGCCTACGGCACCTTCTATGCTCAACGTCTCGAACGAGACGCCGGGCACCGGCATCGGCGTCCTGATCACGGCGTTCGAGCCGCTCGAACGCATCGAGATCATCCGGGCAAATGTCGAAGCATTGAGCGCTTGCGCGACTTGGCGCGAGGACCGGGAAGGCTCGCCCAAGCGCTGCGGATTGATCGTTCGCTCGACGGGCTCGATCTTTGCCGGAAGGCCTCGATGACTTGGACGCGATCACCACGGCATCGCATGCGGTAGCCATGAACCCGGTGAAATTGGGCAGAGCAACGCGATCGGCATTTTGAAGGATGCGAGCGCCTGCCGCGATTTTTGTGTCAGGGAGAGTCCGTTCGTCAGCGACCCAGGAGTACGGGGGAAAAGACGGCCGCCCGTGCTTCCCAAAACGAAAAGCCGGCTTGAAATTCCCATGGCCCGAAGGCGAACCCTCTCACTAAATGAAATCCTTGGCTGCACAATGCTTCAGTGCCATCCCGCCGAGTAGGATCGGTCATCGCGAGGCGCAGAACGACATGTCCGCGGCCATTCTCCGCGTCAACAATCATGACGGCGAAGACTTCGCGAAAGTTTCGGAGGTACTTGGGCAGCGGTTAGAGCACGGGTCTGCGACGTCCGCAACATCCTGAACCGGTCAGTGGAGAACAGCGTTGAGAGCATCAAGCAGCGCAGTGTCAGTAAACGGTTTTAGCAGACATTCGACTGTCCCGCTCTGACGCAGACGCTGACAGACCCGGTCATCACCATGTGCTGTGATAAAAACGATCGGAATCTGCCGACCTTGGAGCGCCAGCTCGCGTTGGAGCTCGATGCCGGACATACCAGGCATTGCGATGTCAAGAACCAAACACTTAGTTTGATCGACCCGTTTAGAAGCCAGGAATTCCTCCGCCGAGGAGAATGCCTCGGCCTCATGCCCAAAGACACCGATTAGATCCGGCAGAGACTCGCGAACGGACTCATCATCGTCAACAACAGCGATGTAGGCTCGTGGTATCATTGTGCATTTCCAGAATTATCGCCCAAACTCGGCGGAACGTGTTTAAGAATTGGTGACGGATATTCCCGCAATCAGAGAAGGAACGGAGAAGTAGAATGCGGAGCCAAGGTCATCATTACGTTCGGCCCAAACACGCCCCTGATGATTCTCGATTATGGTTTTGCTAACCGACAAGCCGATGCCCATTCCGTTGCTTTTGGTCGTATAGAACGAGCCGAAGAGCTTCTCGGCTACAGCAGGATCGAAACCGCCGCCCGCGTCCTTGACCGAAACCCTAACATGGCCCGTTCGTTCCAGCTCCGTCGAGACCAACAATTCTCTCGGCCGATCCATTACTTCATCCATCGCTTCGGCGCCATTCAGTATGAAGTTTAGGATTACTTGCTGCAGCTGAACGCGGTCACCCATAACGTGTGGCAGATTTTGGGTAAAATTGACGCGAAGGCTTACATTGCGTTTATGTAATTCGTTCGATGATAGTGCAACTACCTCTTGTGCGGCGGTATTCAGATCTACGACCTCAGAAATCGTGGTTCTTTTGGTGAAGAGGGCCCGTAGCCGAGAGATTACCTCCGATGCGCGCTGAGCATCTCTGATTGTTCTCGTTGCGGTTTCACGAGCTCCGTCGACGTTCGGCGGATCGGCGGTCAGCATGCGCAGGGCCGTACCGGCGTTCGTCATGATGCCGGCCAAAGGCTGATTTAGCTCGTGGGCAATCGATGCTGTAAGCTGACTCATGGTCATCACGCGCGTTAAGTGAGCGAGCGCCGCCTGGGTCTCGCGGAGTTCGTCTTGCGCCTCTTTCCAATCATGCATGTCGACACATACGCCATGCCACTTGAGGATACGCCCTTCTTCATCACGCAGCGGCAGGCCTGTGGTTAGACACCAGCGAAACGAACAGTCGGCAGCGTGGACGAGGCGCGCTTCCACCTGATATGGCGTTCCAGTCTCGATACTCGTGGACCACGCGCGCGCAGTTTGGGCGAGATCATCGGCATGAACGACACTT
The DNA here is from genome assembly GCF_000503155.1 of Mesorhizobium sp. LSJC285A00. NCBI lineage: Bacteria > Pseudomonadati > Pseudomonadota > Alphaproteobacteria > Hyphomicrobiales > Phyllobacteriaceae > Mesorhizobium > Mesorhizobium sp. LSJC285A00. The sequence goes on from NZ_AYVK01000009.1 coordinate 188,405, forward strand.
TTCCAACCGTCGCCCGTGATTTTGCCGGCAGCCAATCCGGTATAGTCGAGCAAACGCGTGTTGCAGTAGTCAATCGCCCCGTCAGGTCTGGCGCTCCATAGCATCTGAGGAATGGTCTCCGTGAGATGACGCAGATTCCATTCGCTGGCGCGCAACCTTTCCTCTGCACGCTTCAATTCCTCGATATCTATCGTAACTCCGAACCACTTGACGGCTCCCGCTCCATCCCGAAGCGGATTTGCCCGAAACAAAAACCAACGGTACTCCCCATCGAAACGACGGAACCGGGCTTGTACTTCACCAGCGCGCCCCGAAACCAACAAGTCCTTCCAAACACCGGCGCTTGCCTCACGATCGTCCGGATGGACCACAGCCGACCAGGGCCAGTCCTGCATCTGATCCCGCCCAATTCCGAGATATTCGAGATAGCCGCTACTGAGAAAATCGGTGCTACCATCGGCACTAGCCGACCAAACGTAGACCGGAATCGTATCGATGATTTGTGCGAGGGTCCGCTCGCTCGCTGCAATAGCTGATTCAGCCTCCTTTCGATCATGGATGTCGATACAACTACCGTACCATCGCAGGATTCGACCGAAGTCGTCATGGAGTGGCAACGCATTGGTCAAGACCCAGCGATAACTGCCGTCGGCAGCATGAAACGTCCGCACTTCGACCTGATAGGGCGCACCATTCTCAATGCAAGCAAGCCACACTTTGCGGGCCCGTTCGACATCGTCGGCGTGTAGCATTTTGGTCCAACCACCGCCGATGATTTCATCGACCGAGAACCCGGTGTAATCCAACAAACGCGCATTGCAGTAGTCAATGGATCCATCCGGCGTAGCGCTCCACAGCATCTGAGGGATGGTTTCGGTTAGCTGACGAAGGTTCCACTCCCCGGCGCGCAACGCTTCCTCGGTCTTTTTGCGATCTTCGATGTCGACGTTGACACCAAACCATTTGACAAGGCCGCCGGCCTCGTCGTGCAGAGGATTTGTGCGAAACAGAAACCAGCGGTACTCCCCGTCGAAGCGCTTGAGCCGAGCCTCCGCTTCGCCCGCCTGACGTGAAGCCAACATTGCATGCCAACTCGCAATCAACCCCTCTAGATCCTCCGGATGAACTGCCTTCACCCAGCCCGCCCCAAGCGCCTCGTCGACCGTAAGCCCAACGTAGTCGAGGTAGTGCTGGTTGAAGAACTCGGCCGAGCCGTCGATCCGGGCCGACCACGCTAGACCGGGAATCGTGTTTAGGAATTGTGCAAGATTACGTTCGTTTGCAGCGAGCGCTTGCTCTGCATGGGCAAAGCGTTTCTGTTCGCTAATTTGTAAAGCCGCCTGCAAGCCGATCGTCGCCTGGGCGGCCGCGACTCTCAGGAGAACTGTCTCGGTGTCGCGCGGGAAATCCTCCCGCCGCGATCCCGTCACCAGCAGCCCGAACTCTCCAAGCACGCCGAGGCGCATAGGCAGGATCGTAAGAACACTGCCGCCAGCCGTAAGTCGTTGCGGCGCCTCGGCGGTCGTCAAGGGCGCGAGCATCGCCCCGAAATTCTCCGATGTGGCCACGCTGCGCGCCCATTGTGACAGCCGCGTTACCTTTAGTGGCGAGTCGTTGCTGGCGCTCTTCAAGTGTAAGTGTGCGAAGTCGAGGTCCAACATGCCGAGGACTAACTCGAGGAATTGACCGGCGATCAGGGATGACTCGCCGCCAACCCAGTCGCTGGACAGCGCCATAACACTGCCCAAGTCCCTGAGACAGCGCTGAAGCCGTTTATTCTCGGCGAGAACATCGGTATACATGATCAGCTTGCGGTTCGGTGCGAGAGCGCTTTGTCGGTACCGCGTTGCAGAAGTCCTTGAAGAAACTCCTGCGTGGTGGCTAAGAACGGATTTTGCTCAACGATATCGAACTGACCGACGCATCGGTCGGCGCCAGCAGCTGTGCGAGGAGTCAACTCGTCAATGCGCTCCGTCGACATGGCGTCGATCCCGTCGGGATCCCATTGGCAACTAAGGTGACCAGGACCACAAAGACCCGCCATCTGAACCACTCGATGGTCGCGGTCAAAGCGATTCTTTATCCATGGCATGAAAACGCGATACCCTTGGTCCCCGCATTGAAGAATACACAAACACTAGCCACTCGATACAGTTGAGCGCCCTAAAAGCACCATAGGCTACGCTGACGTACCCACGCAACTCCACAAGCACTGGACTTTAATGCGCCAATGCTAACGCTGGCCCCTGCTATTCCGAAAATCCATAGCACCTTGGTATTGGTCTGGGGTTTTTTGTCGGTCGACGGGCAAACGCTCGATCAAAAAGGATGCAAAAACGTTCGCGTCCTCTCTCCCACTCTTTAGGAGATGATTTCCTTGAGACGCAGCATTTCCGCTGTTCCCGTTTCAAACGCATCAATCGGAGCCAACGAAATTGCCAAATATGGCAACGTTCGAAAATCCGGCCGAGGAGGCCAAGCACCTTCAGGGATCGATGAGAGATCTTCTCAATCTCACAGCGCTTAGCCTCGCACATTCGCTGGAAGGACCCTTCGGCCAGGCGAGATTTGGCACTGGCGTCGTCCGGGCGCCCGAAGGCTTGTTATACAGTGACCGGCTGTCGGACGTATCGACGTTGGCGACGCAGAGTTCTCGATCGCGACAGTGCACAATGGGGGAGCGAGCATCTCATTTGCCATTCCTTACATCGGGAACAAATCCGCATGAAACCGCTGCATACGCAAAACCCGGCTACCCAGTCACACCTTTAGAGGACAGCGCCGTTGACCAACCATCCGCCGATGACGATTCATCGACGATGACGTCATGAAGCAGAGGCCGCCGCCCCGCCTACAGGACGGCGGGCCGCCGCGCACATCTCCCTTACCTGGGCCCGAGGCAGGTCTGCAGCGGCGCACTGGTCAGGCGCTACGCAACGACCCGAACGCGGCCCGAAGCTCGCTGGCGAAAACCTGCGGCTGTTCCCAGGCCGCGAAATGACCTCCCTTCGGGAGACGGTTGTAGTAGATCAGCTTGGGATACGCCTTCTCGGTCCAGCTCCGCGGCGCCGTGTAGATCTCGTCTGGAAACGCACTCACGGCGGTGGGCAGGGGTACGCCTTTCGGCGCGAAGAAGGCGAGCTTGCTTTCCCAGTAAAGGCGCGCCGATGAGACCGCGGTGTTGGTCAGCCAGTAGAGTGCGATGTTGTCGACGACGTCTTCCTTGGACAGACCCTCGGACTTTCCGTCGAAGACGCGGGCAATCAGGTCATAGCTGCGTGCATCGTGGTCGAGCATCCAGGCTGCCAGCCCGATAGGTGAATCGGCCAGCGCGTACAGCGTCTGTGGCCGGTTCGCCATCTCTTGGGCGTAGGCCAGCCCATGCTTCCAAAAGAAGTCAAGCTGATCCCAGGCATAGCGTTCGTCGGCCGATAACCCCGACGGCGCGAGGCCACCCGCAGCAAGCGCACTCGATACTTCATCGGGCAAGGTGGCCGGCATATTCGTGTGGATGCCGACAAGACCCGGCGGCGTCTGCAAGGCCATCTGCTCGGTGACGGCATTTCCCCAATCGCCGCCCTGCGCCACATATCGCGTGTACCCTAGGCGCGTCATTAGTTGGCCCCAGGCTCGCGCGACCCGGATTGGGTCCCAGCCCGCCGCCGTCGGCTTCCCCGAGAAGCCGTGACCCGGCAGCGAAGGGATGACCACGTCGAAGGCGTCGGCGGCGCTGCCCCCGTGGGCCGTCGGATCGGTCAGGGGGCCGATGATCTTCAGCTGCTCGATGATCGAGCCGGGCCACCCATGGGTAACGATGATCGGCAATGCGTTGGTATGCTTGGAGCGGACGTGGATGAAGTGGATGTCCAGCCCGTCGATTTCGGTAACGAATTGCGGCAGCCCGTTCAGATAGGCCTCGCATTTGCGCCAGTCGTATTCGGTCTCCCAATAATGCGTAAGCGCCTGCATCGTCGCGAGCCGAACGCCTTGGGTGGTGTCGTTCACCGTCTCGCGCTCGGGCCAACGCGTGGCTTTGAGACGCCGCTTGAGGTCGACGAGATCGGCGTCCGCAACATGGATACGGAACGGGCGGATGGCGGCAGATCCGCCACTCGTCGAAATCGTCCCGGCGACACCCGCCGAGGCAATCATTGCAATAGCCCCTGCGGCGGATGCTACGAGAACTTCCCGGCGCGTGGACATTGAAGATAATGGTGACATCTGTACCTCCTCATAATTTGGCGAAAGCTGCTCGCGTCGAGCCAGCATCAACCCATGAGGCCAGTAAGTGCCGGTCGGCTCTATTGGACGTTGGTATCGCCGATACCTTGGTATGCTCCCGCGTCAAGCGCATCTCACCGCACCCCGAGGCTCCGCCACGTGACCTCTGGACTGATGCCTGAGGCGCTTGCGGCACGACAGCGCCAAGGGCGGGCGCATCCACGCCGTCCTCGTCGGTACAAATGTATCGGCGATACCTGGGGTCCAATGGATGCGTGTCTGGCGGCGCGCGAGGCCAAACGTTGTGCGCTCGCATGGCCGAGTGGTCACCTGAATGCTGGTTCTGTCAGCTTCTGTCACGGATTGTAGAGCCGAGCCATTGCGCCATCGAGCTGGCGCGCTGGCATAGGCACGGAATATATGCGGCGGCACGGTTGCCGTACGGGTAGCCCCCGGCCTCCAATGAAAACGTATGGCCTCTATCTGCAACTGGAGCTGTGCTTACGCACTGTCGTCATCGCCCCGGCAACCTGTCATCGGTTTGAGGAAAGGGCTTTTCTGGAATCGTGAGGTCGCTGGCCGTAGTCAGAGCGTTACAGCTGGCGCGAATTCCAACTAGCACGCCGCTGATTTCGGTAGTTTCGGCGGCCCAACCAGTTGCGTTCGCCTTTAGCGGCCCTAGCCGCAGATGGGTTCTAAGCCGATTCTTTTCCGATTGGCAGCATCACGCAAAACACGGCGCCACGAGGTTTGTTAGGCGTTGCCCAGAGACGGCCGCCATGCGCTTCCACGATCGAGCGGCAGATCGGCAATCCCATCCCTAAACCGCTGGACTTGGTCGTGTAGAACGCCTCGAAGATGCTATCGGGATTGGCCTGAGACAGACCCGGACCCGTATCGCTTACCGCGACCAGCACTCCGTCTGGCTCAGCCTTGCTGGTCCTGATCGACAATTCGCGCAGTCCCTGCCCAACCTCGCTCATCGCTTCGATGGCGTTCATGATCAAGTTCAGGATCACTTGCTGCAATTGGACTCTGTCCCCCAAAATGTGCGGCAGGCCCTCTGCCAGTTGCATCTTCTGCAAGACCCCTCTCTCTGACATTGGGATGCGGGCTAGGGCCGCAATTTCCAAAATTGCTTCGTTGACATCCAAGTCTTCCTTTCGTGCCGGCGCATTCCTGGAGAAGTCACGAATCCGGCTCACAATATCAGCGGTTCGCTTTCCGTCCCTGATAATCCGGTCGATCGCGTACTTGGCCCCTTCCAAATTTGGCGGCTGACGGTCGAGCAAGCGCATCGCGGTTCCAGCATTCATAAGCGTAGCAGCAATAGGTTGATTGACTTCGTGGACGATGGACGCGGCGAGTTGGCCCATCGTTGCCACGCGGTTGGCGTGCACCACCTCTGCCTCGGCGCGTTTTCGCTCCGTCAGGTCCAAAACGAAGGCCACGCCCTGATGTCGGAGTTCGTCGAAGGTCGCCCCACCCACAAGCACGGGCACGAGGCTGTTGTCTTTCCGAACAAGGTCCTTTTCGTAAGGTCTGCAGGTGCCAGTAGAAGCCATATCCGCCAAGGCTCGTTCGTCTGCTCCCCTCCATTCGGCCGGAGTCAAGGAGCTCCAGCTCAGGCTGCCCGAAATAACAACTTCGCGGTTATATCCCACGAGCTGAAGAAAGGCCTCGTTGGCCTCCAGGATGGGGCCGTCAAGATCAAAGATGCATATCCCAATTATATTGGAGTCGACAAGGCGTCGAACCTTCGCCTCCCGTTCTTGGAGATCGCTATAGAGGCGTGTGTTCTCGAGCGAGATCGCCGCTTGCGCCGCCAGCATTTCCAACACAGTAATTCGTGCCGGTGTGAACGCGTGTGAAGTCAGCGCATTTTCAAGGAGAAGAATTCCGGTCAACTCTCCTTGTTTGATGAGCGGCACGCAGAGGATAGACTTCGATTGTCGTTTACGCAGATAGTCATCAACGGAGAACAGGTTGGGTTTGGAGGCATCATCGAGAATCACGCTTTCGCGTGTACGGATGACGTATCGGACGAGCGATTCTGGACAGGTGATCGGTGTGATCGGTTCTTGACGCATCATGACGTCGATCTGATCTGCGCTCGCTCGCGCCTCCGCTTGGATCAGATATTCATCCCCTGATGGCAGAATCAACAGGCCGCGATCCGCGCCTGCATTCTCGATTAAGGTCTTCATCAGCCGCTCGATCAAACGGGGCAACTCGATCTCACTGGACAAAGCCTGAGAGGCTATTACGACACTCGCAGCATCCAGATGTTGAACCGGCGAGCCAACGATTGCGGCATCATGTTGTCCTTCTGGGGCGGCCAGGTGTGGATAAAGCCGATCGAGCTGCGCCGTCTTGCCGTGGGCGCCCCAGCGGAGATAACAACGCCGGGCCTTGTGCAGATGGGCATTGGCGGATGTCTCGGAGCCGCGCGCGTTGTAAAACCCGGCCGCCAACTCATAGGCCAGCCCCTCGTTCTGTACGAAACCTTGGTCGCGCGCCGAGGAAATAGCCCGCTCGTAAAGGTGCATGGCCGCGGCGTCCCGTCCTTCAATACGGGCGATCTCCGCAGCCAGCAGTGCATGCCTGTCACCGAACGTTGGTGGGTATATTTCGGCCCACTCTCTCAGTTGCTCCAGATGCACCGCCAGGAGATCATCCCATGTTCGCTTCTCGCCGGCGGAAGCGTTCTCATACAATGATGCCATCGCCAGCGCGCTGTAATAGAAGTAGTCGAGCCGCTGGAAATGAACGGGTGCGGCCCAAAGCAGTTCTTTCGCCCGCTCGGCTGACGCTAGCGCCTCGACGCAGTCGCCCGACAGAAACCGGGATTGTAACTTGAGGACCCAGTATAGGCACGCCGCGGTCGCCGTTGCGTCAGCCGCGATCTGCGTTTCGAAGTCCGCTTCGTCAAACTGCGCATCACTGAAGGTGGAGAAGGTGAAGGTACGGCCCTGCATGGTAGCAATGAAGCGTTGCTGGGCCACGATAACGGTAGCGACGTCGTGGAACCGAGCTTTCCGGACAAAGTCCAGGGCCATTTCCGACTCACGCCACACCGCGTCGAGCGGATCGTTCCGCATCAGAGAATTGGTGACGGACTTGTCCATGCAGTAGCAGGCGACGGTCAGGTCACCGGTGTCGGTCGCTATGCGAAAGGCCGTTCGCAGAAAATCTATCGAGGTTGAGATCGGTTGCGTCCAGACGGCGACTACACCTTTCGCGTGGTAGGCCTTTCCACGGTACGCCGCGAAGTTGTGTCTATCAACGATGTGGCAGGCGAGCTCCGCGAATCGATAACCCTCGCTGTAACGGCGAAATACTGGTCCAAGGATTTGACCGAGATCCGCAAAGCCATGGGCAGATGCGCCGCTTGTGCCGTGCTCCATGGTCACCTTCGCTATCCGGCACGCGAGTAAACACCACAAATGGAAGTCAGTATGGTTAGCTGGGGAGAGGAGCACTGAGAGCACGTCCATCGCGGCCAGCATTTCTGGATCCGTCATCAGTGGCAGATCAAGCAAGCTTTCGATCGGGCGTCCGCCGAGGGTCTGCCAGACCATCTCGTATTCGGCCTGGACCTGCGCCGGGGTTGGGTGCGCCGCGACGTCAATGCCGAACAGCCGCAAACACGAGAGTGCGCTCTCGACTGCTTGGGCGTTTTCCGATTTCAGAGTGTGGAGAAGGACTTTCAGACGGTAGGTGATCGCAAGATCGACTTTCGACGCCGCGCGTTGCGAAAATTCTACTAACAATTGCTCGGCTTCTTCGAAATCGCCGATCAAAAAATTGCACTCCGCACGTTCGAGCCAGAGGCTGAACGTCAGCTCGTACAGGCTGTCCCAGCTTTTTTCGTCAAGCATGGCCAGTCCGGCTGCAAGATACACGCCCGCAGACGCATAGGCAGCCGACGCTTTGGCCTTTCTCCCGGCGCGCAGGTTGAGTGTCGCCAGTTGGGCTTTCTCCCGCGAGTCGGTCAGCACTGCAGCGCCCCGATTGAGCTGAGCAACGACATTGAACAGATGGTCGGCGAGTTGATCACCCGACATGTTCGCCAGCAGCTTGCGGCCGATGAGTAGGTGGGTGTCAACGCGGTGCTCGTCGGGAATGAGCGAATAAACCGCCTGTTGAATTCGATCATGCAGGAACCTGTACGCGCCATCCAGCTGATCGATAAGACCAGTATAGACAGCCTCCCGGAGTGTCGCGTGCATTGCTTCCTCTGGTCCATTCTGTACCAGAGTCAGGGTGGCGGTGTCGGCGACGTGGCCTAAACAAGCGAGTTGTTTCAGCACTTCCAGGGTAGGCGGAGAAAGACGCTTCAGCTTTTCCACCATGAGATCCACCACGTTGTCAGTATAACCCTTTGCGTGGATGCGATCGAGTTCCCAACGCCAAGCTTGCGCGACGGGGTCAAACATCAGCAGACCCTCATCAGCCAACTCGGCCATGAATTGGATTGCAAAGAATGGATTTCCGCCAGTCTTTTCCTGAACGAGCTGCGACAACGGCCGTGCCCGCTCGATGTCACACTGCATCGCACTCGCGATAAGCTGATCGACGTCTTTTAGACCGAGGGGAGCCAAGATTATCTCACCCACCCTCGCATCTGTTTTTTTGATTGCAACCAGTGTTCGCAAAAGAAGGTGTGCGGGACCGACCTCGTCATCCCGATAGGCGCCAACCAGTAGAAGGTGGCGCACTTCCGAATGCGTGATCAAATGCTCGATGAGGTCGAGCGTGGCCGTATCCAGCCATTGCAGATCATCGAGGAACAAGACGAGCGGATGATCCGGCTTGGCGAACACGCAAAGGAAGCGGCGGAACACCACCTTAAATCGATTCTGCGCTTCTTGGGGTGGCAGGTCGGAAACGGCCGGTTGTTTGCCGATGAGGAACTCGACTTCGGGAACGAGGTTGACGATCAGCTGTCCGTACGATCCAACCGCCTCAGCCAAGGCACGCCGCCATTGGTCCACTTCCGATTCGCTTTTGACGAGAATCTGCCGGACCAGATTCTGGAAGGCCTGTGCGAGGGTCGAGTATGGGATGTCGCGCTTGAACTGGTCGAACTTGCCTGCTGCGAAAAGTCCGCGCGACGGGACAAGGACCTTATGCAATTCGCTCACCACGGAGGATTTGCCGACGCCGGAATAGCCCGATATCAGGACGAGTTCCGAGACTCCTTCGGCCACGACCCGATCAAAGGACGCGATCAAGGAATTGATTTCACGTTCCCGCCCATAGAGCTGCTCCGGGATCATCAACTGGTCCGACATGTCGTGCGCGGCGAGCGAGAATGGTTCGATGCGACCATGCAGCTGCCATTCCATCAAACAGCGACGCAGGTCAGCCTCGACACCCCCGGCGGTCTGATAGCGTTCCTCTGCGGTCTTCAGGAGAAGCTTCATCACGATTGACGAAAGCACCTGTGGAATTTGGCTTATCCTCTCACTGGGCGAGTCGGCGCGCCTCGCAATGTGGCAATGAACCCACTCCATCGGATCTGAAGCGGTGAACGGGAGCCGGCTGGTCAAGACTTCGTACAGCGTGACACCCAGAGAATAGAGATCACTCCGAGAATCGATAGAACGGTTCATCCGCCCGGTCTGTTCGGGAGCCATATATGGGAGTGATCCAGCGATAAATTCGGGCGCCTCGGGCGCCTGACGCTGGCGGGGGACCCGCGACGCGACCCCAAAACCGGTGAGCCACACGCGACCAAAGTCGTCCACAAGTGCGTTCGCCGGCCTAATGTCCCTATGGATGAGGCCTTGCCGGTGGACTTGACCAAGCGCGGCTGCCAGGCCGATGGCTACATGCAGGCAGCGGACCAGGTCGATCGGGTGCCCCTTGTGCTGCTCAACTGTCTGATCCAGGGGTTTACCACCTGGGTCCTCAAGAATGAGGAGCATTCGGCCTTGAAGACGAATCATTCCGAGGGGCAGAGCCGCCCACGCTGAATCGAGTTCGCTCGCCAACGAGTATTCGTGTTCGAGCCGCCGGAGATTCTGAATCGACGGCTGCTCACCAGCTACCGTTACCGCCAAGATCGGCATGTGGTTGCCATGCTCTCTTCCGCGGTAAAGCGTGAACTCCGCGCCTTCTCGAAGCAACTCTAACGCGTACTTCGAACCCTCAGGCATCACGATTCTTCTTGCTATGGGATGAGCCGTTGTCCACACAGTGAACTCGGCCGCGCAAATTCGCAAATCCCGTGTGGAGCTTCAGCCAATCTGGCGAAGCGATCAACCGTGAAATTCTGCGAAGAGTAGGCGTAATCAGGCTTTAAGTCTTTCAGGACTTAGGTCCATTTGGAGGTTCGGCGGAAAGGCTACCATGATCGCCGCGACCGCAACAGCGAACAAGGTCAATGCCTTGGCGTACGTTCCCGTTGTCGCCCTGTCGAAGTGCCCGCCAGTCACCAGAGCTACGGCGGAAGCCCGCCCTCGCCTGTACCCTAGGAGGGGCTGGCCCAGGGTTTCGCTCAGGACGCAGCCGACGGCCGGCGGCCCGATCCCCCGGCGGGCAAGGGGCGCGCTAAGTTGCCGCGGCCAACCTGCCGCAGAGCCTCGCCCGAGGCATAGCCGACGAGCCCGCCAGAACCGGGATCCCCAGCACGGTCCCGATCACACCATTTCGAAAAGGATCTCGCCATAGCGGGCGGCATGTTCGTCCTGGCCATAGCCGGCGCCGGCGCGATATCTCTCGACAGGGTGCTGAACGGCCTCGTGAAGCGCCGGCAACAGGACAGAGAGACGGTTGCGGCGCTGATANATATCTCTCGACAGGGTGCTGAACGGCCTCGTGAAGCGCCGGCAACAGGACAGAGAGACGGTTGCGGCGCTGATAGCGGCCGGTAGGCCTCTCTCGGTCGGCGAAATCAAGCTTCCATTCTAAACCGGCCAACACGCCGGCATCATACAACCCGACCGCCGATCGGCACCCAAGTACACTGCCTTGTGACGTCACCTCAGGGCATACCTTGATGTTATCAGCGATTACCCGTCGGCCAAGGCACCGGTTTTGAAATTCGCTTGATGGCGTCCCTGCCCTTGCCCTTCAACTCCGTCGAGTCCTTGTGTGTCAATTTGTTGCGACGAGAGCTAGTCCCTGTCGTGCTGGTCCGTCTCGTCTCATCTCCTGGCTCTGCAAAAACCGTAGCAGCATGTTCGCAACCTGTTCACCCATGTTGATTTCACGAGTTTCCGAGTGTCGGCATATAAGAGGGAGAGGTCCGATGGATTTCAAGTTGATGGTGAACATTGCCGGCGGCATCCTTCTGGCCATCGCGATCCCCTCGGTGTGTCTCGGCGATGGCTGTTTTGCCGTTCCGGATCGGAACGATTTGAAAGGCGAAAGCTGTGACAATGAAAAGCCCGCCACCGTGCCAGGCCAGAAAACTCATATTTTAGCACCTGCGAAACAAAGCTCGTTATTCCGCGTTGAGGCTCGTCGAACAACGGAGCTTCACGAATGGATCCGGCAACTGCAGCTGTGATGATTTTGCTTTCTTGCAGTCCCGCCCAGAGAGTCTGCAAGCCACTCGACACATCACCGTCCATGTTCGGATCGCTTGACAGATGCCAGTTGGCGTTAGCCGTGAGGCTCGAGGGCGCTCCCAACGGGGAGATCGTGGGGCGATGCAGTTCGATCGATCCCTCCGCTACAGGTTCCGTTCCAGCCGGGTATAGCACGATTGTCGTCACGCGGGGCACAGGGGCGGGTGCGGTGAGCAGTCGCTACATCGTGCCACACAAAAACTGAAGCCAGCCACGGTGAGGCAGCGGGCTGCTCATTCTCGACCGGAAAGTTATAGGCCTTGCCCTCCCTCTATGAACCCAGGGCAATCATAATCGGCATCGTCGGCTTCGGGCTCGTCGTCGCCTTCCCTGTCATCGGTGCCGACGACTTCGATGCCACCGGACAGATACGGTTCAAGATCCGTGTCGGGGCTCTACGAAGTCGAGCAGTGAGATCAGGCGTTCAATCTCATCTTCCATCGAGCGACGGACCGCCATGTCCGAAAGGCGAAGGTTCGTGGCTGGATAACGAAGAAGCGCACACGCCTTCCCTTCATTCGCATGGTTCGCAGAGATTAGCATGATCACATACTCTCATCTGATCCGGCGTCGTCTCCCTCAAAGCAGCGCCGGTAAGGCTCGGCGCCCTTCTTGGTCTGTCCCCGTGTGTCAGAAGGAGGTCGCCGGGCCTACCCGGCCCGTTGCTCATCGTTTGCGGGGTGCTCCTGATGGCTGCGCTTGGCCCCGCGGCCTAACGGCCAGAATCAAGCTTCCGAAAACCTTTCGCTGCATAAGAGCATCGTCAGACCGCTCCTGGCGCACCACAGCGACACCCCAAGAGCACAGCGACACCCCAAGAGCTGTACGTCAGGCCCACCGGCCCTGCTGATGAGTGCCCTTGGACAGATGGATTGCGTTTGTCACCAAAAGGAATCGTACCGGCCCGTTCTCAGCACGTTAGCCGGAACGGGCCATGGGGAGAACAGCCAACTGGCTAAAATCGCAAGACGACCGAAGGACCACGTCGGCGATAGCACCGGACCCGACGGCGCCCGTGTCGCCAGTAACTACGGCAGACTCTTCTCCAGCCCCGCCGGCGGCGGCGGCGCCGGTGGTAGTAATCTGGGTCGTAGTCTGGGTCGTAATCTTGGTCGTAGTAGCGCCGATGGTTGACCGGCTCCACTTCCGCGTGAGTACCTTCGTTGTCGAAGGCGTCTGGCGCGTCGAGTTCTTCGAGAATACCGCTTTTGGCCGCTGGAACACCGGCCAATGCGTTGATAGGCCGGACCGCGCTTGCAAAGGCTGCTGCCCCGGCAACGCCACATATCGCTGTCAAAAAGGATCGCCGATCCATAGTAAACCTCCCAAGTTACATGAGATGAACGAAGCGCCCCGCCTGCTGAAGGAGCAGGCCTAGCGCACTTAAAATAGAGGATTCGCCAGCCGCTCAAGCAACTCGCGAATCCTATCAGCGCAGGAAGGGACCTGGCTGCGCCGATCCAAGACATGTCAGCTAAGGACGACCGCCATTACCAGAAAGGTAACGGCTGTTGCAAAAATCGGTGCGAGCAACCAAAGCGCCTGGCCAACACTTTGATCCATTTGTTCTCTCCCGTTGTGGAGAACCAACAACCTGAAGCCCTAATCCGTTCCGCCTAGTCCAAAGGTAAGACCATTGCGTTGTACGGTCGGACTTTAGACCATTCGGATTAGACAAAGGTGCGTAGGCGGGAACGTTTACCCCGGTTCAAAGTTGGTTGCCGGGCAGTGCGGACGATGATCGTCGTGTGCCGGTCCTTGCAGGAGAGAAGATATGAAGATGCACTTTGTGAACACCGCCGCAGCCATGTTGCTCTTGGCGGGGATCGGCTCCGCCGCCGCTGACGACATTATCATCCAGCCGGAACAGGACACGGTCATCCGTGAGTATGTCAAGAAGCAGCCCTTGGCTTCGGTGAACCTTCCCGGCGTGGAATTGAACGTCGGGACAGCTCTGCCGGAAACTGTGGAGATCCACGAGGTCCCGAACGTCAAATACCGTTACGTGGTGGTCGACAACCGCACGGTCCTGGTCGATCCGGGCACCCGCAAGATCGTGAAAGTTTACGACTGAGATTTCGAACGAACCCACGCTCGCCACCCTTGGGTGGCGAATGTGTGCATTCAAACGCTACTCAGCCGGACAAATTCAAATTGCCACTCAGCTGGACAATGAACATGACGAACCCTGAACTCGAGAGGACGCAAGCCCTGGTTGCCCGCTTGGCTGATCTCCAAGCAAGAATGCAGGCAGCACGTCTTGTTGGAGCCGAGGTAACAACCGTCCGAAAGGTTGCAGCTACAATCAATGACGGCTTGCGACAGGCCGGCCTCACACCGTTAGAAATCGCAGAGGGTCAAGAGGAACAGTTTAGCGATACTAAATGTTCGACTTGCTATGGAACGCCGAACTCTCCTCTCAGCAGATCAAGTCAGAGCGGCACGAGCCCTACTGAACTGGCCGCGTGTGCGACTTGCCGCCAAGGCCAATCTTAGCGAGATGGTGATCAGCGATCTTGAGAACGGATACAGGAAACCGCGTCCCCACAACATGGCCGCCATCCGCAAAGCGTTTGAGGATGCCGGAATCGTTTTCACCGTCCAAGGCACTCCATCGTTAACCCGCTCAGAAGGTGATAGCGGCCTAGCCGCCGATAATAGACGGTGGCGCGGCCGGGAGAAAAAAGGATAAAGGGGAAAAGCCCGTGTACCCTCTGCACCCGATCTCTAAAGCGGCCTCTAACAAGGGCGGTTGTTCACTGACTTTGTGCTGGCGCTCACCTTTCTGAGGTGCCGCTCGAATATGGCCAGCTTCTCTTCGTAGCCGAGCCGCACTCTGGACCTGCAACTATCGCATTTGAAACCGGCAATCGTTTTCAGCCAGGATCCCCTTCTCACCATNCCGCACTCTGGACCTGCAACTATCGCATTTGAAACCGGCAATCGTTTTCAGCCAGGATCCCCTTCTCACCATTGGCTCGAACAGGAGGGGCATTGGAATTCTATAGGTACGTCGCGCAGTTCATTTGATAGAGGCACTGTGCATGTTCGCCTCAGCGGCACGGCCACTGCAACAAAGTAGAAGGAGAAATGTTTCCGGCTACGGCCATTTGCGCGGAGCAATCAGACGTAAGTCCTGGCCGGGAACCGCCGTTGAGGAAGGCAACCTTACGGTCCAAATAGCGACACTGAGAAAGGCACTCGGTCCGGCTGACAACGGCGGCGAGTGGATCGCCACGGTGCCTCGCGTCGGCTACCGCTTCACCGGGACTGTCGAGCCGGTGGCGAGCGCATCCCGCAGACCGATACCAGGGTCCGGCAAGCCGTCGATTGCGGTCCTGCCTTTTGCCAATTTGAGCGGCGATCAGGACCAGCAGTATCTCAGCGATGGCATAACCGAGGACATAATTACGGAGCTGGCCAGGTTCCGCTCCCTCCTTGTCATCGCGCGGAATTCATCTTTTCAGTTTCGCTATCCGGCATTGGACATTGCCGAAGTCCATCGCAAACTCGGAGTTCGCTACCTCGTCGAAGGCAGCATACGAAAGCTCGGTGATCGCATTCGGATCACCACACAGTTGATTGACGCTTCCACCGGTACCCACCTGTGGGCCCAACGCTACGACAGGGCCCTCGACGACATCTTCGCATTGCAAGACGAGGTTGCGGTTCTCATCGCCTCGATGGTCGAAGGCCAGGCGGAGGCCGATTCGACGAGCAGGACCAGACGCAAGCCTCCGGCCGATTGGGATGCATACGACTGCTACCTGCAGGGGCGCGCACAGTTCTACCGGTATGAACTGGACATGGCCGAGCCCCTATTCGTCCGGTGTGTCGAGCTCGATGCGACGTTCGCTCGAGGCCACGCCTTCCTCGCGCAGGCGCTCGTCGGCAGATTTTGGTACGACAACGATCCGCGGACGCTACAGAACGCCTGGGACTCGGCACGAACGGCGCTCGCTCTCGACAGGAGCGATGGCGTCTGTCACCAGAGCATGGGCCTGGTGCTTACGCACATGCGCCAGCACAGCGACGCGGGAGTGCATTTCGAGCAAGCGCGCTCATTAAACCCGTTGGACGTGAACATAGCGGGGGACTACGCAAGCTGGCTCAACTACGGCGGCCGGGCCGAGAGCGCGCTGAACGTGCTTGAATCTGCGCTGCTGCGCGACCCGTTACCTCCAATATGGTTCTGGGAGGTGAAGGGCAGCTCCCTCTTCCTGCTAAGAAGGTACTCGGAGGCCGTCGGTTCGTATCAGAAGGCCGGCGACCAATTCTTCATTCATGTCTTTCTCGCAGCGGCGTACGCTCATTTGGGGGAGACGCAGAAGGCGCGTGCTGAAGTTCAGGAAGCACAGATGAGGAACACGACCTGACTATCCGGCTAATTTCACGTCTCCCGTTCGCCCACCAAGTCGACCTCGAGCTTTTCACGTCAGGCTTCAGAAAGGCCGGTTTTCCCGCGTGAACGCACCTTCGGCGCGCGCCGGTCAGGCCCGACAGCCGAATGCACCCCAACAGGTCATCGAACCCCCTTAACCGAGATCGAAGTCGAGGGGGGCGTCGGCACGCATCGGCTTCGGGGCTAGCATTCCGCGCGTCTCGTCTTCTGGACTCTTCGTTGAAACAGTCGCATCCTCTCTGCGGGGATGAGGGCGTGGACAAATACCGATACGACAATCGATCTGATCGCTGGCGAAAGCGAACCGGTGCCAAGCATAGCCGTGCGCACCGATGGGCGAATGTGCCGCGGCGCCTGATTTTGGTGACTGCGGTAGCGGCTGGCGCTCTGGTCGCGCAAACCGCCATCCAGCACAGCGAAAGTTTGCCAGAGATCAATGCCTCGAATTGGTTCGGCTCGAAGCCGGCGCCGATCGCCGGTGTCGCGTCTGTGATCGACGGCGACACGATCGAGATCCACGGACAGCGCATCCGCTTCAACGGCATCGATGCGCCCGAGAGTAAGCAATATTGCGAAGACGCTAAGGGCTTCGAATACGCCTGCGGGCGCCATGCTGCCCAAGCCTTGGACGAGTTCCTGGCTGCATCGCGTCCGTTGCATTGCAGCTTTGTTAACCGAGACCGGTACGGCCGGCTTGTTGGGGATTGCGATCGCGCCGACGGTCGCAACGTCCAGAGCTGGCTTGTCGAGCGGGGCTTGGCACTAGATTGGCCGCGCTACAGCCACGGAGCCTACGCAAGACAGCAGGCGAAGGCCCAGGCGGCGAAGGTCGGTCTGTGGGCTGGAGCGTTTCAGGCGCCATGGGATTGGCGCGCAGAGCATGCGAACGGCACCACCAGGCCGTCAGCAAAACAACCACTCGGTATCATGCGTAATGGGCAGGTGGCGCAGAGCTATTCTTGTCAGCCACAGCGAACCTGTCCCCAGATCAGCTCATGCAACGAGGCGAACTGGTATTTGGCCAACTGCTCTTGGGGCGGCAAGCTCGACCGCGACAAGGACGGCATTCCTTGCGAGAGCCTTTGCTAAGTCCGCAGTGAGAGGGACATGGCATGATCGTCGTCGACTTTGCCCTTTTTGCCTCCACGGCGCACACCAAGGGGAACTCTGTGGTCGCCCAGAGCCTTCCGCAAGGCTACTGGCGAAGGCAATCAATCGGTCACCGCCGCCAAGATACGCGGCGTCTGGCGCCGCAGCGACGAGTATAGGAGAATTCCGACCTTGGCCCGCTCAGCGTGCCTGAACTCCTGCGCAACTGAGGCAGAGCGATGTGCGGACGTTACACCAAATATCTGTCGTGGTCGGAAATCCACCGGCTCTACCGCCTGACTGCGCCGGCGGAGACGGGCCGCAACGACGAGCCCCGGTACAACATCGCGCCGACTCAGGATGTCCCATTCGTCACTGCCGGTGAGGATGGCAACCACAGGCTCCGTGAAGGGCGCTGGTGGCTGGTCCCTTTCTGGGCAAAGGAAATGCCCAAGGCGGCTATGTTCAATGCGAGGATTGAGGGCATCGATACAGCGCCCGCCTTCCGCGACGCCTACAAGTCCAAGCGCTGCCTGATCCCTGCCGATGGCTTCTACGAGTGGACGATATCGCCAGCCGACGGCAAGAAAGACCCTTGGCACATCTACCAGCCAGGCCACGCGCCTTTCTCGTTCGCCGGGCTTTGGGCTTACAATTCCAATCTCAACATAACCAGCTGCACCATCATCACCGAGCCTGCCGCAGAACCGATGAAGCAGTTGCATGATCGGCAGCCTCTCATTCTCGACCCGGCCTACTATGACGCCTGGCTGGACCCGGTGACGCCCAAGGACAGCCTCAAGGACATTCTCAGCCACGACATCGACGGTCAGCTGCAGTTCAATCGCGTTGGGCGTGAGGTGAACACCAGCGCCGTCAACAAGTTGCCCAACGACCATCCCGGCCTCGTTGGGCCGATCAACCCGCTATGAGCAACGAACCGGGTCGGCTTGCCGAAGACATGACAGCGATTCCGCGCGGCCGAGAGCCGATCGAAAATCGCTTTGCGAGCATTCTGGCTGCGGCAAGCTCGGCGGGTTTGGCTTTTCGAGGCCTGGACAGAAGTCACATTGGTTCTGTTGTTTGCATCCCGGCGACGGCGATCGGTTTGTATAGGAGTTGACGTCCGACCATCTAGCGCCCCTGTTCGAGGCATGGCATCGAGAAGCTGTGAAACTCTTCAAAATGCCCCGGAAAGGTCCGGGCGAGATACCGCACCACTCTGGAATTATCCATCAACCGGTCGAAAAAGCGGTTGGCTGCGACAAGCTCCAGGCCCACCTGGCCATGACGTTCCGCGGCGCTGAGAACCGCAAGGCTTAGCGCGCCGACATCGAGCACCATCGCGCCGCGCTGGTCTTCCGCCTGTGTGGTGATCGTTGAGAGATCAAAACCCTCGACCAGCAGGGCTTGCGGTGTCAGAGCGACGAGTAGTCTCGCGTAGGTGATCCTGACCCGGTCCATCGCCACCATCAGCCGGGCAATCTCCAATTGCCTGGCTGGCAGCACCTTCTGGAGCAACCCGAAGATTTTTGTTTTCACCGGCGCGTCCCGAAGCAGGTCGAGGACATCAGGGCAAATTCCGTTAACGGCTTTCCGGTTCTCGCCTGTCTCGGAAGCGGGTTTTCCGGGAGAGCAGAACATTTGCGGCTCGCGGGTCGCGCCACGCAACCTATGTGCCAGTAGGCTTGGCATTGTCCTGAAGCCCTCGGACACCAGCGTGGCGCAGAATTGCTTGTCGCGCATCATCAGGTGGAGCGCCGCTACTATCCGGTCTAGGCTCTGTTCAGACTTAGCCGCTTGCGTGACGAAATCGCGCATGCGTTTGCATTCCGTATCGTAGGTCGCCAAAAATTCGTGTGAACGAAGCCTCTTCTTGGACCCTAATGCGCCAGCAACAATATTGCTCGCATGTCTGTCGCCACCCTTTTCCAACGCACGGTAGGCGGCGTCCTTGGGTAAGCGCTTGACTACCAAGCCACGCCCCCCACAGGCTCTCGCTCTGCCAGCCTGACAATGGGATTGAGCGTGGGAAAAATATAGCTGTCCAGCGGTATCCCATTGATGGCATGCAGTTCCGATTTGCCAGCGATCTCATGCGCAGGCGCAATCAAATAATCCCGGACGGTCAGGTCGCCGGGATTCATACGGATCAGGACGAAAATGTCGGGTAGTGGCCGTTTATCGGCCTTGGAAAACCAGCGTGGATAGCCGAAGCCGGAAACCCTGCATCGGCCCATTGTAATCGCCACCGTGATCTCCTCGTTTATCCGCAGGAGGTCCATCGCCATGTCATGGGCAGCAACCCCGCCCTGCTTATCAATCGCGCCCACAAGATCCCGGATAATCTGCAGCCTCATTGATTCCAGGTGCCGGTTCACGCCGATGAAGCGGTAGTTTTTGGATGGCTCGTATCCGATCAGTTCATAGGCTTTGACAATGGTTCCAAAACGCCACTGGTAGCGTTGGGCCGGCGGGCACCCCGGATCGGCGTCGATCATGGCCAACGACAAGGCGCCACGGCGAGCCAGAAGTGCCCTAAGAGCAGCCAGCATCTCGTCGTTGGTCATGTGGCGATAGATGGTCTTGAGCACGATCTGCGCCCGGTCGAACAGTTTGCGGTCGACGATCGGCTCCAGGACGTTTTCCACCCGCACCCACTGTTCGGGGGGATTACGGACTTGATGGCTTCTCAGCCGGGCCGAATGCTTGTTCCAGACGCTGTTGCCAATGTAATTTTCGTTGGTCAGCACCGAGTGGACGGATTCCCGCGTCCATGGTCGCCGCAAATCGCTGAGCACGCCGCGCTTGTTGAGCAGTCTTGCCATCTCCAGCTCTGTCTTGCGTGTTCTGACAAAGTGACTGAAGATCCACTTCACTGTCGCAATCTCGTCAGGTGGGCCGAGCACCAGAACTATTCGATCCGTCTGCTGGCTCTTGTATTCGTGGGATGAAAGGATGCCTTTTGAACGGCCGTGTTGATCGACAAGCAGGCGCCGCAGGCCAAAGGCGGCCTTCCCGCCCTGCCGGAAGCCCAGCCGGATCAACCTCGCCTGGCCGATGAAGACTTTTTGCGAGAGCATTCTGCTCTGCTCGGCAGCCATGCTCCGTTTGATTGCTTTGAGGACGTCTGACCCGATGCTGCCGTCGTTTGCGAATTGCTCGGCGCAAAATTCGATACGGACGCCGGCCATCTGGCATCGGTATTCGTAGGCTGCGCTTTCATCAATGTTCTGAAAACGCCCCCAACGGCTTACATCATAGACCACAACCGTCTCAAAATCGGCTCGCCCACTTTCGACATCGGCCAACAGCTTCTGAAGACCGGGGCGCCCTCCAAGGTTTAAACCGCTGCGACCGAGGTCCTCGTAAGTGGCGACAATGTCGTAAGCCATGATGTCGGCATAGTCGCGAATGGCATCCGCTTGGTTGTCGATCGAGTAGGTCTGGTGTTCCGTCGACATGCGCACGTACTGCGCGGCGCGAACTCTAGGCACAGTCTGGTTCCCGCCATCTAACTTTGGCACTTTCCCCACACTCTCGACCGTTGCCCAGGCAATGTCTGCCTGGGGCATGCCCAACCTACTAGGCAGCTTCCTACGGTCCCATTAGGAATACCTCGACAGTTTGTGTCGAATGGCTCGATAGTCTGATCGAGCCTCGAAGCCGCTCCTTGGGGAACCGACCCGTGCGTCACTATATCGGACTGATCCACAAGCAAGCGGACAGCGACTTCGGCGTATCCTTTCCCGATTTTCCGGGCGTGGTCACCGCCGGCACCAGCCTGGACGACGCCCGCGCCATGGCCGAAGAGGCCCTGGCCTTCCATCTCGAAGGCCTTGTCGAGGATGGCGAAGCCATTCCCGAGCCATCGTCCCTGGAAGATGTCGTGTCGAACAATGACAATCTCAACCGGGCCGCCGTCCTGGTTGCCCTGAAAGCCGAGGCGAAGAAGGTCGTGCGCGTCAACGTCACCATCCCGGAAGATGTCCTCAACCACATCGATCAATATGCGGAACGGCATGGCTGCAGCCGATCTGGATTCCTGATCGCCGCCGCGCAAAAGGCGATGCGCAACGAGGCAGCGTAGCTGCTCCTCAAGCGGATTCAAACCGATGCGCTATTGACCTGTTCGCGCAGGCCGTTTCCGCTTTGGCAACCATTGTCTTCAAGGCCCGAGAAACCACGTCTCATTTCGTGAGCGGGCGTGCCGCCGTTTGGCCGCAATGCGCCAGCAACTGGCAACCATTCGCCCCGATCCGCGTTTGGGGCTCCAAAGGAGTTCCAAGATGATCATCAGACAAACCATTGCCGCCGTGCTCATGACTGCAGCACTTGCAGGCTGCGCGACTCAAACCGAACAGCAGCAGAGGGCAACCACAGGCGCACTCATTGGCGGCGGTGTCGGCGCCCTCGCCGGCCAGGCACTGGGCGGCAACACCGAAAGCACGGTCGTGGGTGCCGCCGGCGGCGCCTTGCTCGGCGCCGTCATCGGCCAGTCGACCACGCCGCAGCGCCGCGGCGAAGAGCTTTGCCGTTACCAGGACCGCCGCGGCCGGATCTACACGGCGCCTTGCGATGATCGCTATTACAACAACGACTATTGATCCAGCCTCCCTGGAAGTGCGGCTCTCTGACGTTTGCTGCCGCCCTTCCAGGGACCCGGGATCCGTTCGGCGTTTCACAATATGAGAACGCCCGCTAAGTCCATTACACCCTCTGCCTGATGAGCTTGCGCTTGGTGCTTGCAAGGATCCCATTTCGCGGAAGCAACGTGAAGAGCTGATTTCTTGGCGCCAACAATGACATCGCATTGCCGCAGCTGAAATTGCCGACAGCGACTATCGGCTGCGGCTGAAGAGCAGGGGTGACGGTCACGGTGCCAAGCATCAAGGCGCCAAGCGCGCCTTGGCCAAGCCGAACGGCTTGCGCTGCATGCACAAAACGTGGGATAATTTGTTTGGTGGAGATTCTCGCTCACACCATCCAAAGGCCTCCTTCCGAGGCCTTTTTCATGTCATGGTAGCTGGCAACTGAGTGCCACAACCAATGGGTGACAGTCCCTGCCTAGGCGAAGAATTGCACTGCCGCCAAGGTCCTTCGACCGCTTTCACGTCGTAAGCTTGGAGAACAATCCCGATGCTCAACAGCATTGCGGGCTGGCTCGATGCTGCAACTGCAATTGCCATTATTCGGCTCCTGATTGACCTCATGAACCTGTACCGCTCCGCTGCCGCCAAGAAGGCGCCGGACGGCAGGCGCGCGAGATCAAAGCCGATACGCAAGCGCCGTCCGCGTCGCCGCTGAACCGCGTCTTCCCAACCAACTCAAACTGTGACCGCGATGGTTTGACCCACCAGCGACCCGTGCACTCATCATATGGCGTCGACCGTATCCAGCTCGCGTGCCCTGCTCGGTGATGCGGTCGGCGCCGACGGGTGATGATGCGGGTGGCGTCGCGAAGGCGGCCAGCCGGCGCGCCGCGCGCCTAGTCGATTTCATCGTTAGTGGCGTATGTTGCAAGTCAAGCACTGTGAAGCACAGCGTCCAGATCGGACCTGCTGCCGTGTCGAATGGAATAGGCGCGAGTGATTTCCGCACCGAAAAGAAAAATTTCCGCCGAGTAGTAAGCCCACAGCAGGATGACGAGCAGCCCACCGGCGGCCCCATATGAGGCCGCGACCGCGCTGGAGCCTATATACCAACCGATAANTACACGACGCTCTTCCGATCTTGTTCAAAGACTGCTGTATTTCGCCGAAGACCCCGGAAGCGCTCACAAGCAAGGTGATGATGCCAATCACCGCCGCCCAGGTGCCGCCGGATGGCTTTTCGGATGCGCTCTTCAATGCGGTTTGCAGGATATTTGCGCTTTCTGTACCCATCATCCCTGTGATTTGGGCGGACAATGCCGCTTGGGCTGCCTCGTGACCGAATGCGAGACCCGCAATTGCAACCACGATGAGCAGAATTGGCGCCAACGATGTTGTGGCATAAAAAGCGATTGCNGGCTTCTCGCACCATTGCCCATGCATTTGTGATCGCGCGATGCATTTTGCGCCCCAGTCGAATTGGCGTTCACTAGCAATGCACCAGCACATGTGATGTTCCGGTTGCGGGCTACTAACGCCCTCAGGGGGAGCAGGCAACGTCAGTGGTTATGCGCCGCGGTTGATGCTCTCGAGCACCAGCACTCTTTTTCCGGTCAAATCGCTGGGCTACGAAGCGAGCGGCCTTCTAGCCGGGGACCTCGATCTGAGCGTAGGCGAGCAGCCCGAACCGGTTTGCGGCAATAAGGTTCCCGGACCTGTCTCACCGTCTGCCCTGGCGGCTAATCCTTTTGCGCATCCGCGACGCTATTGTCGTCGCGATGACGTTGACGAAGGCGCTCCAGCAGTTCGCGTGAAACTTGAATCGCCCTGCGCGATTGATCCATGTTCTGGCGAAATGTGGCGCGTTCCTCCATGGACTTCTGCCACTTCAGCAAGGTGGCCGTATTCGCAGTGGCCGCTTGAGCGATATCTATGGGCGTTGCAACCATCGCATCCTCCCAAAAAGGCAATGGTAAACACCATCTTTATAGGCCCGCCGAGACCCTTTCTTCAATCAAAACGACCGTACGGATTCGTACGGCAAAATGGCTATTCGTGGGGGCGCTCGACGGCGGCTTCGTCGACCTCGGCTTCCATCTCGTCGTTGACGGTCTGAGTGATTCCCCTACTGCCCGGTAGGGTCCGTTTCCTGGCAGCGCTCCCTTCGTTCTTCATGGAACAGCTTGGTGTGCTCGTCCCACTCAAGAGGCGCTGTTCCGCGCTCTTGAACGAACTTTCCAAACTGCTTGCGCAGGTCGGCAAGGTCCAAAGCCCAAAGATGCTCACTGCTACCGGGGTGCGACATCGCGTTCACCAATCCGCCCATTCTCTCGAACTAAGTTGGCTTCGCGGTTGAGCCTTCAAGATGGCAATGCGAGATAATTTGCTCGGTTGCTAATATGCCTATATCTTAAGCAGCGCGGGGGGCCTCATATCTTCCCGCAGTGGCCGGTGCGGTTAAGCCCCCACAAGCTGCCCAACTGCACCGGCCATTCCTACGGCTGGGTAGGGTGTTCGCGCTCGGCAATCTTTTCCAAGAGCTTCCGTGAGGCCTCTAGGATGCGGCGCGTCTCTTGGATGGTCGATTGTAGGGATTCCAGTTCTCTCTCCGCCCAGCGCTGGCTACGGCGGGCGCCTTCGATGAACTGGTGGTCGGATTCCACTGGTCTTTCATGCGACTTAGCCTCTCTTCCAGGTGGCGCATGTTTCCGTCGTCACGGCTACATCCGAGGAATCGATCGCTTAGGTAGAAATGTGTGGTCGTCGCCACGGTTCCATACAATTTTTGGAAGCCATTCCCCTACGGCTGGGTCCCAACCCGCAGTGGCCAAATAAGGAAGCGGCGGCCTATAGAAATGCGTGCCGATTAATTGCGGAGGCCAAGGATGGAAGCTGCAGTCCGGCCGTAGCATTTGCGGCGTTCAAGGCCGCCGCTATCGACCAGCGCTTGCTGCAGACGGCCAAGACCGAGTCTGGCGCTCGGCATGGCGGACAACGTGCCATAAACCATCGTGATGATGAACCGCCGTCCCCTAGTATCAAATATGGACCGACACATGGGATCTCGCTTGGTCGCGCGACGATGGGCTCGCACCGTACCGGGGCAGGTGTGATGCGAGCCCGGCCGAGTCTTGCGGGACCTCGACCAGCAGCGAACACCCACTCGCTGCCGTTCTATCAACAAGCCCCCAAATTTCAGGTTCCGCTTATGTACAAAAAAGCCGGTGAACGGAGCTTGGCTCATCGCTGCGTAACGCTTTCCCTGAGGGGTTCCGTAGAGCCACCAAAAGCCGCCGGGGGGGTGTGACCCGGCGGCTTGAACGTTCGGCTTACGGTGTTGGCTCAGGAGCCTGTTTGGCAGCCATCTCGTCGATCTTCTCGGCAAGCACGCCGTTGGCCCATTCGGTGACCTCGGCGTCTACCGGCTTGTTGGCCATATCGGCGAGCGCGTCATCCAGCGATGGGACGGCGGCAGCAGCATCGGTAGCCGCTATATTGGCGGCATCGAGCGCCGCCTGCGCTGCGTCAATCTGCTCCTGGGTCGGGACTTGGTCGGCCGGAGTATTCGGGTCGTTCAATTTGGCGTTCAACGCGTCGACTTCGGCTTGGGCGGCATCCACCGCGGCTTGGGCGCTCTTCGCGGCCGCCGACGCTGTCACATAAGCCTGAATGCCGGCGAATTTCTTGCTCTTGGAGTTCATATATGCGTTGATGTTGCGCTGCAGCGAGTTCAGCCGGCCAAGCTTGGCGTGAATGTTCTTGTCCTTAGGCGTCGCGGCGACCTCAATGTCGTCGACGGCGACCTGGTCGTCGGCCGAGGCCTTCTTTCCGGCGTGAGCCGATGCCGACTTGCCGTGCGAAGCGCTGTTGCCGGACTTCCCGCCGCTGTTGCCGGACTTGCCGCTATTGCCGTGACCACCGCCATTGCCGTGACCACCGCCACTGCCGTGACCACCGCCATTGCCGTGACCACCACCATTGCCGTGACCACCTCCGTTTCCACCCGCGCCAGCGAAAGCAGGAGCGGTCACTAGCGCAAGCGCGGCAAGCGCTGCCAACAGCGTTTTTCGGGATGTCATGGTACCTCCTCAGTCGAATAGCCACCTCGCCGATTCGTTATAGAGCGGCTTATAAGAGTTTCCTAATTCGACTGAATGAACTTTAGATAAATGCTTGTTGCAATGAGCGACTGACGACTGCGAAGCGCTTTGTAACCCTCTGAAATCTAGCAAAAAATCCGGAGTCGCAGACCGTATCGCCCTTTGCGCGACTGAAGTCCCATACCGATCGGACCTTGGTCGGGCGATGCACAACCGCGGAATGCTTGCGGCATTTCGGAGTATGGCGTCACCGTGTGGCTGTGACTGCGCATTGGTAGACAACTCGCCGGGCGAAGACCCCAACTACCTCGAGCCCGGCGAGCCTTACACCTGATCAGAGTACGCGATCAGGACCGGGGATCAGCCGGCGAAAGATGTGGGTGCAATATGGGTGCCAAACTATTCGTCCCGAATTGGGACCATGCTGCGGCCTGCAAGCTGCGCTTAGGTCTCATAAAAGGCTTAGGCGTTCGCATCGGAAATGGCGATAGCTGGTTAGATCTTCCTTCCTCCGTTTGTATGATTCGTGGGCATTGGCAGGCGTGCGATATTGTTTGCCGGCGGGCGCTGAGTCTCACCGGTCGGGCCCAGCGGCCCGCCCGCCGCAAGGTGTCCCCCCGCGAGGTAGTGTGCTGAGAGTTCTGCAAATTCGCTGAGAGGGGGCGGTCATGGCAGGCTGGTGATTGTTCACGTCAC